>MEQJ01000049.1:8296-9521 GCA_001770165.1 Bdellovibrionales bacterium RIFOXYD1_FULL_53_11 | reverse complement strand
AACCATCCGACCCAGACGCTCTCGCCCCGGCCCTGGTGGCCCACGCGGTTCATGCCATCATTCCAATCGCCGGAGCCCATGAGGGGCAAGCCGTGGATTCCGGTTTTGAGGCTTCGATCCAGGGCGCGGGCGCAATGCTCAAAAACAGTTGCGGTTCGCAAGCTGGTTCTGGGCAGCTGGTAGGAGTCATCCTGTCCCGCTTCAAGCTCCGCCGCATCGATGAATGAAACGGATTCTTCCAGCACCGGATAATCCCCGGTCACGCTTACATAAAAATTCGTTACGAAAGGAAGCCAGAGCAGGTCGTCCGAAAAACGTGTTCTCACCCCGCGACCGGTTGGAGGATGCCACCAGTGCTGGACGTCGCCCTCTTCGAACTGCCGGGAAGCGGCCGTGAGAATTTGCCGCCTGGCGAGCTCCGGTTGTGAATAAACCAGTGCCATTACGTCTTGAAGCTGATCCCGGAAGCCGATGGCGCCGCCTGATTGGTAAAAGCCAGACCGGGCCCAGACCCGGCAGGACAGGGCCTGATACAATAACCAGCGATTGACCAACGTATTGATCGACGCATCGGGAGTTTTTATTTCGATTGCGCCCAAGGTCGTATTCCAAAACGCGACCACGGCCTTGAGGGCCGCCTCGACGGCGTCCTTCTTCCGGTATTGGATTATGATTGCGTGCGCCTTTTCGGGGTTCTCCGCCTGGCCGAGAAGGAAGACGAATTCGCGTTCTTCGCCTGGTCGAAGCACAAAGTGAGTTTGAAACGCAGCACAGGGATCCAGGCCGGCGCCCGAGGCGCCGGAGAGATTCTTTCGTCGCAGGGCCGCCGGGCGTGCTGTACTTCCGTTTCGGCCCATAAATTCCTCGCGATCGCAGGTGAGCGTGCGCTCCTCCGCGATCAGTTCGGCGAAGGCCACTCTTTGGGCAAATTCGTTATTGTACGGATTGCGTGCGAAAATGGCCCCCGTCCGGGGGTCGATCTCCGTGATGATCGTGGGAGCGGTTGTCTCGCGTTGTAATCCGAGAACCCATTCAGCATAACTGGTGACCGAAAGGCGCCGCACTCCGTCGCCTGAATTCTTCAGGCGCAAGCGGCTTATTTTGACGCTCGCATCCAGCGGGACGGAAACATGAAGGCATTGGCTGATGTTATGACTTGAATGTTCAAATTGGGTGTACCCCTGGCCATGACGGATGACGTAGGTTCCGTTTTCCCGGACCGGCA
>MEQJ01000049.1:0-8262 GCA_001770165.1 Bdellovibrionales bacterium RIFOXYD1_FULL_53_11 | reverse complement strand
CCAGGTATAACCGGCCCCCGACTCTGAAATCAGAAATCCGAAATCGAGCGGGTTTGCCACGACATTGATCCATGGGGCGGGAGTCCATTGTGCTTCTTTCAGAACGATCACATATTCTCGAGCGTCTTCGGTGAAGCCTCCTGTGCCGTTGAAAAACGTCAACGCCGGTACAACGGGAGGTTGGGCGGAAATCATGCGGGTTCCCCTGCCACGGGGGGTCAGATTTTCAGGGAGCCCGGTCCACGGGATTCTTCTGGCCAGTTGCTCCTCAAGAGTGCCTTTTTCCGCGCTCAGAACGACCCTGGCGACTGTTTTGAGTAAAAGCAGATCCTCCGCCGGCATGATGTCCGCCCGTCGCATGAAAACCCCTCCCGGTTTGTCCAGAAGGGCATGGGAGCCGCTCATTCGAAGTTGTCGTTGTAATTCGTCCTGCAGGGACTGGAGGTAGCTCGGGGCCCGCTCGTTGAGAATGACCAGGTCTATGGTCAACCCTTTGAGCCGCAGATATTCGTGTGCGTGGAGCAGCTCACGCACCATGAACATATCCCGCTCATCGCTGATCCGGGTAAGGATCAGCGGATGGTCGCCGCTGATGCCGTAGGCCCACAAGCCGGCCTGGGTTTTGGTGTTTAACCCGAGCAGAAATGGACGCGGGCGCAGCGAGGGGTCCGAATAGATGATCCGTCCCGCGAGGCGCTGGAAGTTATGCGCCTGGTTGACATCAATATTCAAATGCCGGAGCTGGATCCGGGATTGAATCCAGGCCAGATTGGCCGCGCGCACGAATATATGGAGGTCATGATACTTGTCGGCCAGTCGAAGAGCGTCCGCGCGCGAGTCCGCAACGCCGGTCGCGAAGAGGATGTACACTGTTTCTCCGGGCAAAATACGCACGGCGACCCGCAACGAAAAAACAGGATCGAGGACCGCGCCGACGGTACCCGCGAGCGTACGGTTTTTATCGAGTGCTCTGGGCCTGGAAACATCCCGGCCTCTTCCGATGAAGCGTGCCCGATCCGTTTCGTATTGAAGGTGTCCGAGGGTTTTCCCTTCGGTCACGACAACATGGAAGCCCCAAGGCTGCGCGTCGGCTGGGGACCGGCGTCTCCGGGTGGCCAGGAGCGCGCCTTCGACCGGCGCGAATTCGGTCTGTACAAAAAGATTGCTGAAGGCAGGGTGGGCGGCATCGTCCACGGGCGGAGCCAGAACAATTTCCATGAAGCTCGTGGCTTCGAGCTCGACGGGATCGAAGCCGCGATTCGTCAAGGAGAGACGGCGAAGTTCGACGTTGTCCTCGGGCGACACGATGATTTCCGTGTGCGTTAAAATCTCCCCGTCGCGCCGGGAAAGGCCGACCTTGTCCTCTCCGAAAGACACCGTGTATTCGTCGGGCTTGACCAGGGTCGGCTGGAACCCGGTTGACCAGAACGTATCCGCCCCCGGTTTTCGCAAATAGATGTATTGTCCCCAGTTGTCGCGAGTCAGATCCTCCCGCCAGCGGGTGACGGCCAGGCGACCGGAGCGCGAGAAGCCCGAGCCCGCCGACGTTACCATGACTGAGTAGGTGCCGTTGGAAAGAAGCTGGGTCCGCGGTGTCGGCAGATTGACATTGGAGTAAAGCCGGGGACTCGGGCTCGATGAGATCGCGGAGGTGCCATAGGCCCTAACTTCTTCAGTGCGGGGATATAACAGGGCGACGGCCCGGGGGATCCGCTCTTGCAAAAGAAGCTCGGTTGCCTGAACCAGGGGGTCCGCATGAAATCGTCTTTGCATTAGCGAGTCATGAAGCAGGTTGTTGATGGAGACCAGGCTCATTCCTTGATGATGGGACATGAAAGAACGGACGACGAAGCTCTTTTGGTTTTCTGGCAGCCGCGACGGGGTGTAATCGATGGACTCGAAAAAGCCGTACTGCGAGAATGCTTGCAGGCCGGAAAGCCTTTCAAGATTTGCAAGCGCGGCGCGCGGGTCGATCATCGCGGCCAGCATCGTCGAGTAAGGAGAGATCACGAGTTCATTGCTCAGCCCCCGTTTAAGACCCAGCCCGGGGATTCCGAAGGGCCCATACTGGAAGTTGTGCTGAAGATCACGCGCATTGTAGCCGGCCTCGGAGATTCCCCAAGGGACGCCCAACTGGGCGGCATATTCGATTTGTCTGGCGACTACGGCATTATAGGTTTGATCCAGAAGTGTGTTGCGGTAGCCGCGCATTACCAGGACCGGCATCAGATATTCAAACATCGTGGCGGTCCAGGCGATCAGGGCGCGACTCGTCCCGGTGGCGGCCATCTTTCGACCCAGCCGGAACCAGTGCTCCTGGGACACGTCGCCTTTGGCGATCGCGATGAAACTGGCCAGGCGCGATTCCGAAGCCAGCAGGTCATAGTAGGAGTTGTCACGTCGCGATTCGGCTACATTATATCCGATCGCGAAGAGTTTGCGTTGTTCGTCGAACAGAAAACGAAAATCCATGCCGAGGACAAGCTCGTCACATTGATTCATCAGAGCGGTGAGCCGGACGGCAACGTCTGATTGGGGGCCCGCCTTGAGTTTCTGGAGATCCCGTTGAAACTCCCGCACCTGTTTTTGTGTGGCTACGAGCCAGATTCGGGTTTCCGCCAGTTTTTCGGGGTTTTCTTCTGCCGCGATGCCATTCAAAATGTCTTCGCATTCAGCAAGGCGCGGAGCGAGATATGTCAGGAGTTCGGCCCAGGGCAGTGCGGCTTCCGGCACCCCGGGAGCAACCTGCTCAAGACAGGCCAGGATCGATTCTTGCAGTTGCTTGATGGTGATGGCTTCGGAATTTTGCGTGGGTTCCTCGACTTTATCCGCCTCCTCAAGCAATTCGTGGAGAGTATCTGCAAGGCCGGTTATCGAGACAGTGCTGGGGCCTGGATTCTCCGCAAGTTTTCGACAGGCTTGTTTGACCGCGATGAGATGCCCGGCCAGGTTGCCGCTGTCGACGGTTGAAATATACTGCGGCTGCAAAGGGACAAGGGTCAGGGTGTCGTACCAGTTGAATAAATGCCCATGTAATTTTTCGAGCCGGCCGAGTGTCAGGAATGTTTTTTCCAGACTTTCGACAAATTCAAGGCAGCCCAAATATCCAAGGTCAAAGGCGGATGTTGTCGCCAGAAGCTGCAGGCCGATATTTGTAGGGGAAGTCCGGTGCGCGATGATTGGTTTGGGGTCGAGCTGATAATTATCGGGTGCGAGCCAGTGGTCCCGGGGACTAATAAAAGTTTCGAAATAATGCCATGTACGTCGCGCATATCGCCGGAAAGTCCGGATTTCCCCCGGCTCGAATGAATGCCCGGCGCAAGGGGGGCTCCGGCCCACCCAGTGCTTGATGAAGGGAGCGGTGAACCAGAGCAGGAGGAAGGGAGACGCGATTGGCAGCGCCGATACGCGAAAGCGTATGATCAGGGCTCCGGTCAGGAGTGACAAGAAAGGGCCAGAAAATATAATTTCTGCAAAAGAGAGTATTTTCCGTCGCTTGATATGACTTTGAGCAAAGGTCAGCCATTCCAGGAGCTTCTTCCCGGATACGAATTTACGATACAGCGTTCTGAATATCGCATCAGCCTGGGTCCAGGCATAATTTGGAAGAAAGGCGATCATGAGGGCAACCTGGCCCGTCCGGATTCTGGTTTGCGCCAAGACGCCGAGAAGATATCCGCGCCAGGGCAGTCCGGACAGTTTCAAATCCGGGCCTGAAAGGCAGGGCGCGTAGATCGGGAAGGCGAGCACGGCAAGAATCGACAGAGTCAGCATCGCTGGCGGCCCTGGAATGATGGTCCAGGCGAGAATCAACCATGCTAAAGTCGCAACCGGCAGGAGACTCCGGCGCAGATTGTCGAAGATCTTCCATCGCGCGATCAGCGGGAGATGATTGGAAACCAGGCGCCCTTGCGCATCCGATACCCAGGGAAAAAGCCAGGGCGCAATTTGCCAGTCGCCCCTTGTCCAGCGATGGGCCCGTTTCGAGAAGGTGTCGAAGTCCGGCGGGTAATCATCGAAGAGTTCGATATCGGTGACAAGGGCGGAGCGCGCATACGAGCCTTCAAACAGGTCGTGGCTCAGAACGACGTTTTCGGGCACGCGATCGGCAAGGGCCAGCTCGAAAGCGTCCACGACATAGAGGCCCTTGCCGGTGAAACTCCCTTCGGCAAAAAGATCCTGGTAAACGTCGGAGACGGCGGTCGTGTAGACGTCAAGCCCGGTATTACCCGAATAAAGCCTTGCGAACCGGGTTTGAGCGGCGCTTACGAGATCCACGCTGATTCGTGGCTGAAGAATTCCGTAGCCGGCGGTCACTCTTTTTTTGCGGGCGTCATACCGGGGTTGGTTCAAGGGGTGAATGATGGTTCTGATCAGCTGATGGGCCGCATCCCGGGGAAGCTGCGTGTCCGAGTCCAGGGTGATTACGTACTTGAACCTGGAAAGGTATTTGAAGTCGGGCGGCTTTCCGAGATAGCTCGTATCCCGTGCGCCTCTCAGTAATCGGTTGAACTCCAGAAGCTTTCCGCGTTTTCGTTCCCAGCCGATCCATTTTCCTTCGGATGGATTCCACTGACGCCGCCGGTGAAAAAGATGAAAGCGGGGAAAGTGCGCGGCAGGGTATTGTGCGTTAAGCTTGTCTATCCCCTGTCGGGCCAGCGTGAGGATGGCGTCATCATTCGGTGCACACTCGGTATCAGCATCCGAAAAATCCCCCAAAAGAGCAAAAGCCAGCACGGGGTCCGCGTTGCCGAGGGCATGGAGTTCGATCGATTCGAGGAGGTTCCGTACTGCGTTTGCGCTCGTAAAAAGGGTTGGAATGACAACGATGGTTTGCGCGTCCTCCGGAAGGCCATGCAGGGTGTCCATTTTGGGAAGGGCTTGGGGGCTGATGAGGAAGGTAACGTAATAGTTGATAATGCCGAGCGCGAGTTCGCTGGCCGGAAAAGCGGCCAGGCTCCAAAACGCCCAGTGCAATTCACGAAAGGGAAGGAGAAAGAGCAAAGTCAGTCCGGTGAGCGTTCCCAGATAGAAAAATGCCGGATAACGCAAAATCAGGCGATGGATCCGCTCTTTGAAACGGGGGCGGTAGTTGAAAAAGTTTTCAAGCTCTGCGAGGCCCTCGGCGATCAGGTAATACCCGATATGGGCGCGGCGCTGGTTGTCCGGGGTCGCGGCCTTGGCGGCCGCGGAAAGCGTGACGGCCTTATGGCAAATTTCGAGTTCGTCGCCCGTAGATCTTCGCGCGATCCGTTCCACGGCGTGTCGATAGCGGTCACGCGTTTGAAAATCCATTTTCGAATAAGCCGCGGCGGGGTCGGCAGCGAGAATGGGGTCGACCGCGCTCACGCTTTCGAAGAAGTCGCGCCAGTCGAGGGTCGCGAGCAGGCGCAGGCTCGAAATGATATTGCCGACCGTAACCTGGGCGGACGCCTGCCTGTGAAGCTCGAGCTGAACGACTTGAGAAGTGCTGGTGTCATGGTGGGTCTGAAGTTGTTTCTCCAGCCAGTCAAAGGCGGGCCGGATGTCGGGATCCTGGTCGCGCAACCGCTGGATGAGCTGTACGATGAATGCCCGGTTGTAGTCAGCAGGGGGTCCCAGCTCGCGCGACAACAGCTGGACGAGCTCATGTGGCTGAACGCCCGGATGAACCGCCAGTTCGAGAAGTTGATCTGCCAGTGAATCAGCGGCGCCGCGGTTTTCACGGGCGCAGGCGATCCTTTCCGTTAGCGGGGTCAGGTGCCCGAGAAGGGCGATACGCAGCGTGATTGCGACAGCCCAGAGTTCTCCGATTTTGAGCGGGGATACTTGTTGATAGGCTTGGATAAAGCGCCGGAGGGTGTCCGCATCCAGACGGCTGTCCGTGTGCGCGATGACGGCCATGGCGATGGCATAAACCCGGGGATAATCCTTGAGTTCGCCCGCTGCGAGCTTTGGCAGCTCATGGTAATAATCCTGCGGCAGATCCTGTTTTATGCTTCTGAGTTGATCTTCGATGATATGAAAGTTATCGACAAACCACTCGGCCCCGGGAGAAACCGCCTGCTTGTCGCGGATGGCTGCCGTCAGGGAGAGATAAGCATCAAGGAGTTTTACGCCGTTCTGCTTGAGCCCGGGCAGAAGGGAACGGCCTCGCCGTCGATCGGAGGTTACGGCGAGCTGCTGGGCCAGGTAGGCAGCATAGAGTTCAAGGCGTTCAACGCTGAAGAGTTCGTCGCGCACAGGGTCTTCGGTTACGAGATCCGTTGAGCGGCCTAAAATGCCTAAGAAATCTGCGAAAATCCGGTTTCGCGGTTCATTTTTGTTGCTGATCATGCCACCTTTTTTTATCTTGGTTTCGTATAACACTTCCGGGCGATTTAAGATCGTATTCTTTTTCCCTGTTGTATTTCACCGACCCCCGGTTTAAATCTGACAGGCATCAGAGGAGAACAGCCCCGCTTGATCATTCCTCATCACGGAAAATGGCCCAAAATCCATGAAACAGCCTTTATTGCGCCCTCGGCGGACATAATCGGAGACGTCGAGATCGGAGACCATTCGAGCGTCTGGTTTCAGTGCGCCGTAAGGGGGGATGTGCATTACATCCGCATCGGCAGCCGCACCAATATACAGGACGGATCGGTGCTCCACGTGACGAGGGTGAAGAGCCCGCTGGTCGTGGGTGATGATGTAACGGTCGGCCACAACGTCACGCTTCATGGCTGTACGGTAAAAGACCGGGTGCTGGTCGGAATGGGCGCGGTCATTCTTGATGACGCCGAGGTCGGGCCTGATTGCATGGTGGGGGCGGGCGCGCTGGTTACAAAAGGCACGAAAGTGCCGCCAAAAAGCCTGGTGCTCGGGTCGCCCGCCAAGGTCGTGCGCGCCTTGCGCGCGGACGAGATCGCGTTCTTGAAAAAGAGCGCCGACAACTACGTCAACGACTCGTGCGAATACCGCTGCTACGTGCGCGGTCCGGTGAAGCTCGGCTCGGATGACAAGGACCTTGAGAGCATGGATTACTACGGCCCCGGAGATGAACAATGAAAATATACCCGGATCAGAATTCAGAGGCGCTTACGTTTGACGATGTTCTTCTGCTGCCGGGATATTCCGAAACCCTTCCGAATGAAACCGGCGTTGACACAAAACTCACCCGGCGCGTCGGGATGCGCATTCCGCTCGTGTCGGCGGCCATGGACACCGTGACCGAAAGCAAAACCGCCATTACGATGGCCCAGGAGGGCGGCATCGGCGTCATTCACAAGAACATGCCATCGCGTCAGCAGGCCTTTGAGGTCGAAAAGGTCAAAAAAAGCGAGTGGGGCATGATCCTCGATCCTGTAACGATTGAGCCGCTCGCGCGCATAGGCCAGGCGCTTGAATTGATGAGGACGTACAAGATCTCGGGCGTTCCGGTATGCACGAAAAACGGCGAACGCAAGAAACTGATCGGAATCCTCACCAACCGCGATCTGAGGTTCGAGACCGACATGTCGGCGCCCGTCGAGTCGCGCATGACCCGCATGCCGCTCATCACCGCCCCCGAGGGCACGACGCTTGAACAGGCGCAGGTCATACTTCGCGACCACAGGGTGGAAAAACTCCCGGTCGTCGACAGTGAAGGAAATTTGAAAGGTCTCATCACCATAAAAGACCTCAAAAAGAAGCAGGCCTATCCCAACGCGCTCAAGGACGGCTACGGACGGCTGCTTGTCGGCGCCGCCGTGGGGGCCGGCGACCGGGACATGCTCCGTCCCGACCTTCTGGTCGAGGCCGGCGCGGACATCCTGTTTGTCGATAGCGCGCACGGGCATTCAAAGGGCGTGGTGGAAATGGTGGCCGCCCTGAAGAAGCGGTTTGACCGCATGGTCGATGTCGTGGGTGGCAACGTGGCGACTCATGACGGCGCCGAGGCGCTGGCACTCGCCGGAGCCGACGCGATCAAGGTTGGCATCGGGCCCGGCTCGATCTGCACCACGCGGGTAGTGAGCGGTGTCGGGGTGCCGCAGCTCTTTGCGCTCACCGAGGCGGTGCGGGCCGCGCGCAAGCATGCAGTGCCCGTCATCGCCGATGGCGGCATAAAGTTCAGCGGCGACATTACAAAGGCGCTGGCCGCGGGGGCATCGTCAGTGATGATAGGCTCGCTTTTTGCGGGTACGGACGAAGCGCCCGGCGAGACCATTCTGTACCAGGGCCGGACGTACAAGGTGTATCGGGGCATGGGCAGCATGGAAGCGATGTCGCAGTCGCAGGGCGCGCGCGAGAGATATTCCCAGG
>MEQJ01000048.1 GCA_001770165.1 Bdellovibrionales bacterium RIFOXYD1_FULL_53_11 | reverse complement strand
GACCCCGACTTCGCCGCGCTTGCGCCCCTGACGCCTGATCATCGCGAAGCCGCCGCCGCAGAGGATGCCGCATCGGCCCTGGTGTCGTCGGCCCGTTCGGGATTTTTGCCGGTGCTGGGTGCTACGGCGCAAAAATCCCGCACCGGCGAGGATTTTTTTCCGCAAAACGGAAAATGGAGTGCCGCTGTCTCCCTCACTTTCCCTCTTTTTGGAGGTGGCCGGGATTTTTTTGCCACCCGTGCCGCTGCATCCACGGCGCGTTCGGCCGCTTATCTTCGCGCCGACACGGATGCGGAGCTGGTGCCCAAACTCCGGCAGGCGTGGGCCACGTATGTCGAGGCGGTGACAAGGCTCGAGGTGGACGAAAAATTTCTTGAAGCCGCTCGGACACGTGCGGAGATAGCGCGGCAGAAGTATGACAACGGACTGCTGTCGTTTGAGGAATGGGACAGGATCGAGAGCGATCTCATCAGATATGAGAAGAACCGCCTTCAGAGTTCGCGTGAACGCGTGCTTGCGGAGGCGGCGTGGGAGCAGGCGCAGGGCAGGGGGGTGTTTGAATGAACGGATTTTGGAACAGGAAAAAAATCATTGTCACTGCGGCGCTTATGGCGGCGGTTGTGGCGGCGGTTGCCGGAACGGCTGCAAGCAAGAAAAAGGCAGCCGACATCAAATTAAAGGAAGTGAAGGCCGTTAAAGGGGATATTGAAGTAACAATTTTGAGCACGGGCGTGGTGCAGCCGGAGAACAGGCTTGAAATCAAACCTCCGATACAGGGACGGGTCGAAAATGTATTGGTGCGCGAAGGGCAGCGGGTCAAAAAAGGGCAGGTGCTCGCGTGGATGAGTTCGACGGAACGCGCCGCTCTTCTGGATGCCGCGCGCGCGCGCGGCAGCGAGGAGCTCAAGCGATGGGAGGAGATGTACAGGTCGACTCCGATTATGGCGCCCATTTTGGGTATGATCATTTTACGTAATGTCGAGCCGGGGCAGACGTTTTCGGCGCAGGATGCGGTGTTCATCATGTCCGACCGCCTTGCGGTCAAGGCGCAGGTCGACGAAACGGATATCTCCCAGATCAAGGTCGGGCAGAAGGCACGTGTCGTGCTTGATGCATATTCATCAAAGGAGATTGCGTCGCAGGTCGGGCAGATCGCTTATGATGCAAAGACCGTTAACAGTGTCACCACTTACGCAGTTGATGTGATTCCACGCGAAACCCCCGCGTTCATGCGCAGCGGCATGACGGCCAATGTGACGTTTCTTGTCGCCTCAAAACGCGATGTGCTGCTGGTGCCGGCGGATGCGGTCAAGGTGGCCGATGGCCGGAGCTTTGTCTCTGGTCGCGGACCCCAGGGCGGAAAGACGTCGGAGCTGGACGTGGAGACCGGATTCACGGACGGGAAGCACATTGAAATCATCGAAGGCCTGACCGAAGGTGACGTGGTCATGGTGCCTGACATTAAAATCGGGTCGGGCGGAAAGAAGAAAGCCGGGTCACCGCTTATGCCGTTTGGTCAGGGAAAGAAGCGCTAGGGTGATTGAGATCAGGGATATCGGGAAGAAATATGCCATGGGCGGCACCACCGTGCACGCCTTGAGAGGGGTTTCGCTCACGATAAATGACGGAGAGTTTGTCGCGATCATGGGGCCGTCGGGCTCGGGCAAGTCAACTCTCATGCATATTCTCGGGCTTCTGGATACGCCCGATACAGGTGAATATCTTCTGGACGGAAGACCGGTTTCGCGCCTGACGGAGGACGAACTTGCGGTTCTGCGGCGTGATACCGTCGGATTCGTGTTCCAGCAGTTCAATCTACTGTCACGCATGAGTGCGGCGGAAAACGTCGCGCTCCCGCTTCTTTACAGCCGCCGCGGGATGAGCGCCGGAAAGGGCGTGGAGTTTCTGGAAAAAGTGGGGATTGCCGACAGGGCGGGGCATACGCCGGCCGAACTTTCGGGCGGTCAGCAGCAGCGGGTTGCCATTGCGCGGGCGCTTGTCAATGCGCCCAAAATCATCTTTGCCGATGAGCCGACCGGTAATCTCGATTCTGCGAGTGAAAAAGAGATCATGGAACTTTTGAGGTCGCTCAACCGCCAGGGAATAACCGTGGTCGTGGTGACACACGAAGAAGAAATCGGCCGTCAGGCCGGACGTATTATCAGGATGCGTGACGGGATAGTGCAGCAGGATGATGCCGCGGCAACGGTCGCGGACGTGGTTCCAGTGCCATCAAAAGAATCAAAAACAACCCGGTCCGGCAGTGGCGGCACGCTGGCTGAATATTTCGAGCATTTCAGGCAGGGTTTCAGGACGTTGCTTGCCAACAAGGTCCGCACGGCGCTTTCGATGCTCGGCATTTTGATCGGGGTTGCCGCGGTGGTTGCCATGCTTGCGCTTGGCACGGGCGCGCAAAAGGCGATCGAGGCGCAGATCGCTTCACTCGGTTCCAATCTTCTCGTGCTCCGATCCGGCTCAATGCGCATGGGCGGCGTCAGGATGGAGAGCGGGGCTTCGACAAGGTTGACGATGGAGGACGCGGCGGCGATCGGGCAGAAAATCAAGTCGGTGAAAGAAACATCCCCGGCCGTGACCGGTCGCGGGCAGGCCGGGTTCCAGAACAAAAACTGGAACACCAGTATTTTTGGCGTGATGCCTTCGTATGCGCGGATGCACTCCGCAGTGCCGCCGGTTGGGCGTTTTTTCACTGTAGAGGAAAACAGTCGCCGCCAGAGGGTTGCCGTGATCGGCATGAGGATAGTGCGCGAGCTTTTTGGCGACCGCAATCCGATCGGGGAGATGATCAAGATCCGGAAGATCAATTTCATGGTGATCGGCATCCTGCCCGAGAAGGGTGCGAACAGCTTTCATGACCAGGATGATCTTGTGGTCATTCCTCTTTTAACGGCAATGTATCGCGTGCTCGGAAAAAATTATGTGGATTATATCGATATAGAAATCGAACAGGCCGAGGATATGGAGGCCGCGCAGGATTCAACCATGGAGATCATGTTGTCCCGGCATCGCATTCCGCCGTCCCTCCAGCAGGACGCGTTCACGATACGCAACATGGCTGACATTCAAAACGCGGTTTCGGCAAGCGGAAGAATAATGTCGCTTCTTCTGGCGTCGATTGCGGCGATTTCACTGCTGGTTGGCGGCATCGGCATCATGAATATCATGCTTGTGTCGGTTACGGAGCGCACGCGCGAGATCGGACTTCGCAAGGCGATTGGCGCGCGCCGGGCTGATGTCATGGCCCAGTTCCTGTCCGAGGCGGTGGTGGTGAGCGTTTTTGGCGGTGTGACGGGAATAATCCTGGGATGGCTTATCACCGTGGTTATGAGCGCCCTTGCCGGCTGGGCTACTTCAGTATCGCTTGGGGCGGTGACGCTCGCCTTCGTGTTTTCGGCGCTGGTCGGTGTGGTGTTCGGGATTTATCCGGCCCGAAAGGCCGCGCGTCTCAATCCGATTGTGGCGCTAAGGTACGAGTAGGGCGCGGTAGCTCAATTGTCCGGTTGCAGCTTGTGTTTTATTCCGCGCTCTATTTCTGCATACACGTCGCGCGGAAGCTTGCCGGTGGCGTCACAGACTTCGCGCACAAAAAGTTTTGCGACGTTTTCGTTGAAGCGGAGCAGCTCGCTCTCTGGCACGACCTGGCGGCGTTTCAGGACTTCGGTGAAGCTTACGGCCTTGGCCAGGCCCATGAATCCTTCAAGCCGGATGGTTGTTTCGATTCTTGCCTGGTTTGCGAGCCAGGGTTCGGCGAGCGGGAAATAATATTCGCGGTTGCATATCATGGCCATGGCGGTTTCGACGTCGGCGGCTGACATGGGCAGGCGCAGCCCCCGGTCCCGGGCGTTTGTCACCGGCAGCCAGATTGCCGGTTCAAGGCGGTTGGTCCGGGCGAAGGTGGATTTGACTTTTTCAAGCTTGTAGAACCTGAGGGTGTTGCCGCCGACCTGGCGGGCTTCGACGGACGAGATGGTGCATTTTCCGTGTATTCCGTAGATAACGGTCGCTCCGGGCATGTATTCGGTTTCGTGCGAAAATCCGGTCTGCAAATCCATAAGGCACCCCCAATGAAATTACATCAATGAGCGTGCCATGTGGTTTTGAATTTCTCAAATGAATATTTTTCTTGCTTAAAACCCTGATGTGGCGGAAACCCTATGCATGGGACGTGGAAGAAAACACAAGACGCAGAAAATGAAAAACCGCAAACGCCAGAGCGCAAAGAAGGCTAGAGAGCGCAAAAGGCGTGAAGCGGTCAAAAAGTCACGCATTTAGTCATCTGGCTGATATAAAACGATATTATAAGATTATTCATTAACCGTACAAATAAAGTCAACTTTTATGGGGTTTTTCATTGAAGTTCCTGAACTTTCTTGCCGAAAAGTGCAACGGAGAGGAACATTGTCCTATGATCTGCAAGAAAACATTATCGATGGTGGTTATCGCTGGTTTTTCAGTGAGTATAATGGTTCCGGGGATTGCCGGGGCCGCATCTGACCTGAAAAAAATAAATGCGGAACGGAAGAAAATGGAATCCCAGATCAAGGAAAAATCCAGGGAGATCCTGGATACCAAAAAGGACATCGCCAAAATCCAGTCCGGCTCGGCCGACCTCGAAAAATTTCCGGAACTCGCGGGCGATTGCAATGAGCCATGCGATCCTGCGAAGGGAGCCTGCACTGAGAGTTTTTTCAAGAATCTGATTCCTGAGCTTGCGAAGGGAGACGTCAAGATCAGAGACCGCGCGATTACGGAGAGGACGAGCGTTTGCATGATGATTTATTCCCGCATCAAAGACCTTTATACGCTTGATGCTCCTTGCGCGCTTGCCGTGCGCAAGTGCGGTGAAGTTCAAAAACAGCTTCTGATAAAAAGACTGAAAGAACGCATCAAGGACACAGAGGCTGAAATCAAGGAACTGAAAAAAGAGAAATCCGAACTCAGCACGCAGGAAACAGACCTGAGACAAACTTGTCCTTGGTGCATGTGGGGACAGCAGCAGCGCGAGCCGGGGGTGGGCGATTACGTACTTGGCGGTTTGCAGGCAATTTCGCCGATGGTGCTCGGTGGTCTCAATACATACGCGTACATGAAAGGGATGAGTTCTTATAACAGCAACTATAATAATTATCTCAGCCAATGCATGGCTATAGGTATTCCTTGTGGTGCGCCGACGTCGGGCGGCGTGATGGGTGGCGGCGGCGGTTTGTTTAGCGGATTATTGGGCGGCATGGGCGGCGGAATGCCGATGGGCGGCATGGGTATGGGCGTGGGCATGGGAATGGGAAGTTACCCAATGACGAGTTATGGCGGCATGGGCGGCGGAATGCCGATGGGCATGGGTGGCGGAATGCCCGTGGGTTATGGATATCCGATGATGGCATATAACCCGTATTCTATGATGGGTCCGGCTAATTATGGCCCGGCTAATTATGGTCCTGCCAACATGGGTATGATGGGTTCCGGAATGGGAATGGGATTTGGTTTAGGAATTGGTATTGGTGGTGGTGGTTACCCGATGGGCATGGGCGGCGGAATGCCGATGGGCATGGGAAGTTACCCAATGACTGGTTATGGCGGCATGGGCGGTTATCCGATGGGCATGGGAAGTTCAATGGCTGGAATGGGCTATCCTTTTGCGTCAAGTTATTACAATCCATATATGGGTAGTGGCATGGGAATGGGAAGTTACCCAACGACAGGTTATGGCGGTATGGGCGGCTACCCGATGGGCATGGGTAGCGGCATGGGAATGGGTACAGGCATGGGAATGGGAATGCCGATGGGTACAGGCATGGGTATGGGCATGTCGCCAGGAATGTATGGCGGCATGAATCAGCAATACATGTCCATGATGCAATCCCAGATGCAGCAGCAGCAAATGGCCATGCAGCGTGCGCAGCAATACCAGCAGGATATGATGACGGCCCAGCAGCAAATGGCCGAAGCACAAGCACGCTACATGCAGGTAATGAACAGCGGTGGCGGTGGCGGTTACGGTTCGTACTATTCGCCATATGGCGGAACGACCGGCGGGTCGGGAAGAACCTTCTGAGAGCCGTTTCAGCAACATGAGATTCGCCGTTAGTGGTGCAAGCGGGTTTATCGGTTCGCGCCTTTGTGCGGCTCTATTGAAAAAAGAAAAAAACGTTGTTGCTCTTTCGCGCCGGGAGCCCTCATGGCTGGCCGGTTCGAAAGCATTGTGGAAGAAATATGATTTGACGGATGAGCTTGATGCCGGGGCCCTGTTGGCCGGGGTTGATGTGGTGATACACTGTGCGCATTCGCAGGCGCCGGATGAGAGCGCAAGATATCTTGCGCAAAACGTCGAAGGCGCGAGACGCATC
This sequence comes from Bdellovibrionales bacterium RIFOXYD1_FULL_53_11, assembly GCA_001770165.1. Classification (GTDB taxonomy): domain Bacteria; phylum Bdellovibrionota; class UBA1018; order UBA1018; family UBA1018; genus XYD1-FULL-53-11. The sequence goes on along the minus strand of MEQJ01000048.1, from coordinate 5,204 downwards.
AAGGTGGCTGCCGAAAAAGCCGGCGTGAAACAGTTTGTTTATATCTCTTCAATTTCATCACATCCGGCTGCCGAATCGCTTTATGGTCGCAGCAAACTCTCTGCCGAACGGCTCATGGACCCGGCGAGGGATCTCATCGTGCGGCCCGGACTTGTAGTGGGGGATGGCGGAATTTTTGCCCGTATGTCCGGCTCGCTGGCAAAAACGCGGATTGTACCGCTTTTTTTTGGCGGTGCGCAGGTCATACAGCCGGTATGGATAGAGGATCTTTGCAGCGGCATTATGATCGCAGTTGAAAAAAAAATGACGGGAACGCTCAATATCGCCGATCCGGATGGAATGAGTTATCGCGATTTTTTCAGGGCGATCGGGCGGCGCATGGGCGTGGAACCGGTATTCGTTCCGCTTCCGGGCGCAGTGGCCCTCATGTGTCTGAAGCTGACAGAAACCCTTGGGATCAAACTCCCGGTGACGAGCGAAAATCTTCTCGGTCTCAAGGCGATGATAAAATTTGAATCCGCACCGGATCTGGCAAGGCTTGGAATTTTGTTGAAGAGATTTTAAAAGCTTATTTTGCCGCCATCCGTGCCGCAAAATCCGCATAAGCCATCAGCGTAAGCGTGATGCCTTTGGCGGGCAAAAACGTGAACGGCGAGCCGTCAGCCACAAAAACATTTCCGAGACCGTTGAGCCTTCCGTCGGGATACGTAAGAAGCGGACTGCAGCAGGTGCCGAACGGCAGCGTGCCGGCGTAATGGATGCTTGCCCCGTGACCGGGGTCGACAGTCATGGCGGGCCAGCAGCCGAGTTTGCGGAGCCCCGAGAAAAGCGCCTTCTTGTCGGCATGGATGCGGGCTTTTTCCTTGTCCTTGAGCGAAAAATCTATTTGCAGATGATCTCCGGCCGGTGAATCGCCGCCCGGTTCAAGACGGAGACTTTTGAGTTCGCTCCGGTAATCCGGAAAGTGGATTCCTGCGATCGTGAAGCCGGTGTGAAGGAACTTCATGGCCGGAATTGCTTCGCGGCACGCGAGTGGTGTGTCCTTGATGAGTCGTGAAAGCAAAAGCGAGCGATAGCTCAGGATCGAGGCTACCGGCAGATGGCTTTGGTCGCCGCGCGCATCGTATGCCATTACGAGTTGTCCCATGCTGTGGCGGCGGTTGCGCAGCTCGCGACCGAAAAGCCCTGGTCTCATGCAAAGCACGTAATAGTATTGGTTGCAGAGCAGGGGGATTTCCTGCCCGTGCATTCCGAAAGACCTGAGTGCGATCCGCGCGGTGCCGAACACGCCTGAAGCAAGAACGAGTTTGCGGCAGGCGGCGGTTTTCCCCCCCATTGTTTGAAGGTCCAGGTATTCCACGTCTGCGCGGCCTTCGTATGATTTGAATCGCGTGACAAGCGCGCCCGGGCGGTATTCAAACAGGTTTGATTTTTTCAAACGGTCGATTGTGAGCTGGGGTCTGTATGCAGCGGCGCCGTGGTCGCTCCAGAATTCCATGTCATGGTACTGGCACGCGCGTCTGCCGTCGAAGTCGCGGGAAAGGAGCGCAAGCGGTGTTTTTGCGACATGGATGCCCCGCCCCGCAAGCTCTGATTTTTTTTTGAGCCAGTGCTGGTATAGTATTTCGGCGCTTTCATCGATTTCAAGCGCCGGCAGCGCATTGCCGAGCCCTCCCGCGAAAATATTGTCGGTATCCGCCGAAATTCCGATGCGTGCTGAGACGCAGTCATAGCTTTTGCGCATTTCGGCCGGGCAAAGCCCCATGTGAATGAGTTCATTGTCGGACATGGTGAAACTGCCGAGCCCCCAGGCCGCTCCCAGGCCTCCGAGGGCGAGGCTTTCGAGCTGCATGAAATTTGCCGAGCGGGAAGGCGTGAGTTCGTCAACCCTGCCGGTTATATATTTGCGCGGCGGTGGAAGGCTTGAGCCGGTGCGTGTGTCGCCGAGGCTGATGCCTTCAAAATTTTCGCCGAGAAAAAAACGGTGCTGTCCGTCGCAGGTGCGGCGGATGTCGAGAAATTGCTCGTCGGGGGTTATGGAGGCGTAGTCGTGTTTCGGGGTGATGCCGGCGTCCAGCATGAGAACCCTGCCGCCCAGTTCGACCAGTGTCTGTGCGGCTTGCGCCCCGCAGGGGCCCGAACCCACGACGATGAAGTCGTTCATGAGTGTTTCTCCATGAGGCCAAGAGCTATTACCAGGGGGATGCCAACTGCAGCTTTTGCGCCGGCGCGCAGGCAGATTGAAATAAAACGGAGATATTTGGAAATGGAAGCGGGGCCGGACGCAAGAAAATGCGCAGTGTGAGTTTTGTCCGCTTCAAGTATTGCCGTCATCACTAGCAGTTTTTTACGTAGTGGATGTTCTCGCCGGACAAGTGCGGTTCCTGCGTCCATGAAACCAAGCAGCCAGGGCGCCCGGATGGCCACTGAAGAAAGCAGGTCCGGCTCCAAAAATTGAGTTGTCGCCACATAGCGCGCTTTTACCGGGTCGGGCGTAAGGTCAGATATAAGATAAGCCGAGAAAACGTCAGCTTCTTTCTTAAGATCCGTAAACATGTTCATATTTTCTTGCTTGTTTCCGTTTTTTTCAATGGTTTCAAAATATTATAATAAAATGTCCGAAACGGGCCCGGGAACGGCAGTGCCGCCCGCCTTGACGCAACGCATAAATAATGTAAAAATCAATAATACGGGGCTCATATGGGGTTACAGTTCTTACAGCTAAATGTCGATTATTTATAAGAGAGGATATTGCCTCGTGTGTGTTTATGCACGGGTCCCGAGGGGTGGAATATGGATACCAAAATCAAGTTGGCAGTCTGTCTTTCAACGGCCGCAATCATGTTGGTGGCTTCGCAGGATGTGTTTGCGACATCAGCCCAGCTCAAGGTTTTGCAGGCTGAGTACAAAAGTGCGGAAAAAGGCTTGATCGCAATCAAAAAAGAAATAAAAAAGTTGGAAAAAATCAGGGCAAAGCTGAAGGACAAACGTTTTACCGAGGAGGTGCTTGAATACGCCCCGTCGCTTGCAAATTACGCAGAAGGATACAGGAAGCTCTGTCACGAAAAATGTGTTCCGCAGACAACGGTATCAGCCGCGCAAACCGGCAAGCCGACAGTAACGGTTGAAACCGGCATGTGCAAAACCGTCGATCTCAAACAATACTTGTCAATCAAATCGGACCAGAACATTGATTTCAACAGAGATTTTAGCGAAAAAGGTCTTTGCATGGTGGTTTATGAAAAGCTGAACAAGAGCCTTTACACCGTCGAGCCCGCCTGTCGCAGGGCGGTTAATGAATGTCCCGAGGTGATCCGCCAGCACAAGATGGTTGCTATCGGCCAGCGCATCAAGGATCTGAAAGACGAAATCAAAGGCAAGAATGAAGAAAAGAAAAACATCCGCACGAGCATTGAGCGTACAATTGCCATTTGTCCGCAGTGCGCGCTTCAGCGCGATCCCAACTGGGCGGACTATCTTGTTGCGGGCCTTCAGGCTGTTACACCTGCGGTTGTCGGTGGCCTTAACGCCTGGTCATATGTAGAGGGGACGCGCGCATATGTGAAATCCTACGGCAACTATGTCAATCAGTGCATGGCCATCGGCATTCCATGCGCGCCTCCGGGTGGTTACGGTTATGGCGGAATGGGGATGATCGGAATGGGATATGGTGGCATGGGATATGGCACCGGCATGGGTGTGGGTTATGGCACGGGCATGGGTTACGGAATGGGCATGGGTTACGGAATGGGCATGGGTTACGGAACGGGTTATGGTATGGGCTATCCGGGTGGTATGGGCATGGCCGGGCTCGGGTCGTATGGACTTTACCCGCCAAGCTCCACTTTTACCGCCGGGTATGGTCTTCCGATGTCGTCATTTGGCGGCGTGCTTGGCGGGCCGCAGATGAGCGGATATGGAGCCTATTACAATCCTTACGCAGGCTATACGGGTTATGGAGGCTACGGCGGCTACGGTAACTACGGCGGAGGTTATACGGGCGGCGCATATCCTTGGTATGGCGGCGGTTATGGCAGCTACGGCGGTTATGGCAGCTATTACAATCCTTATATGAACACGCAGCAATCACAGCAAGACATGATGACTGCCCAGCAGCAGATGATGGAAGCGCAGCAGCGCCTGATGCAGGTGCAGTACGGTCGGTATTACTAAAGCCGTCCCCCCAGCCTGTGCATGATCGCAATTCGTCATAGGGCAAGATAGCTGATCTGGCTCGCAAATTGCTCTTATGCCGACTGATGAAGCTGGGGATTTCAAGTCGATTGCCGGATAAATGTCATTACAAGAGCTGCCCGTCCCACGCCGGGGGTCCGGATTCACTCCACATCGTCCGGAAAGGGAACTTTTTCCGGTCTTCGGATTCAAAAGAAATCTCCAGATACTTGTGCCGGGTCTGTGGCCGCACCTTTTCGGCCGCCAGCAGTTCGGACTGTTTCATGCAAAAAAAACGCACGGTCAACAAGTCCATCGTAAAACTCTTCGCCTCGTGCATGTCCCAGCGGAGAATGGCCATCGTTCTTCGCATAAACATCAAGACGGTCGTCAGAAAGTTCATATTCCTGGGGCTCAACTCAACAGAAAAAAACAATGAATATCTGAATCATCATTACGGACAGACAGGCCAGAAACTTGTGACGCTTCAATTTGATGAAATGGAGACATTTGAAAAATCAAAGTATCAGCCGCTAAGCGTACCGATAGTGGTTGACCCCGTAACCCGGAAACTTCTCGGATTTCGTGTCTGCTCGATGCCAGCCAAGGGATTACTTGCTGATATCGCAAGGAAAAAGTATGGCCCGAGGGCCGATGACCGTGAGCAGTCGGCGAAAGATCTGTTGCGGTCAATCGCACCATTTGCGGCCCCGGATGTGACGATAATTACGGATCAGAATCCAAAATACCCCGCTTGGATTGACGCATGCTTTCCAAACGGCAAACACCTGACGACGAAGGGCCGACGCGGCTGCGTTGTGGGACAGGGAGAACTGAAATCGGGAAAATTCGATCCTCTTTTTGCCCTCAACCACACCTGCGCCATGATCCGGGCGAATGTTAACCGGCTGTTCCGGAGGACTTGGAACACCACGAAAAGGGCCGAGCGTCTGGCCCTGCACCTTGCGATTTATATGAATTATCACAACACGGTATTGACCTGATTGATCTGAAATCGTGGTCTTCAAACA
>MEQJ01000047.1:23275-24037 GCA_001770165.1 Bdellovibrionales bacterium RIFOXYD1_FULL_53_11 | reverse complement strand
ATCCGGAGCGCCTTTGCGAGCTTGGCCTTTGAGTTGTCGGCAAATTGTAAAAGGCTTGCACGCTCTTCGTGCGAGAGCACCACCGTGCGCGTGCCGTCGGAGAAGGGATCGTTCGGGGTTTGTGCGGAGGCGGCATGCATCAAAGTCCCCGTCATGAAAACCGCTGCCGCCGCCAAAAACGCCACACAAATTGATTTCAGTTTCATCCGTAAAATCTCCTCTTCATAAAGAGGTGGATACAACAGATCGTGACGCGGCGCCACATTATTTTTACGGGTTTTTAAAATAAACGTAACAACTGTTTCGCGGGGAAATGGCCGGGAGATTGATGACATCTGGTGGGCCAAGCAGTTGAACAAGCCGGGGCGTCATGCTGTAATCTTAATGACATGGAACCACGCGGCACAAACATGGCTGTTTCATTTTTTCCGGCAGCCGCCTTGATCGCCGCGCTTCTTGTTTGTGGCTCCGGCCCGGCCCGTGGCGCAAACAAGCGCCCGGATTCAAGGTGCGAATCCGCCATCCGCGCGGTTCTGGACGAACGGCAGCAGATGCTGGGGCAGCTGCACCTTGCCGTTGAGCGCAATACGATCATTAATCTCGAGTATAATGTTGGCATCGCGGATGTAAAAAAATACAGCGGCAGGATCCTGAAAGTCGACGCTACAAATCCAAACAACATCCTGCTGCACCTTGAGGGCGGGAAAATCATCCCGTTTTCAACCGTCAACACAAGCGAGGCCCTCCGCGCTTCGCACGCCG
>MEQJ01000047.1:12290-23267 GCA_001770165.1 Bdellovibrionales bacterium RIFOXYD1_FULL_53_11 | reverse complement strand
CCGCCCGCGATTGCCATCCCGCCCGCCAATGCGGCAGGAATCTACTCAGAAAAACGAAAGATTTTCCTGACTAAAAACCGCGACAACGTCGTGGTTGACGTATTTATCGAATCAAAGGACGGAAAAACGACCGCCCAGACCTGCCATGTGGTCGAAGTGGACGAACCCCTTGGCTCGGTCACCCTGCGGCAGATGGATGGAACGGTAATCAATGTTCCGATTATAAGAGTTGCCACACGCCCTGTCACGCCACGCCCGATCCAGCTTGAACCGCTGACGCCGCTAGGCCGCGACATCGAAGGCACCGCCAGAACCGCCTACGAACCGGAAGCGAAATTAAAGTTTGCAATGAAAGTGGTCTCAAAAGACGGCTTGGTCCATCACGGCGAAGTCAGCGCGATCTATTACAATACGGAAGGAAGGCTTATGCTCCGGCTCCGCCTTATTTCCAGATTCCACTCCGACGATATCTTCAAGATTACAAAATTCTCCACGGTGAAAGGGAAGGAAACCTACATTTCCCTGCCGTTCAACGACCTGAAACCCTATATTTCCGAACCGCTGCCATGACCACGTCAACCGTTTGTCTTGCGACGCGAGTGTCTGTCTCACTCTTGCGCGCCGCCTCCAGTCAAATAATTGACACGGAAACGCATTAAACAAAACCCTGATAATTCCGAAAAACATATAAGGTGAGAGCAGGGCTGGCTTATACCATTGTTACATTCATGTTACCGGCAATAGCAGGCGCTGCCGTGCTGTACCCATCCGCTCTTCTGCCCTCGCCCGGCTGCCCGGGCGAGATAAGCTCGGTGCTGAGCGAAAACGGCCCCGCAACAAAATGGGCTCTGACCAGGCAGGAAGCACTTGCAATCGCGGATGCCGATACGACTAAATTCCTGATTTTCAATACACCAGAAGGCAAAAGGGAGCTTTACCGCGCCATCCTTGACCATCCGGGCGTTCGTGAATTTTTGAAATCGCACCCCAAACTCGGCAGATATCATAATCCCGAAGCACTGGAAGCATATTATCCGCTAGAAACAGCCTATGCCATGTTCAGAAAAATGGCTTCCGGCAGTTATGCATCAAAAGACCTGCAAAAAACCCTCGGAAGATTTGCCGCCGCAAAAGAAGAGATCGAAAGCATACGGACAATATATAAAAACGGGCATGATCTTGCGGCCGAATACACTTTGCTGCAAAACGCAGTGGTGCGATCCAGACTGCCGGACCCGGCCCTGAGCGCACGCCGCGCCATACTTGGACGGAATCAAAAAACCGTCACAACTGAAGAAAAAAACATGCTGACCGATTACGCAAAATTCAATCTGAGATACAACCCCCGCTCGACCGGCCGGCATGGAGGACACAAACCACTGAAAGAAATTTTTGCGATCGCACCCGACCCGGCCGTGCCCCGGCTTGCCGCAAAAGAATTCGACGAAGTGATCAAAAGCGACATCGCCCAGTACCTGCTCCTTGAAACCCCCGAAGGCTGGCGCATTCTTGAAAAAACAACCGGGACCATAATCAACCCCGCAAAAGCCAGCACGATAAAACCGGTTGCGGCATACCAGAAACTTGTCGCCCAGATGCAAAAACACCGCCACCGTCCCGAATACCGCGACCTCGTAGACAGGATCAGAGTTGCAAAAAATGAAATGGACACACTCAGGGCGGCAGGCTTCAGGGGTATCATCTCCTGGACGGACCAGGCGCGGCTTGAAGAATACGCCATGAGCCGGCTCGAAACGGGCGGGCCCGGCAGAATCCGGTTCCATGAGCCGCCCCATGCAAGACCGCCCGCAAAAATTTTCTCAAAATCCACTTCCGAGATTCATCTCTGGCCCACGGCCCGCTCTGCAGCCGAAGCCCAGTGGCAGGTCAGGGGTTTTTTCCGCCGCATGGGAGCATGCATTAGATCCATGCCCGCAAAAGAGAAAGCGGTAAAAACCCTCAAAACCGCCTTCATACAGCTAGGCATCAATGAGGCCTTTACGGTGAGTGCGTATGTAACGGCCTCCGGCGGCAAGAATGTCGACTGGCGCAACCTGCCGATAGACCTGACGGTAGGCGGAGTGGCTTCGTTTGTGGAGCCGTATCTATCGGTCGGCTCCGGTGCGCTTCCGATAAGATATATCAAGATGGTCGCGTTCGGCACGGGCAAATCGGTCTTTGAAGGCGGACTGTTTTATGTCCTCCCCTGGTCGGACACCTACGGACATGACAAGGGCGACATGGCCGTCATGCGCGGCCAGTATTCGGCAACCTGGGCGGTCGGAAACTCCGCGATCAAGGTCGGCCTGTTTACGTTCCTGCTCGGGATGGAATGCCTCTACCCGGGCGGCGCAATGACAGCGACCAATATCGGCATACAACTAACGCACAGGATCGGCTCATCGGTCGGTTATTTTTATCTCCGCAATACCGCATTTGAAAAAGCCGGCATGGACCGCAAATCCGGCGCGAAGCGGAGCAAAGATAGTTCTATTTCTTCTTCAGAAACTTCAGCTTTTTGAGTTTATTGTCGCCTGTCGCGAGAAAACAGACGCATCCGATTACGGCTGAGGCGATAAAGAGCATGAAACCGCCGCTCCAGCCGAAGTGGTCGACCACATATCCGGTACCGACGCCCGAGACGATCGACCCCAAATAACCGAACATTCCGGTAAAACCGGTGGCTGTTGCCGAGGCATGTTTGCTGGCCGCATCCGCCGCGCAAACCCCGACAAGCATCTGCGGACCATACACAAGGAAGCCTACCGCCCCGAGCGCAAGCGCATCAAGCACCGGATGTCCCGGCGGAATGAGCCAGAACTCGACCACGGCAAAAGCCAGAAGAGCCATATAAATCACGTTTACGAGATAACGCCTTCCGCGGAAGTACTTGTCTGAAAGCCAGCCCGCCAGCACCGCGCCGCCAATACCAAGAAACTCGAATCCAGCGGCTTTGATGGACGCATTTGCAATACTCGACTGTTTGACCTCTACAAGAAATGTGGGCGCCCAATCCATCGCACCATAACGCACCAGATAGACAAAAAAGTTTGCAATCGACAAAAACCAGATCTGCCTGTTGGTGAGGACATTCTTCCAGAGAATTTCCTTCCAGTTGTGCTCATGCGGATTTTTTATGTCCGCCACCTCGGCCTCGGTGACAATATCGTTGCGATAGATCTCGATTGGCGGAAGCCCCATGGACTCGGGCGTGTCGCGCAAACGGTTGATAAGAAAATATGTTGTCGCAATGGCAATCAGGGCCGGGATCATCATGCTTGAACGCCAGCCGTAATGCTGCGTCAGAAACCCCGCCAGCACGAGGATGATGCCGCCGCCGATCTGGTGCGCGATGTTCCAGATGGCCCACTTGGTGCCCCGCTCGCTCTGGCTGTACCAATGCGTGAGAAGGCGCGCACAGGGCGGCCAGCCCATGCCCTGGAACCATCCGTTGAGCGTCCAGAACACGCCAAAAGCAACCAGCGAGGAACTCAGGCCGAAGAATATATTGCAGATGGCCGACAGCAGCAGGCCGAACGCCATGAAGTAGCGCGCGTTCGCACGGTCGCCAAGAATGCCGTTTACGAATTTGCTCACCCCATACGTGAGATATAGCAGCGACCAGATCACGCCGATCTCCGTTTTACTGTAACTCAACTCCTGAATAATCGCCGGCGTGGCCGCGGAAAGATTTTTTCTTACAAAGTAAAAAACCGCATAGCCGATGAACATGGCGTACATGGTGCGCAGCCGCCAGTGGGCATAAAGTTTGTCCACCTTGTTCTTGTCTTTAATGAGCGGAGCGGCAGGCTGGGCCTTGAGCAACTTAATTATTGATGTCATTCATCCATTATAGAAGGTGGTCACCACCTTTTGGTAGCGCAGGTGCGTCATCACTATCTTCTTTTCCGGCCGAGGCAGGTCCTTCCGTCTTCGGGCGGCGGAGGCAGTGCTCCGGGATCAAGGACGAATTTCTGTTTGGCGGCCTTTGACAGCCTCTTGACCTGCCACTCGCGCCGGAGCGCCTCGCTGTAGGTCCCAACCGGCTCGGACACGAGCAATGCACGCGGCTTGTGGCTGCGGGTGTAAGCGGCGCCCCTGCCGGCACAGTGGTTTTCATAGCGCTTCACGGGGTCGGGCGAGATGCCGGTATAGCAGCTGCCGTCATCGCACTCGATTACATAAAGACTCCAGATGCGGGCTTCGTCCTGCATACCAGGATTCTAGCACATGCACCGCCTGCCTTAAAAACCCGTTGACCGCCCAAACATTATGATGCTATGTGTCACGCTCGTCCCTAAAACAAAAAAGAGGTAATTATGAAAAAAACAGGTCTTGTTATTTTGCTGCTCATGTCTTTACCGGTGTCGGCTCCGGCGCTTGCCGCCGATTCCACCGGCAACAACATGATTGTTGTGACAAAGGTCGACAAGAACGCTGTCGTCACCGATACGGTTGCAAAATACGCGCAGTTCAATGTCGTATTTGGAATCGCAAGCGATGTGGACGGCAATTTCTTCGCGGCACCCGGCATCGGCTTCAAGCCGATTTCCGTATCCTTCAAACTCGCAGGAAAAAAAGTTTCAATGTCGTTTCTCGACACTTATGTCCTGCTCCGGGTATCAACAAAAGGGATGGCCAGCGGCAAGCATGCGTGGACGAATTTCGCGCGGCATATTGCGGTTGATTCCAGCATCTCGATCACCGAAAAATTCAACGTCGGACTGCAAGCACTGCGCATCATGATGCGCGACTCGACTCTCAGCATGGTTTACGACTGGGCCCAGCTTTCGGCGGCATTCACCATGGTCAGCGAGAAGGGACACAAGCTTTCCGCTTCAATAACCCCGTTCTTCAGAACAAACATGCCATATGAAAGTTCAACGGCATCCGTATCGCACCAGCTTTGGATTCCGATCCAGCTGGTTTACAATTACACCTATCAAAAGCTTTCACTGAAGGCCTCGGCCGGATATGTCCCGGTTCAGAGCCTGACCAGCACGGATCTTCTTCACCTGATGGTGTACGGAGTTGACCTGGACTACCGGATCACCCCCGAAACCTCGAAACTCGACATGCGCGTTTTTGTTGACGTTAAAATGTGGCTGAAATGGATTGCCGACAAGAAGGAATTCGAGTTCATCAAAGCCATGGATCTGACGCAGTTCATGGCGGGCCTCAGACTGGTGTTCTGATTGCCCGGGGCAGAGTGCACAAGCGGTTCATATTTGCAACGTGCCAGGCCGGCGCCGAGAGGGCGTTGAAGGAGGAAATCCCGCGAAACCATCCGGAGCTCAGGTTCGCTTTTTCAAGGCCGGGATTTCTCACCTTCAAGATCACGGGCAATGAGGGGTATTACAATCCCGGCTTCGAGCTTAAATCGGTCTTCGCGCGCGCGTACGGGCTTTCCGTCCGGAAAACGGATCTGGAACACCTCGCCGCAAACATACCCCTCCTGCGGCCGCCGTCCGGCACCATGCATCTGCACCTCTGGGAAAGGGAATGCTTCCCGCCCGGCGAAGAACCCGCCGGTTACGCGCGCGGTGAAACAACAGGAACCGCCCTTGGGGACATCAAAGCGCTGCACGCTTTTGATGATTCAACACCCGCCAGCGGCGCGCGTGTTCTTGACGTCATCGTGCTTGAACGGGATTCGTGGTGGCTCGGATACCACGACCACAACCGCTTTCACCCGCCCTTTGCCGGCGGCATCCCCGTCATCGGACTGCCGCCCGAAACCCCTTCAAGGGCGTATCTGAAGATTGAAGAGGCAATACTGTGGTCGGGCGCCGCGGTCAGAAGCGGCGACACCGCGGTCGAGATCGGCAGCGCCCCGGGAGGCGCAAGCTTCGCGCTCCTCACGCGCGGCCTGAAGGTGACGGGAATAGATCCCGGCGAAATGGACGCCCGCGTGCTTTCAATGCCGGGGTTCGAACATGTCAAAAAAAACGTGAATGCCGTCGGAAAGGCGGATCTCCCGGCGCGCGCCGAGTGGCTGCTTCTTGACATGAATGTCGAACCCGGCCTGGCCCAGCAGGCGGCAAACCGGATTCTTGCACATTACGGCGACAGCTTGCTGGGGGCGTTCCTCACAATCAAACTCAACAACTGGTCCCTGGCCGGCCGCATTCCCGGCATCCTGGAAAAAACAAGAAAAGCCGGATTTGCCGAGGTGCGCGCCCGCCAGCTTTTCAACAACCGCCGCGAGTTCTGCATCTTTGGTCTGACAAAAAAAGGCCTCAGGCGCCGGAGCTAGAACACCCACTTCAGCTTTCCGCCCGCAAGAGCCCCGCCGATGTCCTTCCGGTGCTGGAGATATGGACCGATCCACTCCTTGAGCGCCGCATCCCCTGCCGGAAAAAACCTGCGATACTTCTTTATGTAGGGCGACACCCTGAACCTGCCGGTTTTCACATCATAGTAATTTTTATCGTTGTCGGAAAAAAACCGGTAGACGCCGGAATTCAGCATTCCGTCGAGATTCTTGAAATTGAAAATCGAATTGCGGTATTCGGGACAGCCGTCCGAAAAACAGTGCAGCGCCAGGAAAACGCGCGGATCCTCTTTTCCGGCTCCGGCGATTTCATCCCTGATAAAGCCTTCGAGCGAATATTTCCTGCCGAACATCAATACCGTACCGGGCCGTTTAAGCAGTGAGTCGTCAAGCCCGTTGAACTTCTTGTCGATGCTGGCGAGCAGCAAATGCGCGGTATAGGCGTTGATCAGAAATGCCGTGCGATGCTGGAGTTTCCATTTTTGAAAGCCGGCCCTGGTGATTTTGCGAAGCGTTCCGGCGTAAGCCTCAAGCTTTGCCTTCCGCTCGATCATGCGCCCGCCTTTGACATGACCCTTGAAATTATGCTCGTATACCGCCCCCGAGAATATGAGCGCAAAATCCCTGTGCACCCAGCTGAACCCCTCCGGGCTCGTATCTTCCGGCGCCGGGGTGTATGCCGGCGTGTTTAGCGGCATTTTGTCGGTGCCGAATCTGACGGGCGATGGCGACGGGAGCGGTACGGTCGCTGTTTTCTTCTCGCAACCGGCGGCCACGGCAAGAGCTACGACTACTGTAATGATATGATTTATAGACATGTCTGCATTTTACTGCCCGCTCCTTGCAAAATCCAGTTGTCAATACCGGCGCTATTTGCTTAAATCCGCGGGACAAGGGAGAAAACACCATGGCATCACTCAAGGGAACCCAAACAGAACAGAATCTTCTCAAAGCCTTTGCGGGGGAATCACAGGCCCGCATGCGATATGATTATTTCGCGAAACAGGCAAAAAAAGAGGGGCTCGAACAGATATCCGCCCTGTTTGAAGAAACAGCACTTAATGAAAAAGAGCACGCAAAAAGATTTTTTAAATTCCTTGAAGGCGGCCCGGTTGAAATCACGGCAACCTTTCCGGCCGGAAAAATCGGAACCACGCTCGAAAATCTGAAAGCGGCGGCAGGAGGGGAACATGAGGAGTGGACGGAGCTTTACCCTCATTTTGCCGACACGGCCGACAAGGAAGGATTCAAGGATGTGGCCACGACTTTCCGAATGATTTCCAAAGCTGAAAAAGCCCACGAAGAGCGCTACATCGCACTATATAACAATATTGAAGCCGGCAGGGTATTCGAACGCGAAGGAACCATCACCTGGAAATGCCGCAACTGCGGGTATCTGCACGAAGCGAACAAGGCACCACTTTTGTGTCCGGCATGTCTCCATCCCCAGACATATTTCGAAATTCACGCGGCCAATTACTGAAGACGGGCTGGATAAAGCGCATCATTACAGTGGGTTATAAACCCGAGAAAACCAGCAAATACCTGTTTTAATTTGACAGGGATTCTGTTAATGTCCTGCATCGAGTTTCAGCTTCTAAACGAGTTAGCGGACATAGGGTCCATATCCTCTTTAGCAGCGCCAGGTACTTTCTAAGGAGGTCATATGGGTAAGAAACTTTATGTCGGAAATCTTCCATTCTCTGCAACCGAGCAGGGGCTCACTGAGAGTTTTTCACAGTGCGGAAAAGTGGAATCAGCAAAAATCATCACAGACCGCGATACGGGCAGGAGCAAGGGCTTCGGCTTTATCGAGATGTCAACGGATGAGGAAGCCCAGGCAGCCATTGCAAAATTCAATGGCGCCGACTTCGAAGGCCGCGCAATGACGGTCAACGAAGCACGCCCGATGGTGCCACGCGATAATCGCGGCGGCGGCGGCGGCGGTGGACGCGGCGGCTTCGGCGGCGGCGGCGGCGGTGGACGCGGCGGCTTCGGCGGCGGCGGCGGCGGCGGTGGACGCGGCGGCTTCGGCGGCGGCGGCGGACGTCGTTACTGAATACAAGATTTCAGTAATTAATGAAGAGCACATCCCAAAAGGATGTGCTCTTTTTTTTATTTTAGAGTATTTTTCAATGGTATGAAAAAAACCTTCCGTTCGGACTGGTGGGTGTTTGCCGCATTTGCCCTGGTGACCGTGCTTTCAAATGCGCTGCTTGTTCCGGAAGGTCTTGCCCTCCATGACAGCGATGCGCTTTTGCAGCCGCTCTGGGCCGACCGCCTCTGGCGCGGCGGCACGTGGAGCGCGTTTCCGTTTCAGCAGGGATACGGCGGAACACTGCCCGCGCTTGTACGATCGGTATGGGCGCTCATCACCGAACCGCTTATTGCCCTCTTTCCGTCCAGGCTCCCCCCTCATGTTACGGCACATATGATTTTTTCGTATATGATCGAGCCACTGGCCATAGCTCTAACGGCTTTCTTCGCCCTGAAAGGGACCGTCTCCCGCATTGGCGCCTTCCTGGCCGCGCTTTGCTGCGCCGTTGGATTCCATGAATGGGTTTATCTCTACGGAAACGATTATTACATGGCACTTGTTGTGATGGGACTGCTGTTTCTGAAAATCAAAACCCGTCACGAAAACCCGTTTGCCACAATGAAGGCCGGAGAACTGCTGCTGACCGGTTTTTTTTGCGGCATTGCGCTCTGGACCTTCCGGCCGACGATCATATTCATGGTTGCGCTTTTTACTCCCTTCCATCTCGTGCTGCCCGAATTGCGGCGCATCCTTGCCGCGCGCGGAAAAATTGAAAGATTTATTTTCTGGACGCTTGCCGCCGCGATGGTCCTGCAACTCGTGATCTGGATGGCCGGGCCGGACATTGGAACAATCGCCGGACGGCGCGTCAGGCTTCACGCCGGGTCGAACATGCGGATAGTAGGCGCGCTCGCGCTGCTGCTCTGGATCAAGACAAGACTTTCAAGCCTGCAACCGCGGCATTTTGTCAAAGCCGCACTGGTTGCGGCCGCCGCCGTGACCGGGTTCATTCCGGAGCTTTCATTCATGCTCACGCGTCCGGATGCATCGTTTGGCAACTGGATGACGAATGATTTCGGAGGCGCCCTTGATACGCTCAAGCAACTGCCCCACTCGCTTTTAGAACTCATGACCGGCGAAGACCACCTGAGTCTTTACACGGGGATGGATCGCAATGCGCCGATAATTCTCCTCGTACTTTCGACTTTTGCCCTCCTTCGCGGGGCAGCCAGGGACCGGAAACTTGTGCCGCCGCTGGTGATTGCGGTACTTGCGGTGATTGCGTACCTCCGCGTTTACATGACGGGACCCGCCGAGGCGCGATACCTGTATCCGCTGTTTCCGGTGATTATATTTTCTATCGGCGTCTTGTGGGACGCGACCACAAAAACGCGCGCTGCCCGCATTCTCGTGCTGCTTCTGATCGCGCTCAACTGCGGGTACCAGATCAACCAGCGCCGTGCGCTGGCGGCATTTTCACAAAACAGCGGCCGCGTACACTCCATCATGGAAACTGTCAGCCTCATGCAAAAACAGGATGTTCCGGTGGTGATAAGCGACTCGTACTGGCATGCCAACGCCTTCAGTTTTGTGTCGAGGGGCAAACCCCTGTTTGCCTCGGGTACGGCCGAATGGGGCCCGCCCGAGGCGCGCGCGCTTGCGCTCTCCACGGACCTTGCAGGCATATTGCTGACCGGAAACACGGCACCAACTGCGGACGGTATCGTCACGCTTCTGGGAAAAAGCTTTGCGCTCTCGCCGCTTCCGTCCACCGGCATGTTCAAGTGTTATCGTGGAAAAATCCTGACAAAGAAAAAACAGCCCGGGACTAGTCCCTGAACCTCAACCGGAGTCCACCGCTCACCGAGCCCTGAAGCGCCGGCACCGGATCGGCAGAAGCCTTCAGGGCATCCAAAAGGCAGACGTGTCCGCCACATCCGGGATGCGCCACCCAGATGCGGGCAAGCGCGCCGGCCACCAGCGCCGAAGCAATTGCAGTCGAGGTCTCGCGCATCTCTCTCTGGCGCGGCGCGGCCACAAGCACGCTTTTTCCGGGCGCCGCAAGGGTCACCGCTTTGGAGCCATGATTTGCGTACCTGCCATATTCCTTCACAAGCGTGTCGTACTCGTCAACGCCTGTTACCGTCACGACGTTGTCGTATCTGCCCGAGAGAGACGCCGGATACGCCGGATTATTTGCAAGCTCATCGCCGCGGTCGCCGGCGGCGGCCACCACCACCACACCATGAGTGCTGGCATATGCCACCCCCTTGTCAATCGCCGCTGACTGGTGGCGCGTGGCCCATCCGCACAGGATTATTTGGGCGCCGTGATCCACGGCATAAACAAATGCGCCATAGAGCGCACCGGAGTTGGTTATTCCCCACGGATTGAACACCTTGAGCGGCATTATCTTCGCTGACGGAATCACCGCCGTGACCGCGCTTGCCATCCAGGTGCCATGATAGGCGTCGTCAAACGGCCGACCGTCGCCGGAGATGAAATCCCAGCCGTAGCGGTCCTGGTAGCCGCGCGTGTCCAGCAGCGGAAAAGGATTGAGCCAGAGCGCATCATGAACCGCCGGATGGTTGTAATCAACGCCGGTATCAATCACCGCGACGACCGGCGCCCCCTTGACCCCGAGCGGCGGCTCGACCTCAAGAAG
>MEQJ01000047.1:11058-12273 GCA_001770165.1 Bdellovibrionales bacterium RIFOXYD1_FULL_53_11 | reverse complement strand
GGGTTTCGGACGGAGGTCCCTCCTCCCCGGGCCCGTAACCACCCGATGAATCAGCCGTGCGCTGGTATGCCACGTCATATCTGAAATACCGCCAGATACGGTATGGAAGCGTGACGGATTCAATAATGTTTTTGAAAAATGCCTGCACCCAGGAAACGTCGGGCGCCTCGCCATCCTTGAAATCTGATTTATGCAGATTCTTCGCGGGAAGCTCGATTTTTTCGACCGCAGCAAGAACCGGTTCCCCACCCTCCGCTTCATTCACGAGCGCACTCGCGAATGAAGCCGGCCCGCCTTCGCGGGGCAGCCGGTAAATCTGCCTGACGATCTTGCCGGGCTTGGCCAGCTCCGGATTGCCGCGCACAATCCTTCCCACCGACCCCTGCGTGCTTTGTCCCGTGACCTCAATGATCACGGAAGGATCATCGACCACCTGAAAAAACACCCCGGATCTTATTTGCGAATCAAACCCCGTACCCACGAGTATCGTGCCGTCAGCAAGCACCACGTCAATCCTGCCCGCAAGCGGAAGCCCCTCGACCGCGCGCTCAACTGCGGCATATGCACCATCAATCGCCCGGATAAAGGACTGCAGCATCGCATCGCGCCTCGCCACCCGGATGCCGGCGCTGTAACCCTGGTAGGCACCAGAGATGTCAAAGAAGAAACCACTGCCCTTGACCTGAACCACCCGGTATTCATGTCTGGATGCAAGGGGCGCATCCACGATAATCCGGAGATCGAGCGTTGCCTGGTAGGTTTCATATTTGATGGCCAGCCACGCAAAAAGGGCGTTGATGCTCATGCCCTCGCCGATCTCCAGTCCCGTGTGCGAATTGCTGAGCCCCGAGCCCTTCTCCTCGAACGTCTGGTCAAACCAGTTGGGATCGAACGAAAGGGTCTTGAGCGGGAATTCGTTCTTCACGCCGCCGATGCCGTCGTTGAACTCATTGCGCATGCGCGAGTCAAAACCATAGAACATCCTCTGGCCGCGCGAGCCCGTGACGAACGTCATGCCATCGGCGATGATCCTGACTTTTGCCGACGGAACATACGTGCCATGCCATGTGTAATCCGGCGGCGGAGCGGCGGCAAGACGGGTGACCACATCTTCAATCGGATTCAGATGCGGCTCGTTTATGGCGACGATGTACCGGCCGCTGTCTTCAAGTTTTTTCCATATGCGTTGTTTAAAGTCATCGCCGAAGTTGCGCA
>MEQJ01000047.1:5089-11033 GCA_001770165.1 Bdellovibrionales bacterium RIFOXYD1_FULL_53_11 | reverse complement strand
TTAGCAGGCGGTGCGTAAGGTTTTTTTTTGGCAGCCCCCCATGCGTTTGCAGTTGCCGCAAGCGCGACCACTGCCGCAAGACCGGCCGCCCGGGCAAGCGCCGCCCCGGGCAGGGCAATACCCATACGGCCTCACTGCTTTCTGACGCACGAATTGGAGCCGAGGCTCACGTCGTGCACCATTACTATATCGCCCTTTTTGATGGTGGCCGCACCGGCCGCGCACGAGGGCTCGACCGCAAGAACGCTTGATACGGCATTGACCATCCGGGTATGCCCGTAAGCGGCCACGCGGTAGGCGGCGCACTCGCCTTCGGACGGCGTGACGGTCAGGACCTCGAACATCTGGTTCATCCTCACGCCCTGCTGCGCGCCCGCGTTCATGTAGGCAAAGCCGGGCCAGTTCGGATCAAAGTCCTGCATGATATACGCTCTCCACGGAACTTTCGTGAACCTGTCGGATCCGGCCATCCTCATGATGCCCTTTTCCATGACCTTTTTTATGATGTTCCCGATTTCGCTCTTCCAGATGAAATCCGGGCCGATTTCAAGTTCGCTGAAATTTATCTTCACCGAAAGATTTACGTTGGCGAGCAGATGGGAGGAATCCGAATTCACGATCTGCTGACAAACGCCCGGACCGGTGCACTCCCAGATGCCGAAATCCATCAGGATGTTTCCGATCTCGACGTCAAGTTCTCCCTCCAGCTTCGAAAGCGCCCACTTGTTGGCGTCCGAGCTGTGCGAATAACCGACGGTGATGCCGACTGAAGCGATCTTGAGTTCAAAAATGCTGACTCCCGCCGTGAGCATCAGGTATTTTTCACAGATTTTTGACGATGATGAATCCGTAACCGACAGCACGCCCGTGTCCTTGACCGCGTCCTTCAAAAGGAGTTTGAGATCCGCGCCAAAGCTTGCTTTTTCGTCCTTGCCGTTTGGCATATAAAATGGAGTCGTGCCGATCTCGTCAAGCACCACATACCGTATGGGCATGGGAGTCGACGGCCCGGCCGGCTTTTTCCTGCCGGCGGCCTCCACGCTGGTGGCTTCAATAAGAAGTACACCGATGGCAAGCGCCGCAAAAAGCGCAACCCTGCGTAGGCTGATATTCTTCAACCCGTATTCAAGTCCAAGATTCCACATGACTGGTGCTCCTTGGCCGAGTTAATTGATTTAATTGGCAGCTCTAATGCCAAGCAGTTTTCTTGTAGTTCAAATCAAGCGAGAACTTACGCCCGAGAAAAAAGCCCTGCGCCTTCATAATAATATCGGCCGCCCGGATGCCCGGCTGAAACAGGTTAACAAAATTGTTTGACGCCCCGCATATGCGAAAAGTTGGCGGACACTTTCCGGACACCTTTTGGGGCGGTACCATATATGTCATGGGCATATTCAATAAACTGTTCGGAAAAAAGGACATCGAAAAACTGATCATACAGCGCGCGCCACGCATACAGCTCACCGCCTTGCACGACATCAAACTCCTCCGCAGCGATCCGCCGGCGGAGGGGCCCATAGGCATAGCCAACCTGTCCATCAGCGGCATCGGACTCCTGAAAAAGGAAGCCCCGTCATGGCCGGCACCACAAAGCATAATCAAGGGTGACCTCACGCTTGACAGCGCAAAAGAAAAGATCCCGCTTGAGATGCTCACCGTCCATATATCCGAACAGATCGTGGGCTGCGCCTTTTTGGACCCCGGCAATTCGCTGCTGCGGAAGACGATATTGCGTTATTTCGAAGCGGAGCTTGCCGCCCTCACGATGACCCGCGTGCCGGATGCCATGCTCCAGCAGGACGAAAGCGGCCAGCCGTCATGGTATCACGGCGAAAACAACTGCGAGCTGTATCTCACAAGCAACAGCCAGGGCATCTCCCACTTCAATCTCTGCTTTTTCGGCAACTACTTTGAAGGCGGACAGGGCCAGAAGACGCGCTTCGGGCATGTGATCGAGGACAGCTTCATCGACAAGCCCAAATACAAGGGTTCGTCCCTCATTGACTGGAAAACCCAGCCGCAGGAAGACCTGCTCGCAACTGCAAGAAAACTTGTGAAAAACATCCCCGAGCTGCCGGGTGATCATGCGGAACTGATCAGCAAAGCACTTGGCAACATGCAATAGCGGATTTATTTTTCACGCACCATAAATGGTCAACATGAGTTCGGCGTTGTCGATCAACCGGTATTGGGGTTTCTTGCCAGAAACATCCTTACTTTCTTTCATTATGATTGGTATTCCATCGCCGCGCTTTTCCAGATAATGTTTTCTTCTTACATTGTTGATAGTGGTATCGTTCATGGGGCAAAATGCCAGCAAACCTGAAATCAGTTCGTTTCTGGTGGCCTGCCTGAGCGCGAGGCTGTCTATAGTGAGGGTATTTGGAAGCGCACCTGGTGAATAAATTTCAAGCCTGTCATTGAAAATAAAAAACCGGATCTTAGAGCCATACACTGAATAATCACGATGCACTACGGCGTTTACAACTGCCTCAAATACTGCGCGTTCGCTGAATTGTGGAAATTCTTTCCTGTCCGGGTTTTTAACAGCACGTGTTTGATTATTGCGTCTGAAAAACACCATGGCTTCTTCAATTTGCCGGTCAAGCGGTCCTTTTGCCTGAATGGCATCGATCTGATAATTTGAATCTTGTTCCATGCCCTTATACCTCACACATTCAATATAGGCATTAGGAAGATATCTGTCAGGGTTTCTGGTACACATCAAAACTCCGGCAACAGAAGCCGCATATTCTTTGTTTCCATTTTCTTGTGCAAGCAGATTTCTTTTTTGAAGCGTAACAATAATGTCGTCTTGTTCCGGACTTGAAAACCTGCCTGCCAATTCCTTGTCAAAAGATGAGTACGATGTGCCAGGAACAGCTTGTTCCTCGAATCGCATCAATCGAACCTGGCTTCTTTGCTGAAAAAGGCGTGCAAGCAAATCGGGAACAAGTTCGCGCCTGGAACTGCCTTGCCTGTAAAAATACCCCCCCGGGCTTTTATGGACGTACAAGCTTTTTGGAATTTCAATTCGTAATATAATCTTATTTGTACCATTTGAACCGGCAAGCCGCTCTTTATACATCCGGATATAAACGGGTGGTTTAATACTATCATTGCAAATATCCCGGACATATTGTTCGACTGTATCAAGATTTTGTTTTTCAATACCGGTTATCGCCCGGGTTTTATCATTCACCCCCAAAACAACAGTGGCATTTGTTGTATTTGCTATTGCTGCAATTTCATCGGCAAGCTCGTCACGTCTCGGACCTTCGATTTTATCGCCTCGAAATACAACTTCCTTGAGCTCAAGAGATGTGTCTTCACCTAATTTTATTTTTTCTAAAATACTATTTGCTTCTATTGCAGGTTTTTTAGTGCTTTTTTTATTCTTCATTGCCCGAAGTATAGCGTATGGATAGTTTTTTTTTCAATAATTAACCCACATACAATCTGATGATCGCATTACTGTCGTTCTTTTAGTCAATAACAACAATTTTTCCAGGAGCGCTTTGGCACCAACTCGTCCACAAACCGTCCTTAAATATAAAATCATGCAATAACAGGTGGTTATATCGCGTATTTTTTGCATTTTCAGCTTTTTAATACAATCCTCTGGCACGCTCATTGCTCATACACGCACGCGATGAACAACGTAATTTCGATGAGAGCTTTCAAGGATGCAAAAGAGGCCGGCCAGTCCGATCTCGCCTACCACGCAAAAATCCTCTCCATGAGCAAGGTGGAACTGCTCGATGAGATGGTGCGGTTCCAGCAGGAACGCTCGCGCACCGGGGAGCTGACCACGCCGATGATGATACAGGGCAGATACCTCTTCAGGGCGCTTGAGCAAAGCGCCGAAACCGAAGAACTCCGCATCCTGACGCGCGCCTACCGGCGCCATCTCGAATTCGAACTTGCGCAGCTCAAACAGAATCAGAGTTAAAGCAGATTGCTCGCCAGTTCCGACAGTTTGGATCTCTCGCCCTTGAGAAGCGTTATGTGGGCCGAGATGTCCTCGTCCTTGAACCTGTCCACCAGATACACCAGCCCGTTGTTGGCTGAATCGACATAAGGGTTGTCGATCTGGAAGCTGTCGCCCGTGAGCACGATCTTGGTGTCATCGCCCGCGCGGGTGATGATGGTCTTGATCTCGTGGGGCGTGAGGTTCTGTGACTCGTCCACGATCAGATACTGCTGCGGGATCGAACGGCCGCGGATGTAGGTAAGCGGCTCGATCTGCAGGAGCCCCTGGTTCATCAGCTCCTGCCCCCCCTTGCCCGCACCGCGCCGGCCCTTGGCGCCGGTTACGCCGAACAGGAAATCGATGTTGTCATAGATCGGTTGCATCCAGGGATTGAGTTTTTCCTCGATATTGCCGGGCAGAAATCCGATATCCTTTCCGAGCGGAAATACGGGACGCGACACCAGCAACCGGTGATAGATCCCCTCGTCCACGGTTTTGGAAAGTCCCGCCGCAATCGCGAGCAGCGTCTTGCCGGTGCCGGCCTTGCCGACCAGGCTGACCAGCTTGATATCGTCATTCAGCAGCGCGTCCAGGGCGAACGACTGCTCGGCGTTTTTCGGAAAAATGCCCCAGAGCCCCTCGGCCGGCTTGATGATCGGCACGATGCTGTCGAGCTGCCGGGAATATCGCCCCATGGCCGTATGCGCAGGATTTACCGAGTCCTTGAGAATCACATACTGGTTGGGCTTGAGCTGCGTGGCTGCGTCCTTGTAAATCAATTTTTTCTGGGCATAAAACTCGTCAACCATGGCGGCATCCACGCTCAAGACAGCCGTGCCGGCATAAAGCTGATCGGGTTCGACGCTCGACGGTTCGTAGTCCTCGGCGGTTATTCCAAGAGCATCGGCCTTTATCCTTAGATTGATGTCCTTTGTGACAAAAATAACCGGACGGCGGGGCTGGTCCTTCTTGAGGGCCATGGCCAGCGCAAGAATGCGGTTGTCGACCTTGTCCATCGACATCTCGACCGGAAGCTGGAGCCCCCCCCCGAGTTCAACCGAAAGCACGCCGCCATTGGGAAGCTTCACGCCTTTTGAAAGCTCTCCGCCGGTGCGCATGTCATCAAGCAGGCGCGAAAAAAGCCGCGCATGCCTGCCAAGTTCGCTCATCTCCCGCTTGAATTTGTCTATTTCTTCAACAACCGCTATTGGAATAACTATGTCGTTGTTGCCGAACTTTACCATTGCCTGCGGGTCAAACAGGATCACATTCGTATCAAGTACAAATACCTTCCGCACCATTCCTCCCCTGTAGCGCCGGAGCGCTACCATGTTGGTACTGCACCACAACTACAAGGCCAGCGAATATCCCATCCTCACGGCATACCTTCTTTCGGCATTCTGGAACGAATGACTTCCGAGCTCTTCGGCATACGAAGTGCCGACAACCTCGGCGCCCAGCAGGCTCACGCCCGCGCCATAAGTATAATATGTCTGGTTGATGCCGCCATAGAGGCTTACAAAAGGAAGCGATACCATCAAACCGACATGGTTCTTCTTGCGCCAGTCCGTATCATCCAGGATGTGCCGGTAGTCGTACGAAAGAGCGACCTTGGTTTTTCCGTAGTTATAAACAACAGCCAGGCCGGATGACAGATTGCCCTTGACCGGCATGGGCAGCCCCGAGCCGAAGGAAGATTCAACTCCTGTAAAATTGGTATCACCGATGTCCGTAAAGGCGGTACCAAGCTGCACATGCAGCTTGGGCATGATTTTGTAGACATACAGCATTCCGGCATCAAAACCTATGCCGCGCCCGTACGAACCGGTGATGTGATTGAGTTCGTTCATGCTCATATTGAGAAGTTTCATTGTTGGAAGCACGCGGTACCCGCCGCGCCGCCACATCACTTTTCCGGCAAGCCCGATGCGCATTTCCCCGCGGCGCTTGAAATGACGGTAAATCGAGACA
>MEQJ01000047.1:3588-5071 GCA_001770165.1 Bdellovibrionales bacterium RIFOXYD1_FULL_53_11 | reverse complement strand
CCGTTTGTCGTCATGTACCCGAGATTGACCCTGGGCAGGGCCTTGTTCTGCGTCATTACCGCAATCTGGTTGTCCAGAAGAATGCCCACGGCGATGTTCTTCATCAAAAATGTGCTCGTGGCCTGGGCCCTGCCGTAAATGTTCTTGCCCATCACCATGTCGGTAAGATCGCCGGCTCCGCTTGCCAGATTGCTGAGCGACCTCGTGCCGGCCGTATAAGCCGCGGCGATATCGCCGGAGGCCGCAAAATC
The DNA here is from genome assembly GCA_001770165.1 of Bdellovibrionales bacterium RIFOXYD1_FULL_53_11. Classification (GTDB taxonomy): domain Bacteria; phylum Bdellovibrionota; class UBA1018; order UBA1018; family UBA1018; genus XYD1-FULL-53-11. The sequence goes on along the minus strand of MEQJ01000047.1, from coordinate 4,820 downwards.
CGTCTGGAGCAGATGGAATCTGGCCTCCTGGGTCAGCGCAAGCCCGGCGGGATTCATGTATAGCGCCTGTTCGTCATCGGCCAGCCCGGTGTAGGCGTTGCCCATCCCGAGCGCGCGGGCGCCGTGGTAAAGCTCGATCATTTCGCCCGAAAAAGAGGACCGGGCAAAAAAAGCTGACGCAACCATGAGCGGTACTGCTGCCAGAATGGTTTGGCGTTTGCTCATTGCTGCCACCCCATGACGCTTTTGCTTACAAATCTCGCTATCCCCGCCGCCGCGCAGCTTGCCCGGATCGAGGTCACCGTGGGGGTATCAATGGCGCAAGCCTCGCGGTTGCGAAGAACCGTCATGCAGGGCCGCTTTGTAGTGCCCTTGCAGAGATGGTCAGCGCTCAAGTCAAGCGTCGGAAAATCCGTAGGCGGATTTCCGGATATGCTTCCCGAAAAATCCCCGCATCCCACATCCGCATAATCCACATCCAGCGCGATCTCGCCCCGGCAGGCGGCGTCACAGGCGTTGTTGATCAGGTCCGCAAACGCGCCCTGGATGTTTTTCATGTCGGTCGCATACTTGCCGTTGATCTTCGTGGCCACGACTTCCATGGCATCGAGCATGTTGATGATCGAAGCGGCATATCCGCACGCGGTATCATCAGCATATTCATACCTGGTCCAGCCATCCACGTTCGACCCGTCGGAACCGAGTATTTTTCCGCGCTTGTAGTTTGCCTCCGCGGGCGCCTGCGGCTGGCCGTAACGCGTCTGGCTGTTGCCCACCATGGCCATCGCCGAAAACACCATGTAGAGATTTGCGTCATCCAGCCGGTCGTCGGCAATAAGCGTGCCCACGTTGTGCGTGCCGGCATTGACCTGGTTGGAGGCCGATATCACCGTGCCGTTTGTCACCGCCGCCATGAGCGCATCAAGCGCATTGCCGGCGGCGGCGATGCGTTTGTCCTGCTCGCTTTCGGTTTGATGATAAAACATCTCCGTAATCAGCTCCCAGAACTTGTTGCCGGCAAGAGAGCTCGAATTTCCGGCCATCTTGGTAAGCAGACTGAACATGTTGTTGGCGCCGGCCTTGCACCCCTGGGCGGCGGCACGCGCAAGCCGGACGTCATTGTCGGTATGTGCCGAAGCATAAAGCGGCTCGATTATGGAAATCGCGGTCGCGCAGTCCTCGCGTGTGAGCGCAGCATAAACCGAATCCAGGATCGCCGCCTTGCCGCTCTG
>MEQJ01000047.1:0-3533 GCA_001770165.1 Bdellovibrionales bacterium RIFOXYD1_FULL_53_11 | reverse complement strand
GCTGCTGATAAAACTACACGGGCACTCAGGCCTTCCATAGCCGCAAGCCCTCCTGATATTATTGTCCACCACTTGGAAGAGGAGCTAAAGAGGCAATATTTGCCCGGTTATGGCCGGGGAGAGCCGCCGGATTCAAACCCCGTGGATCTCCCGGCAAAGCCTGCTAAAAGGGATCATCCGCAGTTTTTTTGAATCACCCGGAACGAAATCCGCGCCACCCGCATGTGTCTGATAAAAAACAGGGACATCCATTCTTTCGCTAAAATAGTAAAGATGCCTCGAAAGATTCCTTTCGCCGGTTTTGCATTCAACGGCAAAAAGCGGCTTTTTATCCTTCAGCACGACAAAATCGACTTCGCGGCCCTCGATATCGCGGATGTATCTGAGTTCCATTTTATGACCGAGAGTATCTTCGTGATAATGACAATACTTGAGCAGATGACAGGCAACCATGTTTTCAAACCGCGCCCCCTCGTCGATGCACTGTGACCAATCCCAAAAATACAGTTTCTGTTCCTTTTTGACCGCCTTGATTCTGGACGCGCCAAACGGCGGCAATCTGAATACAACATACATGTTTTCAAGGATTTTAAGCCATCTCTCGACGGTATCATGCGCCACGCCAAGTTCTTCGCGCAAATTTTTGACCGAAAGCGGGGAACCAACTCTTGCCGGCAATGCTTCGACCAGCAGTTCGACAAGGCTGATTTCCTTTACATGTTCAAGATCCCTGAGATCGATATTGATGACCCGCTCGAGCCGCTCCCGCTGCCACCTGCGCCAGGCGACTTCACTCCCTTTCAAAAACGGTTCCGGAAAACCTCCAAACCTGAGAAGCTGTTCTACATCCTTCGTCCCCATATCCGCGCCAAGTTCGGGGATGGAAAACGGATGGAGCCGGTAATAATGATATCTGCCAAGAAGAGAATCCCCGCCCTTCCTGTAATAATCGAGCCGTGCGGAGCCGGTAACCAAAAAGGACTGTTCCGGAAATCTCTTGTCAAAAAAACCCTTGATCAGCCCCCGCCATCTTGAATACTTGTGGATCTCATCAAAAACCACGAGTTTGTCCGCGGCAGGCAAAACCCCTCTCATTATCTTCGGTTTGGCATGAACATCATCCCAGTTCATATAGGCTTCATGGGATTTATCCCCGCCAAGAACATGCAAGGCCAGCGTTGTTTTGCCGACCTGGCGCGGTCCTCCGAGAAAAACCATTTTTTCGGTGAGATCCTCTTTTATGCTGCGCTCAAGATACCTGATTTTTTTATCCATAGTAAAATCATGTTAACCTGATTTTACTCCCGAGTAAAGTCGGATGGATATGATTATACTATGATCACTGGTTTTTGCGCATTTTCAGATGCCGCATCACGCATGGCGGAACATACGGCGATATGTCACCGCCGAAATTGAAAATATCCTTTATCATCGTGGAGCTGACAAAGAACAGGTTTTGCGCGGTCATCATGAACAGCGTCTCGACGTTTGGATTGATCTGCTTGTTCATGCTGGCCATCATGAACTCATGCTCGAAATCGCTTGCCGCCCTGAGGCCCCTGATGACCGCATTGTATTTATGCATACGCGCATATTCCATGATGAGCCCCGGCCAGCGGTCAACCTTGATGTTTTTCCTGCCGCCGATGACTTTCCGGATGAGAGCAACCCTTTCTTCGGGCGAAAGAAGCGGATTCTTGGTCACGGTTCCGGCCACGACCAGTGTCACCTCGGAAAAAAGGGCGAGACTCCGGTCCAGGATATCAAGATGTCCGTTGGTGATCGGATCAAACGAGCCGGGATATATCGCGCGCAAACCCTTTGCTTTCATGTGCCGCCGCCTCCGTCTTTCACATACGTCGTAAGAACGCTGTCGCCACCATAGTGTTTCTCCCTTGTCTTGACAAGACAGGAAACCCGCTCCGGCATGACGCCGGGGCCATGGCCTCCGGCTACGCCCCATTCGATGCAGACCACCGCTCCGGGCGCCAAAAGCCCGCCCAGCGGCGCGCCCGACAGCACTCTGACAAGCACATCCGGCGGATACGCGGCATAGGGCGGATCGGCCACGACAACATCAAAGGGGCCGGCCTCCAGAAGTTTATTCCAGACATCTTCAACGCTGGAACACAGGATGCGTGTTTTGTCTTTCACGCCAAGCGACGAGGCATTGCGGTCGATCAGCCTTGCCGCCCTCCTGGCGCTGTCGACAAACACCACCTGTCCGGCGCCGCGCGAAACGGCTTCAAAACCGAGCGCGCCCGAGCCGGCAAACAGGTCAAGCACCCTGGCATCACCTATGTTATTTTGAATGGAATTGAAAAGCGCCTGCCTCAGCCGCGATTGCGTCGGCCTTGTATCCCGTCCCCCGGGAGTCTCCACCAGACGACCGCGCAAGTACCCGCTGGTTATCCGGATCATCGACGGCCTGTCTCAGGCGGCCTTGCTCTCCCCGGTAGCGCGCCTGATCGGAATCTTGAACTCGGTTCCGTCCGAGAGGATCACACGAAGCATCCTGTCGGCAAAACCTATGATCACTTCCTGGCCCTCAAACTCATATTTGAGCTTGAGCGTCATGCTTCCGGCAAGCTTCATGGTCATGCAACCTTCGGCGGCTGCTCCATTGATTGCCGTTGCTTTTTCCGCCACTTCTTCCTCCTCATTGCCGGTTCCGGCCTCTTCCACTTCTTCTTCAGCCTCTTCCCCGGCCTCTTCCTGCCTCTCTTCTTCAGTCGCTTCTACTTCCTGTACTTCCTCGGTAACTTCTTCGTCAGGCGGGTTGTCTGCCACGCTGAGCAGACTCCCTTCGGCGGGCTCCTCACCCTTCATTGATCCGAGCGTCTCCTCCATGGGGGCATCATCCGCCCCGCCTTTGAATTCCTCGACACCCGCAACGGCAACCTGGGCGGCGGCTTCTATGCCGGCCGGCGGAACAACCGTAAGTGCAGGCTTTGGCTTTGTCGCCACGGCGGTATCGGCCTCTTGCTGGAGAGTTTCGATTTCGCTCATGATCTCGTCGATCTCATCTTTTGCAGCAGCATTTTTATCAGCGCCCATAAGAGTTCTCCCTGACATCTCACACATCGGCATTAATTCGAATAAATCAAGAAAAACTGATGACGCTGCGCGTGGCTGATTATTTGACGTTTCTATAATGATCTATAAAATTTGAGATATATGAAACAAAAAGTCACATCTGCCGCAAGAAAGAAGTGCTGAATGAAAATTTTCCTGTCCATCGGCCTCTTCGTGCAATCCGTAGTCTTCCTCTCCTCCTGCGGCACAACCGACGGCCTCGCGCCCGGCGGCTGCACGTATGACAAGGAGTGGACGATGCAGGATGAGTGGACCTTTGCTGCGGCTTACAATACCGACCTGCGGTCGCTTGCCATAAAAGACAATTACCTGTTTTCAATCGGCGAGGCGGGGCTTTCAAGCACGGCTGCCTGGTGCTACGTAAGACGCTCTGACGACGACGGCAAAACCTGGAAAACCGTGGATCTTTACCGTCCGGCATCCAGCGACAAGGTGTG
>MEQJ01000046.1:233-11146 GCA_001770165.1 Bdellovibrionales bacterium RIFOXYD1_FULL_53_11 | reverse complement strand
CAGCATGTTTTGGATTTTGAGGAAGATATTCGGGAAGTGTATCGCGAATTTCGTGATCGATCACTGCATCCCCGGGCGCCGACGCTTGTGAATACAGATGGAGAGCCGCTGACTTTTAATAAGGTTATCTTCGAGATTACTAGCTCAAACGATGCTTTCGAGGCGCTACACGCGCTTTGCTTCAATGAAACGTTTGATTCCTTGCTGGATCTGGCCGAAGTAAGCATGGACAACAATATTGTCCATGTTGAATTTCCGTGGCTTAAAAAAGGCAACAAAACACACCGCGGGATGAAAAATACGGTACTTGGTCATATTACCATCGAAAGAGATAAATTAACCATCGACGTCAATTCGCATGAACGCGAGAAGGCGATCAAGGAGATCGTACTTAAACGGTGCAAGGGTAATGCACGTTACAAGACAACATTGATCGAACCGCTCGAAGCCAAGCTGGCAGAAATGAAATCGCAACAGCCTGAACGCCCTCAGGGTTCTGACGAAGAACGTGCCCGAGAGCAACAGGAACTGATGAATAACCCGGAGGTGAAGGAAAAGTTGCGCGAAATGCAAAGAAAACACATGGAAGCCTGGGCGACGGAGCGGATTCCTGCACTTGGCAATAAAACCCCTGTGCAAGCCATGAAAACTGCAGAGGAGCGCGAGATGGTTATTGCACTTCTGACAGAATTTGAGCGTAGTGCCGACAATCTGGGCGATCGTGACTTTGAACTCGAACTCATTCATGGGATAAAAAAACAGCTAGGGCTGGTGGAATAGAGATGTGGATGAGGAATTTGCAACCAAATGCAACCAAGCTACCTGCATTTCGGTAAATGTCCGTACATGTTGGTGAGAATCACAGATTGACAACATAGGTGAGTCACGTGCGGACAAAAAACTGTCCGGGGACAAACGGACTTCAGCAGATGGGGGACGACAAAGTTTTCAAAGCTAATTCGATTTTCCCGCCGTCGCGCCCGCCCGCTTCTGTTCGTTTGCCGCGGCGATGGCCATGAGCAGTTTTTGCATGCGGAAGATCTTCATGAACGAATCATAGTCAACAGGCGTTATGACTTCGCTTGCCGACTTGACCGAAAGTCCTCCGATATATCCATATTTAATAATCTCCGGAAACTCATCCATCCGGAACGGCTCCTTGCCTTTCGTGCCGGTCTCGGTCTGTAAAATATCCGCGAGATTCACCAGTACTTGTCCGGATTTTTCATCCTTGGGATATTTAGGAAGGTGCTTGGCGATGAAGCTCATGACCATGAACGACTTGACCGACACATCCTGGCGTTTCGACGGCTCGAGCAGATTCTGTTCGTTTATATGGGACAGCGCCCGCTCAAGGAAATCCGGGTCGTCCAGGCTGAAGGAATCATCAATGCCGGTGCCCTTGACCGAAACGACCTTGGACTCGGCAAGGATGTCCAGAAGCGACGTCACCTTGGCGGCCGGCACGCCCATGATCTGGTTGGCATAGCGAAGAAGCATGCTGATCTTTATTTCGCCGGTCCCCTGCGCCGCGTTCCGCGCCCCCACAAGCAGGACCGCCGTGAAAATCTTCAACACATCATATGGTGAAAGATATACATAGTGCCGGCCGGCGCCCTTGCCGTCCTTGTCGCCGTAATCAACGCTGGTACTGGCCTGTTCAAGCTGGCGTATGCGCGTACTTGCCGTGCGCAGGCGTCCGACAATGGTCTTGAGGAGTATCTTGAGCCAATCGGGCATGTGGGCCAGAACGGCCTGGAACGTCGGCCCCGAAACCTCCACGAGTTCGCAGATCGTAAGCGCCTCGCCCGAGGCCGAACGGGGATTGCCGTCCAGAAAAGCCAGTTCACCGAGCACCTGCCCCGCGCGGATGGTGTCAATTTCGATCGAGGATTCGCCCTTTTTCTTGAAAATCCGGATCACTCCCGTTTTCAAAAAATACATCGCACGCGACATCTCGCCTTCGGCAAAAAGCAGATCGCCCTTTTTGAGCTTGCGCACCTGGGGACCGGCCGCCGTCTGGACGGGCTGCACGGGGGCCGAGGGGGCCGGGACCGGCGCCGCCGCCGCCTTCTGGCCGCCAAGCGAACGGACGGTGGACTTCTGCGCTGCCGCCGCCACCGCCGCCGCCAATCCGACCGCCGGTTTTTGATCTTCTGCTGCCATCAGTAAATATCCCTTTTATACATAATATCCCGCTTTTACTTGCTGTGCATCTCCCAGCTTCCATCCCAGTCTTTTTCGGGCGGAGTCTGTTTGAATTCCTTGCAACGCTCGATATACATCATACACGCCCCGTCCGGCTGCTCGGCCGAGAGGCGCGTCAACTCGCCTGCCGCCGTAAAAGTCTTTACGGCCTCATCCCACTTCTGCTGCGAATAGAGAATCCTTGCCTCTTCAAACAACTCCAGCCCCTTCGGATTGTATTCCCGGTCGAGAAGCTGGATGAGCTCCACCGCCTTTTTCTTGCCCTTCACCTTCACAAAATCCATTACCCTGTGGGCCGGTTCGGCGATACCGGCGTTCTTTATGCAATCAAACGTAAAGCGCGTGGTCAGGATCGACGAGGCATACGGCTTGGTGAGGCCTTCAAGGCGCGATGCGAGATTTACATGATCGCCGATGACCGTATATTCAAAAATGCGCTCCGAGCCCATGTTCCCGACATTGACATGGCCGGAGTTGATGCCGATGCCTATATTGACTTCGACACCGTACTTCTGCCTGAACACGGGTTTTATCTCCGCAAGTTTTTGCATCATCTTCTGCGCGGCAATACAGGCGTTTTTTGCGTGGTCCGGCTGATCAAGCGGTGCCCCCCAGAAGGCCATGACCGCGTCGCCGATGTACTTGTCAAGCGTGCCCTGGTTGTCAAAAACGATGTCGGTCATCACGCCAAGATACTCGTTGAGGAATCCGGCCAGTGCTTTTGCGTCCATTTTTTCGGAAATAGTCGTGAATCCGCGGATGTCCGAAAATAAAATGGTGAGTTCCTTCTTGACCCCGCCCACCGAAAGTTTGGTCGGGTCCTTCATGATCGAATCAATGATGGCGGGCGAAACGTATTTGGCGAATGCGCCCTTGATGAATTTCTTGTTCCGCTCCTCCATGACGTATTTAACGGCCACGGTGAACATGAAGATCAGAAAGAATTCTATATAAAGGAGGCTCGTGTTCCAGTTGATGTTGTTGGCAAAAAGGACCTTGAGATCGAAAACCGTGAACCCGCAGCCCGCCAGGACAAACAGCAGGAGCGCCGGGATGGCCTCAAGCTTTTGCGCAAAAAAAGCAAAGAGCATGGCGCCGGCGGTCATGAAAAGGAGCAGCCACATGGCATTTGCCCGTTTGGTGTCGTGCATAAGCATGTCGCCGCTGAGGATGTTGTCGAGGATGTTGGCATGTCCCTCGACGCCTGGCGTATTCGAATCGAACGGAAACGCCCGCATGTCATGCACGCCAATTGCTGAAACTCCGATCAGCACGAAGGCGTCTTTCAGAAGCTCAAGCTTGGATGCCGATGCAAGCTGGCGGTTTTTTTCGATCGTGATCTGGTCGTCATCCTTCATGACTTCCATCGCGCGGACATACTGGAAATGGAATGCCGGGCCGCGAAAATTAACTTCCATCGCCCCAAGCGGCGAAACGGGGATGTTGCGCCCGGACTTTGCAAACCCGAGGCTCTTGATGCGCTGGTTTTCATCAATCGTGAGCTGCAAATCCTCATTCAATCCCACTCTCGCCATTTCGAGCGGCAGCGATGGATACGCCTTTCCGTTCGCCATGATTACAAGATTGGTGCGCCTGATATAGCTGTCGCTGTCGGGCCAGGCGGTAAAATACCCGGCGTGTTTTGAAACTTCATTATACATGTCGATGTTTGCCAGAAAGTCGGGCGTGGAGATCAGCGGCGTGGTGGCCTGGTTGAACGGTTTGGCGACATTGAAATGCATGTAGGCAAATTTTTCAAATCCCTTGGGATTGGCGCCGACGCGTTCCGGATCGGTGACGGGACACCCCTCCTTTGACGAATACGCGGGCTGGCACCACGTCTCGGTGGCCCATGCCGTAACAACGCGGTCCGCGTTCATTGCAAGAACCTGCTTGAGCATCAGGTCGGTTTCAAACTCGTCAACATGTCTGCCAAGGCCTTTCTGTTGCATGAGTTTGGCGAGATCCTCGGGCACGCGCCGGTCCGGCTCGCTGAACACGATATCAAGCCCGACCACCTTTGCCCCGGCATCAAAGGTTTTCTGGACCAGATATGCGGTGAGGTCCCGGTGCCACGGCCAGCGGCCGAACTGCGCGATCGAATCGCTGTCGACCTCGACAATAACAACCTTGTTTTTCGGAGCCTGAACCCCACGGGCATGAAATTTCGTGTTGGTAAACCATCCCGACACCGTTCTGAAAAACGGGAAAGCCCTTGTGCGCATGAACTCGTTATGCAGGTCGCCATTGACGCCAAGTTCGTTTATATAATAGGCAAAGGTAAAAAGAGCTATGATCGGCAGTTGCAGAAGCCACAGCTTGTTCTTCATATAGTGTTTTTCTCCATGGGTTTTCTGGTAGAATGGTGTCTGGAACGTCGCTTATGACCGGTGATACGAACCTCAGAATCCTCATTGTTGACGACATGCCCGCGATGCGCGGCATTCTTTCCCAGATGGCCCGGGATGCGGGTTTTTCGCGGATTGTTGAAGCAGAGGATGGAGAGAGCGCGTGGATGCAGGTCAAATGCTGCGCTTGTGAACCCGCCGATGCTTTCGGTCTTGTTGTTTCTGACTGGAACATGCCGGGCATGAACGGCATCGAACTCCTTCGCACCGTCCGCGCATACACTCCGACGCGCGATCTTCCCTTTTTCATGGTCACTGGCGAGGGCGACCACGCTCACCTGTCTGACGCGGTTGAGGCGGGCGTCACCGACTACATCGTCAAACCTTTTACCGGCACGCAGCTTCGTGACAAGATCGCAAAGGCGCTTCCCTGATGTATGTTTCATCAACTGCTTGTCGGCATAACCCGGCATTTGCTAAAAGGTGGTCGCCACCTTTTGGTTCACATGTGCGTCAAAAAACTGGCGGAGAATTCCCTGCATGGTGACATTCAATGACATTTTCCTGATAGTTTTTCTGGCGTTTCTTGAAGGAATCCTGTCGATAGACAACGCGCTCGTACTCGCGGTGCTCGCCAAAGCCCTGCCAAAGGAGCAGCGCAAAAAAGCCCTTACCTACGGGCTCGCCGGCGCGGTTGTGTTCAGGCTTGCGGCGCTTTTTCTGGTCACCTGGATCATAAAATACCGCTGGGTCAAGATAGCGGGCGGTCTTTACCTCGTCTTTATGGCGGCAAAACATTTCCTGTTTCCGTCCAAGAATAACGCGGATACCAAGGTCACCCGCGGCAGCTTCTGGAAGGTGGTTCTGGTCATCGAACTCACGGATATCGCATTTGCGGTCGACTCGATCCTCGCCGCGGTGGCTCTTTCAAGCAAAATCTGGGTCATTTTCACCGGCGGATTCATCGGCGTCATAATGATGCGCTATGCGGCCACGGTGTTCATCAAGGTGCTCGAAAAATTCCCGTCCTTTGAAGTCACCGCCTATCTGCTCGTGCTCTGGATCGGCGTGAAGCTCGTGCTTGAAAGCACGGGACATGCCGCGCTGAATTTCCATTCGGCCGCGCAGCCCGCCTTCTGGATTTTCTGGGGCGTGATGGCGGCATCGATCGCGATGGGGTTCAGAAGGGGCGGAAGGCAGGGCGGAACGTTCAAGCCTTGAGTTTGCGAATACGACTCCATAAAAGAGCCTTCGGAACATCATCCATTTTCAGGACGGACATGCATTCGTCAAGCCTGCCGGACCTGGCAGCAAGTTTTGTGATTGCTCGATCCAGATCCCGCTCGACACTGTCGCCATAAGCCAGGGCAGCCTTCTTTTTGGCCATTGTAAAAACCGGTTTGGGTAGCGCAAGCATCGCAAGATCGATCAGATCACGGCTAAAAGCCCCGTCATCGGACCAGCGGTCGGAATTCGCCAAGAGTTTGCACGCAGCCATGTCAAGCGGGGTCAATGTTGCGACATTACATATGCGATCAGCTGGACCGGGCATCTCCAGATGGATCCGGCCTTCAAGAACAATCTCAAATTTGATGTCGGCATCGCCGACTGTAAACAAAGTACGGATCCCGTATTGATCGGCACGGATTTCATGTTTTTGTTTGAACTCGCAACCGGTGCGTATGATCGCGTTGATGCCGCGAGCACCAGTCATCATCTGCCGCAAGGTGCGGTATCCCGCCGGATCGGATACCATAAAGTCGATATCAAAGGACTCGCGGTATTCGCCGCGCGCAAGCGCGATCGCGGTACCGCCACCAAAACAGCAGCCGTTCGAAGCAAGGCGTTCAGAATCGAGAGACTGAAGAATAGACGCAATCCTGATATGGTGTTCTCTCTTAAACAAGCAACCGCTCCCTGCCAAAAGCCGCCAGAAGTTTTTCGATCAGTTCCTGTTCATCGTGCCCAAGGGCTTTCAAATCGATATGACGCCAGTTGCGCTCATAGATGTCGAGAGCTTCCTCGGGACTCAGCTCTGCTGTTTTATTGAGCTGCCAAGCCAGGCGCTTGAGTTGTGGATAGTCGGTCAGGCGGATTTTTAGCGGCAACTTGCTGGAGATACTCCTGGTCTGACGCCGGATTGGATCAAAAAGTTCAAGTTCCAGTCCAAGAACGGAGATAACAGCGAGGTAGGAACCCATTGTTACAGAAGGATCACCTCTCTCGATCCGATGGAGCGTCATCCGGGACATCGATGCGGATTCTGCAGTAGCAATTGCGCTTACCTTGAGACGCTTGCGACGGCCCCGAAGCTGTTCGCCCAGTGCTCGAAGCGCCTTTTTTCGACTCGGACCCATGGAAGGAGAGCGTGCTGGCATATGTATCTCATTATATACAAATAAATCATTATGTCTATAATGCGTTACATAAAATTGAGCATACCCCTGCAAAATTTGGTGAGCCATGACAGATTCGAACTGTCGACCCTCACATTAAAAGTGTGATGCTCTACCGACTGAGCTAATGGCTCACAAACATTGCGAGAGTTTGATTTTGCTATCAAAAATATTGCGCAATGGCAATAGTTTACCGCTGCCCGAAGGGCTCCTTGACCACAATCGTCTGCTCGCGCCCCGGACCGGTACTCACAATCGTAACGGGTACGCCTGCGTAATCTTCAATGGCACGGATGAAATCACGAAGCTCCACTGGCAGATCGCTCAAGCAAGCGGCCGCCGCACGGTCATACTCCGGCCAGCCGGGCATGAAATCATACATGGGCTCGGCACGCGAATAATCCTCGGCACACGCAGGCACGTCGTAAAGCGTGTTACCGCCAAGCGTGTAGGATTTGCAAAGTTTGACGCACTCAAAGCCATCAAGAATATCAGATTTTGTCAGCGCCAGCGACGTAATGCCGTTTACCTCGACCGCGTATTTGAGCGCCACAAGATCGAGCCAGCCCACCCGGCGCGGACGTCCCGTCGTCGCGCCATACTCGGCCCCGACATCACGGATGCGCTTTGCAATTGCGGGCTCGGATTTTTCGATCTCCGTCGGAAACGGCCCCGTACCAACCCGGGTGGTATAAGCCTTTACGATGCCAATCACGTTTGTGGTCGCGCCAAGGCCCACGCCAAGCCCGGTACCTATGATAGCACCACCCGCCACCGTGCTCGAAGAAGTCACGAACGGATATGTGCCATGATCAATATCCAAAAGCGCGCCTTGCGCACCCTCGAACAAAACCGGACGGCCATGCGTGACGGCCTCCTGGAGCACCCGCCGCGTATCGCATACAAACGGCTTCAAGCGCCCGCCGGTACGGACGCATTCTTCAAAAATCCTGTCCGCATCGATCACGCTGTCGCCAAAAAGGTGCTTGAGCAGTGCATTTTTTTCTTCGATCGCGCGAACAAGTTTTGGCTTTAGCGTCTCCGGCCTGATCAGATCCGCCACCGTGATCCCGCGACGGGAGACCTTGTCTTCATACGCCGGACCGATCCCGCGCACCGTCGTGCCGATATGCGCTCCATCCACGGCGGCACGCCGCTCCCTCAGGGAGTCAAGCTGCCGGTGATACGGCAAAATCACGTGCGCCCGCTCGCTCACGCGCACTGTTTCGTGTTCCGAGCCCTTGTGAAGCACGCCCGCCCCAGTCAGGGCATCGAGCTCTTCGAAAAAAACAAGCGGATCAAAAACAACGCCGTTGCCGATCAAACACACCTTGCCCGGATGCAACACGCCGCTGGGAATGAGATGCAGCACGGTTTTTTTGCCGTCCACGACGAGCGTGTGGCCCGCGTTGTTTCCGCCTTGATAGCGGACGATGTATTCCGCACGCGCGCTCAACAAATCGACGACCTTGCCCTTGCCCTCGTCACCCCACTGCGCGCCGATTACCGCTACATTACACCTTGTTGATGACGCCAAGGCGCTTCCCTTCGGTAAAAAACCCGATTATCTGGTCGGCCGCCGTCGTCGATACGCGGTCCTGCGCCTCATGGCTCGACGCCCCGAGATGCGGCACGCAAACGCACTTGGGATGCTCGAAAAGTTTCTTCGGAAACTGCGGGGGTTCTGGATCATAGACATCAAACGCCGCGCCGCCAAGTTTGCCGCGATCAAGAGCGGCCATGACATCATCCTCGTTTGCGATGCCGCCGCGCGAGCAGTTGATCACGTATGCGCCGTCACGCATCAGGTCGATGCGGGCGGAGTTGATGAGATTAAGCGTGTCTTTGTTTTTTGGGACATGGAGGGAAACGATGTGCGCTGCACGAAGAACTTCTTCGACGGAGCCCGCGAACGAAAACGCGCTCGAAGCGCCAAGCGCCCCCCCGAGCTGGGCCTGCAATTTGATCATCGGATCAAAGCCCACGACCTTCATGCCGAACGCCACGGCTTTTTCGGCCACAATGCGGCCAATATTACCAAGGCCTATGAGGCCAAGCGTCTTGCCGGTGGCCTCACGCCCGGTGAACTTTGATTTTTCCCACTTGCCGTCCCGCAGGGACATCGCCCCCTGCGGAATCATGCGAAGCATCGAAAACATGAGCGCAAAAACCTGCTCGGCAACTGCAAGAGAATTTGCAGTTGCGGTGTTCATCACGGCAATGCCTTTTGAAGTGGCATACGGAACATCTATATTATCAACGCCCGCACCACCCCTTACGATGAGTTTGAGGTTGGTGCCTTTATCCATGACGTCCTTTGTAACCTTGCTCGCCGACCGGACAATCAAACACTGGTAGTCCGCAATGATCTTCAAAAGTTCGTCGGCCGGAGTGGCTTTGCGGCTTTCGATCTGAAAACTTGAATTTTTTGAAAAAATATCGAGCCCGTCCTTTGCGAACCCGTCCGCAATAAGCACGCGTACCTGTGACATCCCCTTCCCCTTTCGTTAGCCCTCAAACCCCGCTCGGCGCGGGATCAGTTGGTGTTTGTTTTTGCCATCCTGACCTGTCTGCGATTGCGTTTTTCGAGAAGCATCTCGTCGATGATGTGAAGTGCTTCGTGACGAAGGTCGTTTTCGTAGATAAAGCGGTAAAAATTTTCCATGTCTGGATGATGGCGGAAATTCTTGAATGACGCCGACATCTCAGTCGTACCCGCAGCCGCGGCAAGCGCCGCATCACCGCTGCCACCGCCTGAAGCGGCCGCCGCTGCCGCATCCTGCTGCTCTTCGAGTTCGTCAGGATCGACGTTCTGCAATTCAGGAGAAAGCGCCGCAGGCTGCCCCTTTTCGGCAAGGACCGTCGCCTTGATGGTCTTCTTGTCCTTTGCGGATACCGCCTTTGCTTTTACTGTTGCTTTTGCTGTTGCTTTTACTGTTGCTTTTGCCTTTTTAGCCATCGTGTTTCTCCTTAGGTTAGCTCCGCCCCACCGGCGGGCTCTGACTGCGACTGCAGAATGCCGTACCTGTGGAGCTTGTTATAAAGTGTTTTTATCGTTATTCCAAGTGTTCTTGCCGCCTTTGTCTTGTTTCCCTGATTGCTGACGAGGGCGCGCAGAATATGCGATTTTTCTATGTCATCGAGCGTCATGTCCGGCGAATACCCGTCGCTTTCCTTGACTGCGCGCTGTTTGGGCTCGCGGATGTTGAATGGTATGTCGTCGAACCTGATCTCGTTGTTTTCGGCAAGGATTTTAAGGCGTTCAATCGTATTTTGCAGTTCGCGGATATTACCCGGCCAGTCGTATCTGCCAAGCACCTCCATCACACGCGGATCAATGCGCCTGATCTGCTGGGCGGCGCCTCCAAAGCGCGAATGCCGCAAAAAATGCTGAACAAGCAGTGCGATATCTTCCTTGCGTTTGCGAAGAGGGAGCATCCTGAGCGTGATTGTATTGAGCCGGTAATATAGATCCTCGCGAAAACGGCTCTCGCGAACCTCCAGCTCAAGATCACGATTCGTGGCGCTGATAACACGGACATCGACCTTGATCGGTTTTTTGCCGCCAATACGGTAGAATTCGCCCTCCTGCAGAAAACGCAGCATCTTGGTCTGAATGGCTTGCGACATCTCGCCGATCTCGTCGAGAAAGAGCGTGCCGCCGTCCGCCGTTTCGCAAAGACCGAGTTTCTGATTGATGGCTCCGGTGAAGGAGCCTTTTTCGTGGCCGAAGAGTTCGGACTCAAGAAGTGATTCCTGCAGCGCTCCGCAGTTGACGGTCACATACGGCCCCGTTGCGCGCTCGCTTTTAGTATGAAGACGGCGGGCAACGAGTTCCTTGCCCGTGCCGCTTTCGCCCTGGATAAGAACGGTTGCGGTGGTGGGCGCAATCTTGTCGACCATGCCGATAAGATTCATCATTGCCGGACTGTTTGTAATGATCTCGGCAGTGCGCTGATCC
>MEQJ01000046.1:0-150 GCA_001770165.1 Bdellovibrionales bacterium RIFOXYD1_FULL_53_11 | reverse complement strand
CTCGACGGTTTTTTCTTCAACAGCTTTTTGCAGCTTGCGGTTGAACTGCCGGACGTCGTCATAAAGCCTGCGATTTGTCATTGCCACTGCGACCTGTGAAGCAACGGCTTCAAATGCCGCCGCATCGTTCTCGTCAAAGGTCATCGGCTG
>MEQJ01000045.1:17520-24919 GCA_001770165.1 Bdellovibrionales bacterium RIFOXYD1_FULL_53_11 | reverse complement strand
AGAGGTTGACGGGGATGACGAGCGGCTGTTGCCGCGTGTGCATCGAGCGGTATCATTGCTGAAGCGCTGGTACTACGGCACATATCAAGGCAGCGTTGGTAAGCAAAGTCTGCAGCCCTACTTGGATGAATTCGTCTTTCGCTTCAATCGGCGCACATCGGGTACCAGAGGTCTTCTGTTCCGCCGGATGGTTGAAGCAGCCGTCAATTCCAAGCCCAAACCACACTAACTGGCGTCAAGTGCATACCCAGGGAAACTAATGCCCGATTCCCCTCAACATCAAAACCGCATGCTCAATGAGCGGAATAATCTCTTCCATATACTCCGTCACGGCCTTTACGCTTCCGGGAAGCGCAAACACCAGCGTCCTGTCGCCATAAACAGCCGCCACGCTCCGGCTCAGCAGCGCGGAAGGGATACGTGCGGCATGTTTTTGCCTGATGTGCTCCATGATGCCGGGAATGGTTTTCGGGCAAAGTGACAGGATCGTTTCCGGGGTTATATCGCGCGGACCTATTCCGGTGCCCCCCGTGGTAAAAATAATGTCGGCATCAGCCCCGCTTATGCTTTCTTCAAGCCTTGCACGCTCGTCCGCTATCACCTCGCGCGAACACCCGAGATCAAAACCAAATCGCGCCGCCTCAAGACATTCAACAATCCGCGGGCCGCTCAGGTCGTCATATTCTCCGCAGGCCGCACGGTCGCTGAGCGTGATGATTTTACATTTTATCGGAACACTCCTATGCCCTATCTCATCTCCGGTTTTTATGCTCCCCGCGCTCAGCACCCGGGCAAATATCCCATGCACCGGCATTATGCATGACCCCACATCCCTGAATATCGCGCAGCTATTGCCGGAGCCGCCCGGTTCGTTATGGCATTTTTTGCCAAGCTGCGTGACCTCAAGCTCAACGGAGCCGATATGCAGCCGGTGAAAAAGCTTCACGCGCGAAAGATCAAGCCCGCCGGTGGTGATGTTTTCGGCAAATTCGCCGTGCGCGGTGCTGCGCCCGGTTTTTTTGACGAACCGCTCAACCTCCTCATGCGCAAGCAGGCTGATTTGCCGGTGCCAGGTTCCGGAATGAGCGTCTCCATCCATCCCCCGCAAGGAAACTTCCGCCCGCTCAACCCCGTGCTTTGCCGTTCCCTTCTTTTCCGAAATATTTATCGAAACCACGCGCCCGCTCATGCCGGCACCGCTTCCTTCTTTTTTTCAACCAGCCTTATGTCGCCAAGGCGCATGTTCTTGTCGACGGCCTTGCACATGTCGTAAACCGTAAGCAGCGCGACCGTGACGCCCGTTAGTGCTTCCATTTCAACTCCCGTCTGCCCGACACAAACCGCCGTACAGGTTGCACAAACAGCGTCTTCCGCCACCTCGCAGCGAACCTGCACATTGCCAAGCTGGATGTTGTGGCAAAGCGGGACAAGCTCCGCCGTGCGCTTGGCCGCCTGGATGCCCGCAATCTCGGCCACCACAAGCACATCACCCTTTTTCATCCCGTTTTCGCGGATCAGGCGCATTGTTTCTGAGGCAATGCGGATGATTCCTGTTGCCGTAGCAGTACGCCTTACCCGGTCCTTTGAGGATACATCCACCATGTTTGCCCGGCCCTCGCTGTCAACATGACTCAGTTTCATTTCTTCATCTCCCGTTTATCCGCCCGTGTTGATCATGAACTTGTCCAGGCTCCGCGTACCGCGCAGCGGTTTTGCGCCCACCGCACGCCTGAGCGCCTCATGATAACCCGATTTTTTTATATCAATGCACTCATCACAGAAAAGACACGGATACAGCATGCCGCTGGCGGTAAGCCGTAGGCGGTTGCACGCGGGGCAGTGGCCGCCTTCGCCGCCTTCAACGGCATGAAAAATCCCGCTCCCCAGATCCATGCGCCGTATAAACCGCACTTCAAAACCACGCGCCCGGCCATACTCCTCTACCGCCAGCGCGTCTGATTCGCGCCGCGATTCGCGAATCACGCAGTTGAGTTTTATCGAAAATCCGGCGCGCGCCGCCGCGTCTATTCCGCGCAGCACTGCCGGAAGATGGTCGCGTCTCGTGATCCCACTGAACCTTGCCGGATCAACCGTATCAAGACTGATGTTGAGCCGGTGCAGCCCGGCCTCCTTGAGAAGCGCAGAGTACTCTTCAAGGAGCACGCCATTTGTTGT
Organism: Bdellovibrionales bacterium RIFOXYD1_FULL_53_11; assembly: GCA_001770165.1. Classification (GTDB taxonomy): domain Bacteria; phylum Bdellovibrionota; class UBA1018; order UBA1018; family UBA1018; genus XYD1-FULL-53-11. Next base: position 22,744 of record MEQJ01000045.1, on the reverse strand, counting down.
CATGGCAAGATCCCGGATGCCGCGGATTTCGGCGAGCAGCCGCACCAGGGAGACCACGCCTTTTCTTACCAGCGGTTCACCGCCCGTCAGCCGTATCTTGTCAATGCCAAGATCCACGCCGGCGCGTACGAACTCCGCAATTTCTTCAAAAGAGAGGATGTCTTCGTGCGCAATCCGCTCGATACCGTGCTCCGGCATGCAATAGATGCAGCGGAGATTGCACCTGTCCGTTACCGATACCCTGAGATAATTGATTCTGCGACCAAACGGGTCGTGCAACGCGCAGTCAATCAAGCAGCAGTACCTCCACCAGTGAATCAGGCGCAACCGCCGTGACCTCCTTTGGAACAACAAGCAGTACGTCCGCATTTGAAAGCGCGTGAAAATGGCTCGATCCATGGAATTGTACGGGCATCACCCCGCCGTCCCGCATCCTGGCCGGAATGAATTCCATCCTCGCGCCGCTTTTTCTCACAAACCCTCCGGCAAGCGGCAAGCGGAGCCGTCCCGGAAGCGGACTCATGCCGGACATCTTCTGTAAAAATGGTTTCACGAGAATTTCAAACACCACAAAAGAAGACACCGGCTTGCCGGGAAGTCCGAATACAAAGTGGGGTCTGCCGCCACCGGTGGTCTTTCCGAAGTACACGGGTTTTCCGGGTTTGATCGCAACACCGTGAAAAACCGGTTGAACGCCCAGTCGCCCGAGCGCCCCTGGAACAAGATCAAACTCACTCACGGACACCCCGCCCGAAAGGATCGTCACATCGCATGAGGCAAAAGACCTGCGCAACCTGTCTTCGATGTCATCAAGGGTGTCCCTGGCGATCCCGACAAAACTTCCCGCCGCTCCAGAGGCTTTTAGCTGCGCAAGAATTTGGCTGCTGTTTGAATTCCTTATTTCCGTTCCTTCGGGTTTTTTGGACGGCGGCACCAGCTCATTGCCCGTAGAGACAACTCCGACGCGGGGTTTTTCGTATACAAGCGGCTCGTGATTACCCGTGGAGGCAAGCGTTGCGATGTGGCGGGCAAAAAGGCGCGTTCCCGCCGACAGTATCTTTTCGCCGGCTTTTACGTCTTCACCCCGGCGCAGAATATTTGAAATCCCGGTTGTTCCGGAAAAGACCAGAGTGCCTTCCTCCGTCTCGGACGTCTCTTCAAGCACCGCCACCGTATCGGCTCCGGCCGGAACACGCGCGCCGGTCATGATCTTCACACATTCACCATCAGATAATGAGGTCAGGCCCGAAGCTCCGGCCTGGACTGTTGCAATGATGCGTGGGCGTCCGGCCGCAAGATCGCGCGCACGGCAGGCGTAACCGTCCATGGCCGAGGTATCAAAGGGCGGAATATCTACGTCCGAAAACACATCCTCCGCAAGCACCCGTCCCGCGCAGCCGTCAAGCGTCATGCGCTCATGGCCGGTCCGCACCCTTTCAGCCCCGGAAAGAACAAGCCCGAGGGCCTCTTCATATGTCATGGTCATTTGAGCGCCCACCTCCGGTCACAAATGGCAAGCGCCCCCTCATCCGGTAAAAAGCCGCCGCCGTCGGCGGTTTTTGATGCGATTCTCGCGCTCGCGTATTTGAGCAGCCTCCTTGCGGAAGGCTTCACTTCGCCTTCACCCATTACCATCAAAAAAAGATCCGGATCAATCACGGTGGCCGCGGCATTTGACTCGATCACAAGCTGCACCTCTTCGGGCACTCGCGCAAGCGCTGCCAACAGGCCCTCGCGAAGAAAACGCTCCTTGACCTTGAGCCAGAGCACTTTTTGCGCGCCGGCTGCCAGCATCCTGCCGGTATCCTTGGGGCGCGCGGGATCGGTTTCTTCAAAAATCGAAAATTGCACCGGCATGTTTTCGTAGGCCGGATCGCGGTCGCGCTCCTCGTAGTGCATGGTGACCTTGAGCGCCACAACCGTATTTGTGGCCGAAAACTTGCGGATAACACGGCAGACAAACTCCGTCTTGCCCGCATCGCTGCGCGAACCGCCGACAATGAGCGTTCCGGGACGACGTATGAATTGCCTGCGCCCGGGAATTACAACGGAAGGCGGACCCTCCGCGGCAATGCGCCCGGCATCAATGCGAATGGCGCGGCTTGCAATGGCTTTTGCCTCATGGCGGTCGTGGGTGACATGCACCATGGCGAGTCCGCGCCGGTTGATGTTTTTAAGCACGCAAAGCATGTCGTCGGCCGCATCGGCATCAAGCGATCTTAATGACTCGTCAAGAAGCAGCACCGCCGGCTTTGTAACCAGCACGCGCGCAAGGCCCGCCCTTTGCTGCTCTCCGCCCGAAAGCGTGAGCGGCGCGCGGTCAAGGAGAAACTCAATTCCAAGCTCTGCCGCCACATGCGCGATCGCCTCTTCCCGCGCCTCTTTTTTCAAGCCGGCTATTCCATAAGCGATGTTTTCTCTTACGCTCATGTGCGGAAAAAGCGCGTGGTGCTGCGGCAGATATCCAACGCCCCGCCCCTGTATGCCCGAGCGAGTCACGTCCCTCCGGTTTACCACGACCGTGCCGCCGTCCGGCCTGACAAAGCCCGAGATGATTTCCAGAATGAGCGATTTTCCGGCTCCCGACGGCCCCGCCACCGCCAGACATTCGCCGGCGCCGACCTCGAACGAAATTCCGCCAAGCGAAAAGGAGCTGAATTTTTTTTCAACGTTCTTGAGTTGGAGCACGAAAAAACCTCATGAAAAGTTTCACCGCCAGAAGCAGCGCCAGGGTAACCAGAATAAATGCCGTCGCCACGGAGCGGGCATGGGCCAGGCCGAAGGTGTTGAACCTTTCAAACACCAGCACCGGCGTCACCATGGGGTGATAAGCCACGATAAGTACCGCGCCGAATTCACTCAGTCCGCGCGTCCACATAAGAACGAGACCAGACACGATGGGCCTGATCGCAAGCGGCAGCGAAATGGTGAAAAAAACCCTCCAGGCCCCGGCACCAAGACTGAGCGCCGCCTTTTCGAGCCTCACCGGCACCAAGCCAAACGCATCAACGGCCGAAACAACAAGAAATGGCAGGCTGACAAATGCCATGGCAATCGCAATGGCAAGCGGATTGCCCACAAAACTGATTCCAAGGCCCTCGCCAGCGCGCCCGATGAATGTATCGCGGGACATGATGCCAAGAAGCGCGACGCCGGCCGAGGAATGCGGAATCACCACCGGCAGGTTTATGGCTCCGATCACGAGCGATTTGAGCGGAAAATTCTTCCGCGCAAGCAGATATGCAAGCGGAATGGCAAAGACAGAAAGCGCGAGCGTACCTGCCAGGGACGCAAGAAGCGTGAGCCGGATGCTGGCGCGCACTTCCGCATCACCGAACGCCGAAGCAAGCTCCGGCATGGACGTATGTAGAACCATGCCCGCAACGGGGGCAACAAGGAAAACAAGCACGAGGCTCCCGAGCAGCGAAAAAATGATATTGAAGGATCCCGCGCGCGGATTCATCAGTGTCCGTTCTTTTTCATGATCTCCCTGCCTTCGGGTCCGAGCAGAAAATTCATGAACTCCCGGGCGGCCACCGGGTTCGGTGCACGGGTCGGGATGGTTGCGCCATAAACGATCGGCGCCCCGTTTTTACTGATCAGTTCGCCGGGTTTTCTGCCGGTAATGCTTGTTGAAGCCTTGGCATATCCGGCCGCCAGCGCGGGGGCACCAAGATTGATCCCGCGAGGGAGCGTCACCCATTTGAGCCCATGCTGAAAGGCGACGGATTTGTAGATGAACATGTAATCTATCTCCCCGAGTTCAAGAAGGGAGAGCAGATCAATTTCCTTGGGTCTGATGTATTTGACATCCTTTGCCGCAAGACGCATGGCAAGCCCTGGAACCTTGTAATGATCTTCGGCAAGCTTCATTACAAAAATCGAACGATAGCCGCAGGGGTCGGCGTTGGGATCGGCGCGGCCGAACCTGACCGTCGGCTCCAGAAGGATTTCATGCCAGTTTTTGGAGGTGATCCTGTCCGCCCGCCGGGACGAGGAGCGGTAGGCAACAACCATTTCATTGCGGGCAAACGGTTTTTTCCATGTGGCATGGTCCGGAATGAGAAATTTGCCGATAATGTCCTGATCCGCGGATAAAAAAACATCGCATACACGTCCAAGATCCGAAATTTTCCGGGCCGATTCGACACTGCCGGCCGCCTCGCCAAGCATGGTCAGACCAGGATATTTTTTCATAAACGCCGCCTTGAGTTCCCTGACAGGAACCGAAAGACTTCCGGCGTGAAATATCAAAAGCTTTCCGGATGGCGCCGCAGCAATGACTGGTTGAAGCGGGAACAATAAAAAAAGCAAATACCAAAACCGCATGAAGGTCCTCTTTTCCAAATACCGGGAGGCCGGGCCTTTTCAAGCCAGACCCCGGCCAAAGTCCATGCAGAAGCAAATCTGTTTAGGAACGATGGCTCAGAGAGCACTTGCAGATGGATAACATATACAGGGGGGCAAGTTAATATATAAAAAAAGCAGGTTCCCCGAAGGAAGCCTGCTTTTTTAAATTTTGAATGAGTGCAAAGACAGCTATTGAATGGCCTTCGCTACGTTTGCGGCCTGCGGACCCTTGGGGCCTTCGATCAATTCGAAATCGACCTTCTGCCCTTCGGAAAGCGTTTTAAAGCCTTCGCCCTTGATTGCCGTGTAGTGCACGAAAATATCGCGGTCGTTTCCGTCCGCATGGATGAATCCATAACCCTTGCTGTCGTTGAACCATTTCACCAAACCTGTTGCCATTACGACACCCCCTCTAATAAATAAATAAGCAACTAAATAAGAGGTAAGCGCGGATTCAATCCAACGTCAAATAAAAAAGCAAAAATATAAAAAAAAACCGCGGGTCCGGGAGAGAGTTGTTTCCGGATCCGCGGTTTTTATTCTGCTTCAGCTCAACTTTGCCGGGAAAAACATCCGTGGCCCGGCGTGTCACCACGTTTTGCCTGAAATCTTATCTGAACAGCTGTGGCATTCCAGAGCCACTCAAGGCACCGTATTGTCCACCGGCCCAGTACACTCCGGTTCCAAGTGGATTTGTTCCTGTCTGAGCCGCTGGTGCAGCGCCGTTGGTGGTAAGCGGCTGCATCATTGCCTGCTGGATCTGCTGGTAAACCGCCGCGCGCTGCTGATCGGCCTGCTGTGCATGTTGCGGCATCGCTGCGACAGTGCGTGCCGCGTTGATGGCTCCCATGCAGCCCTCCATCGAGGGGCTTGC
>MEQJ01000045.1:13792-17510 GCA_001770165.1 Bdellovibrionales bacterium RIFOXYD1_FULL_53_11 | reverse complement strand
AGTGTCATAGCTTCGTTCTGAACCCGGTTCATGAGATTTGCATATGCCGGCCAGAAAGACGGGTTGTTGTACATACCGCCCCGCGCCAGTGCTCCAAGATGATCGACTTCCAGCTGGCGGACATAACTTTCAAGTATCGACTTCTGCGTCTTGCTGATTCCAGAGAGCGCGATTGCTTCCTTGATGGCTTCTTTTGCAAGCTTCATGGATTCCGGCGACCTGTTACCATTCTCGATAATACGCTTGGCAATCAGGTAGTAGAGTTTTGCCGCTTTGTCCGGAATCACCGACGTATCAGAAGATTTTTCTGCCAGCCACCTGGTGACATCTTCACGGATCTGGTCGAGATCGGAGTCAGAAGCCTTTGAAATGCGTTTGGCAAAATTATTAAGCTCCGAGTCGTCAATCGACGATGCCTTGATTTTGGCATCCCTTTCGGAGATCGCCTGCATCGCAACCAGCTGCTGAAGCGAGCTGCGGGCTATCGTGGTTTCTTCGTCATTAGTGCGGCATTTATCAACCTGGCGGCGCAGGAGATCGATGCTCCGGCGTCTTTCTTCGCGTGCCTGCGTCTGGATCCGTTCGGCTCTTTCCTGCGCAGTCACATGAACCACCACCGGCCTGCCCGCGACAACGCTCTCGACTTCCGGAGCATCGCGATCGGCAAGCGACTTGCGGATAAGGCCTATTTTGACTTTTCCGGATTTTCTGAGATCAAATGACGAACCTGGAAGTTTGGATATCCTGGTGCAATTCTTGTTCTCGTCTTTGCTGGCAGGACCGCAGGCATCCTTGTGCTTTTCCATGCAGGAGCGTCCAGCGCCAGTATCGCGTATTCTAAGGCCTGCTACGGCATTTGACCTGATTTCAGGGTCATTTTCCGAATTTGAAAAACTGAATTTTGAAACGCATTCGTTGTGGATCATGCCAAAAGCGCTGATTTTATCAGAGGCAGCATCAAAAACAATGTCAAAGGATTCGCCAAAAGTACGCCTGGCTTCGGCCATGGAGAGGTCACCGGCTGGTGACGCCGTCCTGCTTGCAGCCTCCGGGGCGGGTATTGGCTTTGGTGCAATCACAGGCTTGTCAGGGGTTGGCGAGGGGGGTGGAACCGGCATTGGCGCACTGGCGGCGGCAACCGGAACCAGGTTCATAAGTGCAAACAACAACCAGAAAATCTTTGAACGGCTCATAATCTACTCCTCAAGCTGCTTGTTACGCGTACCGTGCGTTTATGGCAGCCCTCTCTCTTACGAAGTATAGAAGCAAGCGGCGGGCCAGCCGGGCGGCGTGCAGAAGGCTTGAAAACAGGGCTGTTTTTGGACCGGTCCGGAGGCTATTGTGTCTTCCCTGTACATGACTGACAAAACTTTTGACACCCGCCTGGATGTAATGGATATAAACCATATCATGTCGAAATTACTGCTGGATAAAGGGGTTGTATCGCGCTGCCGTGAACTGGCCGATCATATTGCAAAACCCGTCGGTGACCTGATTTCAACCCATACAACGGTTGCCATCGAACGGGCGTCTCTCCGGCTTGCGGGTGTAAACGGAGCGGTTGTAAGGGGAGGCCAGCTGTTTCCGGAGGCCAATATAATAGTGGAGAATCTGCACGCATCGGGCCTGCTGGGAAGGGGCGCCCTTTACTGGTTTGCAAATGCCCTGTTGCAGAAAAAACTCACAACGCAAAAACTTGCAGCCGCCGTGGCCGCAGGAAAAATCGATCTCTCCAAACTGCCCCGTTCACCGGAACCCGATATCCGCGAAAAAGCCCGTGAACTGTGCATGCGCGCAAAACAGCACCTTCTTGAAAAACGCGATGAACGCGACCGCCTGAGGGAGGAAACCCGGGACCCCTTTGATCCCACCGGAAAAAACGGGCCGCTTCTTTATGTGATAGTGGCAACCGGCAACATCCACGAGGATGTAGTCCAGGCCAGGGCGGCGGCGACAGCTGGAGCCGATGCAATCGCGGTAATAAGGAGTACGGCCCAGTCCCTGCTGGATTACATCCCTCACGGGGCAACCACCGAAGGCTTCGGCGGAACCTATGCAACACAAGAAAATTTCAGGATCATGCGCACCGCGCTTGATGAAGAAAGCCGCAAACTCGGCCGCTATGTCCGGCTTACCAATTACTGTTCCGGCCTTTGCATGCCCGAAATAGCGGCGCTTGGTGCCATGGAGCGCCTTGATTTCATGCTCAACGACGCGATGTACGGCATCTTGTTCCGCGATATAAACATGAAGCGCACGCTTGTCGACCAGCATTTTTCCCGGAAAATAATAGCGCTTTCCAAAATCGTGATTCATACCGGAGAAGACAATTACCTGACTACGGCCGATGCGATCGAAAACGGACATCAGGTGCTGGCCTCCCAGTTCATAAACGAACGGTTTGCGCTCAACGCCGGAATGCCGGAAAACCTTATGGGTCTCGGCCACGCCCAGGAAATGGACCCGCAGCATCCGGACGTGTTTCTCAAGGAAATCGCCCGCGCTCAAATGACGCGTGATATTTTTCCCGATTCACCGATCAAGTTCATGCCTCCCACCCGGTTCAAGTCCGGCGATATTTTTTACAGCCATCTCATGGATGCGATGTTCAACTTTGTCGGGGTGCTTACCGGCCAGACCATCCAGCTTCTTGGCATGCTGACCGAGGCGATGCACACCCCGCTCATGCAGGACAGATGGCTCAGCATCCGGAATGCAAAATATATTTTCAACGGCGCGCGCACGCTGGGAAGCGAAATAAGCTTCAAGCAAGGCGGCGTGATCGAAAGCTGGGCCCGCAAGGTGCTCGAAGACACGCACCGTCACCTTGAGCTGGTCGCAGGCAAGGGACTTTTCAAGGCGATTGAGGAGCGGGCGTTTGCCGGTGTCACCAGAACCGAAACCGGAGGCAAGGGCCACGACGGCGTCGTAAAAAAATCCCCCGAATATCTTAACCCGTTCTTCGAGATCCTGTGAGGCGCATGGTCATGCAAAAAACCGCAAAGGCAAATCTGAAAAAACTCAAGCCCTACGGCGACATCATGGACGACGGCGTGATGCAGCTCTCCTTCACCCTGCCGGTTGATCCCTCGCCCGAGGCGAGGGAGGCGGCCACACTGCTCATGCAAAAGATGGGCTTTGACCAGGTCAAGATCGCCACCATGGAAAAGGCCGCTGACGGTTTTTCTTTTTTCGTGATTTACGGCAATTCAAAACACGCGGTGGATTTCACAAAAATCAAGGTCATAAAAGTGGAGTCAGAGAAAAAATCACGGGAAGAAATCGACGCCCTCGTCCAAGAAAAAATCGGACGCAGGATCATCATTCTCGGCGCCTGCACCGGCTTTGATGCTCATACCGTCGGCATTGACGCCATAATCAACATGAAGGGCTTTGCCGGTGACTACGGCCTCGAACGGTACAAGTGGTTTGACGCCCGCAATCTCGGTTCACAAATTCCAAACGAGGAATTCCTGAAGAAAGCCGTCGAAGCAGGCGCCGACGCCATACTTGTTTCAAAAGTTGTCACGCAGCACAACATCCATCTCAAGGACCTGAAGGATCTCATTTCCAGGGCAAAAAAAATGGGTATCCGCGAAAAGATGATTTTTGTGGCCGGCGGGCCGCGGGTGACCCACCCCATGGCGCTTGAGTGCGGCTTTGACGCCGGATTCGGTGTTGGCACAAAGCCCTCCGAAGTGGCAAGCTATGTGGTGGA
>MEQJ01000045.1:5412-13779 GCA_001770165.1 Bdellovibrionales bacterium RIFOXYD1_FULL_53_11 | reverse complement strand
GATGTCCCGTAAAGTCCCGACTACAGAATTGATCGGCCGGAAAGAGGAGTACCGCCGCCTGAATGCCTGCATGCAGGCGGGGCGTAATATAATGCTTGAAGGGCCGGTGGGCGCCGGCAAGACGCATCTTGCGCTTGCGGTCATTGCCGGCGCGGGCAGGCTGTCTTTCAGGGTTGACGGCGACTCCCGTTATACAGAGCAAAAACTTACGGGCTGGTTTGATCCACCGGCGGTAATGAAAAAAGGATTCACCGCAGAAACCTTTGTTGCCGGCCCTCTTGTCGAAGCCATGCGCACCGGAGGCGTCCTGTTCATCAACGAGCTGAACCGCCTGCCAGAAGGGGTCCAGAACGTCCTTCTGCCGGCAATCGACGAAGGCCTGATTCACGTTCCGCGTCTTGGTGAAATAAGGGCAAAACCGGGATTTCTGGTGATTGCGACGCAGAATCCGAAGGAGTTTGTCGCCACCTCGCATCTGAGCGAGGCGATCCTGGACCGCTTCGAGCTTGTTACGATAGACTACCAGCCGGAAGAAGAAGAGCTGCAAATTGTTTCCAGCCGGCTCGCCGTCGCGGGCGTCAAGCATGAATCCTGGCTTCCTGCCGCCGCCGTAAGGCTTGCCCGTCTGACGCGCGAACATGACCGCATCCGTCGCGGGGCGAGCGTTCGTGCCGCCATGGGCATTGCCGAGCTGTGCGCCATGTTCTTGTCTTCCGGAGGAATGAAGCAGGAAGAAGCCTTCACCAGCGCCGCCATGCTGGCGCTCCCGACCAGAATCGAGCTTGAACCCGACGCCGAATCCGGAAAAAACCCGCGCGCCGAGATGGAAGAGCTTGTTAATGAACTTGCCCTGCTGGTTCTAAAAAAAAAACGCTGAAAAAATCTGACACCCCCCCCGCCCGCAGGACCGCTTCCGTAAAAATTCACGGCAACGCGCTTTTTCTTCCTCCCGAATACATCGAGGATGCACAATCGCCAGAAGGCGGGCCGGTCGAACTCCAGACCGGCTGGGATGTTGCGGTACGCTACCATGAATTCAAGAACAGGAAGGCCCTTGGAGGATCGATTAAAAAACTGCGCCGCATGTCCGCCGAAGCAATATTGCAAAAAGCCCGGGCGGTAATGGGTTCCGTGATGCATCCGCTTGAAACCGCCGGCTCCACTTGGACGGAGCTGCCGCCAGAAGCCTGCCAGCCCGAAATCGACATCGAAGAAACGCTCGACATCGCGCCTTTCGGCCCGCGCGATGGCAGCGAAATCTGGATGTCCTACACGAAAAAACGCCCCCAGCCGCTCGTTCTCAGCGTCGACACCAGCCTTTCGATGACTGGAGACAAGATGGCTCTCACTGCCGTATCCCTGGCAGTGGTGTTTTTGCAATTTCCGGACGACCCCATCGGCATCGTCGCCTTTGAAAACGAGGCCCGGGTCATCAAACGCCCGTCCGAACGCCTTGGAACGCTTGAGCTGATTGAACGTTTTCTGGATGTCCCCGCGCAGGGCTACACACACCTTGAAGAGGGTCTCACGACAACGCTCGCACTCTGTTCAAAGAGCTTCAAAACCGGAAGAAGCAAGCCCGTTCCGGTCATTCTGCTTACTGACGGAAAATACACCGCCGGAAGGGACCCTTCATATCTTGCCAAGCGGTTCAAAAAACTCATTGTTATGAAAATGGGCGACGAACGCGCGGGCGAGGAACTCTGCCATGAACTTGCATCCGGCGGCCGTGGAACCATGAAACTGGTGGCCGGATATGAGGAGCTGCCGCTTGCCATGTATGGAGTGGTAAAATCGCTTCTCAGAGCTGTCTGTAATTAGGAACCGTTTGCTCCGCAGTGTATTTGTCGACAACGACATTTATGGTCCCCATCCAGTCCCCGGAATTGCCGACCGTCCCGTCTCCGGAGGAGTCAATGAATACGCAAAGATTGTAATTTCCGGGCGGAATCTGCGTTGTCGTTGTTTCGGAGCTGTGCGGAGGATTCCACGATGATACGGAAAGCAGACAGCCGCCGCCCGAACAGTCCGAGGTGGAAACCACCGTGGCCGCAGAAGCCGTATAATGTCTCGCATTGATATTGCTGACAGTACACTCCGAGGTGGCCCAGAACACGGCGGCACGCTTGTTTTCACAGGATTCATATGCGGCCCCGCTGCATTGGACAACAACCGACGGAATTGTAACCGGAGGCATCGTGCCGTCGATCTTGTCTTCGCCGCATCCGGCAATCATGACTGCGGCCGCAAAAAGATAAGCTGTCCTCATTTTCCTGTTTTTGCCTCCGTAAGAGCGTCCATCATCTCGTTGAACTCCCTTGCCACTTCCTGGAAATCATCGCTCGGGCGGAGTTTGATCCGGGCGGAAGTCTGCCCGGACTTGATCGCATTGAAAATCTTGTTGAAATGGTAGAGCGCCCCCGCGGTTCTGTGTGAAAGCACCACCCCGAAAAGCGCAACCAGCACCAGGAACAGGATCGAACCGGCGCCAAGCTTGATCATGATGCTGTATAATTCGCTGTATAGCTGCGCCTTGGTCTCTTCCGTCATGGGGCTGAGTTCCACCAGTATGGCGTAGTTCTCGCGGATATAATAATAAAACACCCCCGCATTCAGTATAACCAGGGCAAAACCGGAGGCGCCAACCCAGAAAATGTATTTGAGCTGGTATACGGGATTGATCAAAAAATTCCTCAGACTGCGTTTATAGCCCGTGTCCATCATTCAACCTCCGCACCTGTTGAGTATTTTTTTGAGCACCGCGATGTTGTTGGAAATCGTTTCTATCTGGATCGAGGCAATCATGATGTTTGAGCTCACCTTGATTTTCTTGGATGTATCGCTTTTGTCGAGCCTCGCCATGAAATTCACGTTTGCGTCGCGGATCGACTGCATCTTTTTCAGCGAGTCTTCAAGTTTCTGAACTCTGTTTTTTGCGTCTTCACACGAAACCCGCGTCGCCGGGGAAGCCGACCCCGCCCCCGGGGTGGCGCCCGCCGACAGGACGGCCGTGAACAGCGACAGTCCAATCAAGTTAATTTTTTTCATAAATTACTTTATTCCTGTCCATTAAATACTATCATAGGGAGGAAAGTGCGATCGTTTCAAGGATTTAAATTATTATTTCTTGTCGCCGCCGCGATTATGCCGGCCATGGATGTTTGCGCAATCACGCCTCCCGCCGAGGAATTGACGCTGGATATGGCGATCAAGAAAATCCTTACCAGCAACAAGGATATGATAAAACAACGCATGTCCATGCGGCAGGCCGAGATGAGTTATCACGACGCGTGGGAAAAAATGTTTCTTCCCTCGCTCAGCCTTGACGTGTCTTCTGCTTCGCAAAATACGATCGCCCAAATACCCGGCACCCAGGCCAAGAAGCTCGGCGAGTCCGCGTTCGCCCGCGGATATCCGGCATCGTCCGTTGCCCTCAATCTTGGCAGTTACGCAATTTTCAACTTCTGGCGTGACAAGATCTCCTACGACATCGCAAGACTTGGCTACGAGCGCAACAAGCGCAAACTGCTTGAATCAGAAAGATCGGCAAGATTTCTGGCCATCGGCGCTTACTTCAGGCTTAAGACCGAACAAGACAAGATTGACGCCGCAAAACGCTCCATGGAGATCTCGGTGGCTATTGCCGGACTGGTCAAATCACGGAAAGCCATCGGAAAGGCGTCGGATTCGGATGTCTCGTCTTCAGCGGTCGACATGCTGAACGCGAAAAACCGTTACAACGAGACCGTCAAAACAGGCAGAACCGAGCTATGGAACATGAACCTGCTTCTGGGAGACCGCATAGACACCCGGTACAGACTTTCCACCGAGCTGAAATATGCAAAGGTTGAAATTTCACAAGAAGAAGCCCTGCGAATATACAAGGAGAACGGCCCGAGCCTCAAGGATGCCGCCATGGATCTCAAGACGAGTGAGATGGGCCTTGAGCTTGCAGAAAAACAGGTTCTCCCGCTTCCCACTGTTTCAATAACAGGCATCTCGCTTTCGTATGGAAACAGTTATTACGGAACCGCCCTTACGCCCGGGACGACCGGGGCAAGCACTTCCGGCAACCTCGAAGTAACCACCAGCATCTCCCTTTCGCTTCCGCTGCTCGGACCGGGGGGCATCTTCAACCGGCGCGTTGTCGAACAGGCAAGAATATCCCGGGACATGAGCGAACTCTCGTTTCAACAGACCGCCGACCGGGATCTTGTGCGGCTCTATTCCATTTTCGAGCAGATCAAGCAGGAGGAAATGAGCATAGAAAACCTCAAGGAAGCTTACGAAAACTCTTCCACCCTGCTTGACGGCCTGTTTGCCAGCATGTCGTCAACAATTGTGTCACGCCTCGAACTGCGGGATGCGATCGGGCAGGCAAGGGAAATGGAGTTTTCATTCAGATCGTCTGTCCTTTCGCATCTAACGAACAAACTCGGCCTTGCCGAATTCATCGGCGTTGACCGTTTGCCGGGGGATATCTACTGATGAAAACAACGGCATGGATTGCAGCTCTATTCCTGGTTCCCGTCATCGCCCAGGCAATGGATCTTGAGCCGGTCGAGACTCCCGGAAATCATTATCCCGTGCGGCACCAGGAAGGCCGGAGGGTCTGGGTATCCACCGGAGGATTCACCAGCCTCAAACTCGCAAGGATTTTCGGCGGAATGGTTGAATCGGGATATGAATTCGGCTTTCTCGGCGCCGGCTTCAGATATTCAATGGCAACGGCAAAATTCCGCGGAATTTTCGGTGCGCCGGGATATCCGGACCTCAACGCAGGCAATGAATTTGAATCTTCCTACAATCCGAACGCCGAACTCAATCGCGTTAGAACACTCGATGACCAATGGTCCTTCAAGCTTTTCCAGCCTTTCGTAACGGTCCACGCCAAAGCGTTCCCGTATTTTCTGCCACTACTCAGCCAGAAGGGGCGCTTCGGGGTTTCCTATGCCATGTTCAACGACGCAAAAAACAGCCTCAACTTCAGGGGATATATTGCAACCGCCGAGGGAGCGCTGCAGTACGCGCTTGGCAGCAAATCCAGATTTTCAATCGAACTCTACGGCTCGATGAACTGGGGAGAGATAACGGAAATGGATTCAGCGGTATATTCGCACCAGCACAAGCGTTTGCCGGTCAGTTTTGTCACTTGGGGGGTTTCTTTTCTTGGTTGGATTTGAGCTTTCCGGACTCCTTCCCGTCAGCACTCCATTCTTTCCATTCACCATGCTTCAGGCCGGCCTTGAATGCGCCTTCAGCATGCTTTTGTCCATTGTCGTACCACGAAATCCAGCTCCCCTCCGGAAATCCCGCCCTGTAGTGCCCTTCGTCCTGTTTGTTCCCGTTTTCAAACCATGACAACCAGCGCCCGTCCAGAACGCCCTTGTAATAAACGGCCTCAATACGCTTGCGCCCGTTCTGATACCACCATGTTTCCTTGCCGTTGGGGAGGCCCTCATCATATTCCGAATCCACATGGATGCTGCCATCACCGAACCACCACAGATCCCTGCCAAATACTTTGCCGCCCCGGTAACCCCACTCCCGTTTCTTTTTTCCGTTGAAATACCACATCGTCCATTTTCCGTCCGGAACATCCTCGGTATAAAATCCCGAAACAAGCTTGTTGCCGTATGAATCAAATTCCAGCCACGAGCCATCCAGCCGACCGTCCGCATATTCGGCTTCGATCCATTTAGAGCCATCCTGAAAATAAATGAACCATTTACCGGTTTTCTTCCCAAGGGTGTAGCTGCCCTCTTCCTTGCGCGCCCCGCTGCCGTACCAGCGCAACCATTTTCCATGCTGTTTTCCCTGGAGGTAATAGACCGCTGATTCTTCCCGTCCGTCCGAATAGAAACTCGTCCAACGCCCTGTCTTGGCATTATTTGAATACTGCCCCGTGGTTCTGGGCTTTCCATTTTCATATACGTTCCGGGTCCAGCCATGCAGCCGCCCGTTTTCGTACATCGAATCCGTCTGGATTTTTCCACTCGGATAATACCATTTCCAATGTCTGGTTTTTTTGTCGTTCAAATATTCGCCATCAAGCGCCTTGATCGCGCCCTGCTGCCACACCGTATGAAACCCGTGTTTTTTACCATCCTGATAAGTGCCGGCGCTCACCATTCTTCCGTCCGGAGCGTAATTTCTTGCCAACCCGTCAAGCCGGCCATCCTTCCAGTTGATCACCCGCTTGATTTTTCCGTTGTTGTGCCAGTAAGTCCAGCGTCCGTCCGGTCGACCGTTCCGAATTTCGTACGAAACCGCCCTGTTTCCGGCCTCATTCTTGTCGAGATGTTTTCCGTTTGATTTGTTCTTCACGCACCATTGGTCGGCCTCGCCGGAAAAAACATGGATTCCGTCAAGCTCCTCTGACGGATCAACCCCCCGAGGGCAGAATTCTGCTCGTGCCGGGGCCCCGCAAATGACAAAACCGGACAAAACGGCAAAAAGACACATCTTGCAACAGCGCAAGAACATATACCTATTATTTGATAAAAGTACTGGTTTTTAAAGACTTTTTTGCAAGCCTTGCAAGATACTTAATGTTATATCATAATAGTCAAGTATCTTATACTCAACGGGGGAGTTATGAAAACATTCAAAATACCGGTTTTTGTGGTTATATGCGCCTTTTGCATGTCAACATCCGCATTTGCAGAAGGATTGAACGTCTATTCCAGTGCCGACTATACAAAGGAAAGGCAGATTGAACCGGCAACGGCCCCTGAATGGTCTGAAACCGCCGTGCCAGGCGAAAACAGAGCCGGACCGGCCAGCGCAAAAACCGCCGCCAAGCAACCACGCGCCAAACAAGCTGTTCCGCCTAAAATCACCAATACGCTTCAGTTCAAGCGGTAGTTCCGGCGGCCCTTGTTTTCACCGGCGCATGCGGCAATTCAATTTCAAGGCGCTCCTTTTTGGACTTCCTGGCGGGGGCCTCTTTTACGGCGGCCCCCTTCAAAAATACCGTTATTCCAGTCATGTGCTGGCTGATGCTCTGCCAGGTGCGCTCATCCGAACCCGCAGGAACCGAGAGAATCACGGTCCTGTCGTCATGTTTTTTTATCGTAGTTTTGAATAAATTATATTTTTCAGCCTCGATTTCGGAACGCGTCAGCTTCATGCCAATCACCGAAAATCCCCGGTCCGCCGCCCCGGTGCCGACCGGAAGCCTTACTGATCCTGTTTTAACCAGCTCTGCGATTTCAAGATCAGTCAGCGCGTATGATGTCATCCCTTCGCGCATCCAGGGGAGGGCGCCATCAACGGCATCGGCACTGACAACAAGCGTTTCGTAAACGGACAGCGTGGAGGCCTCTATGGATGGAATGAGCGAGCCTTGACTGAAGGAAGCGGTCTGCGCCCCGTCCTTGGATTTTTGTGGATATTTGGACACGTTCTGGGCGCGCGGACTGCACCTCGCCACTGCCATCGCTATTGCGATACACCCGGCCAGCACCATCACATCCCGCAAAATATGCCTGTTTTTCGTATATATCTCCTTCATGTTCATCTACCTTCCTTGGCCGCAATCTTTACGGCCGCACCGGGTTTATCCAAGTACCATGCCACCCCCTTGGGGCCGGACCGGCCCCAGACAGAACGCGCGCTTGCATAAACTTAAACGCAAGTTATTGAAAATACATTGTCTAATTTTTTTACACTTTTTGAAAAAGTGACACTACGGCCGACCCGCGATTGCCTTCGCGGCCTGGGCAAGCCGTGCCGTCTCTAGACACAGGGCAAAGCGCACATATCCGTCGCCGCAACGGCCGAAACCGCTTCCCGGCATTGCCACCACGCCTTTTTCCATGATCAGCCTCATCACACAGCTCTCGCTTGTTTCTCCGGATGGAACCCGCGCCCAGACGTAATATGATGCGTCCGGCGAAGAACAGGCAAACCCCGCCTCGTGAAGCGCCGGCACAAGCATGTCCCTTCGTTCCTGTATGAGCCCCCGGAGCTGTCCGCAATAAGGTTCAAAATTGTCAAGCGCATGCGCTGCCGCGATCTGGCACGCATTGAACACGCCCGAATCTATATTTGTCTTGATGTCCGCAAGTGCTTTGATGATTTCCGGATTCCCCACGGCAAAACCAATGCGCCATCCCGCCATGTTGAACGTCTTGGACAGGCTGTGAAATTCAACGCCGACCTCCCGCGCGCCGGGTGCCTGTAAAAAACTCGGTTGCTGTTTCCGGTCAAAATAAATCTCTGAATATGCGTTGTCATGACAGACAACAAGCCCGTGCTTGCGCGCAAAACGCACGACCTCGGAAAAAAACTCCACGGTTGCCGTGGCCCCGGTGGGGTTGTTCGGATAATTCAGAAAAAGCATTCTTACCCTGCGGCCCGCAC
>MEQJ01000045.1:0-5373 GCA_001770165.1 Bdellovibrionales bacterium RIFOXYD1_FULL_53_11 | reverse complement strand
CGCCCGCAAAAAGCGTCCCAACACCATATACGGGATAACCCGGATCCGGAACCAGCGCCGCATCGCCCGGATTGACATAGGCAAGCGCAACATGTGCAAGCCCCTCTTTTGATCCGATAAGCGTGAGCACCTCGCTTTCTGGATCAAGCCTGACCCCGAATCTACGCTCATACCAGCGGGCTGCCGCACGCCTGAGTTCAATCATTCCCCAGTACGAAGGATATTGATGCACCCCGGAAAGAAGCGATGCTTCCCTGAGTTTTTCCACAACAAAGTCCGGCGCAGGAAGATCCGGATCCCCCACGCCAAGGGACAAAAGCCTGCGGCCCTTTGCCAGCTCCTGCTTTTTGATGTTGTCGATCTGGACAAAAACATACGGAGGAAGAAGCTTGAGCCGCTCGGCGCGTTCAAAATTCATTTCATTCCCTCTCTCATGAAATCATCCATTGAAAGCAACCGTCCGGCCCTGCTGCGGTTGCCGTGGCACCAGATCGCCGCCTCAATGGCTCCGCGGGCAAACACGGCCCGGTCTTTTGCGTGATGAGCGAGCATGATCGAATCGTGGGCACCCTCAAATATCAATTCGTGATCCCCTACCGTTTCGCCATTCCTGATGCTCTCAATCTTCATTTTTTTTCCGTCCGGATACACCGCCCGCTCAAGGCCGAGCGCCGTCCCGCTTGGCGCGTCCTTTTTCCGGATATGATGCCTTTCAACCATTGCCGGAACATATCCAAGCCCAAGCAACGCCCGCGAAGCCGTCCGGAGCATCTCATTCATGGCCCATATTGCAGGAGAGAAATTTGAAGAAACCAGTACGGGGGTGATTTTGGAAAGACCCGTCAGGCGATCCATGTCACCAGGCCTCCATCCGGTCGTTCCAACCACAAATACCGGCAGCCGGACCGGACCGCGTGCAAGCGCAAGATCCGCGAGGGCGGTGGAGGCTTCGGGTGCCGAGAAATCAATTACGGCATCAACATCAAGCAGGGCCGCAAGATCTCCGCCGCTCCGGTCGGCCTTCGTCCGCACATCAACCCGGGAAGAATATCCGCTCGCCGAAAGAGCGCAAACGAGACCGCCCATTTTGCCGTCAGAGCCGAGAACACCAAGACGGATCATGCTTTCATGCCCTTTCGGATTCCCGCACGGTCAAGACTTGCCTGAAGCTTGCGGACGGACTCTTCTGACAGCGGGGCAAGCGGCGCCCTTGGGTCCGGACGACACCAACGCGCATGCGCCATCGCGTATTTGACCGGGACGGGATTTGATTCAACAAACAGATCCCGGAAGAGCGGATAGTATCTGGCATGAATTTCCAGGGCCTCTTGTGTGCGCCCCTCAATAAAAGCCTTATACAATCCAACCATCGCACGTGGAAAAAGATTGCTTGCGACTGAAATCACACCTGCCGCGCCCACTGACAGCAGCGGCAAAAAAGTTGCATCGTCACCCGAAAGCACATCCATCCTGCGGCCCGCAAGCGAAAGCGCATCCAGAATTTCACTGGTGAATGCGACATTGCCGGTCGCCTCTTTTAGCGTGCGGATGCGCGGATGTGCCGAAAGCCGCATTACCGTTTCGGCGGTTATTGAAATCCCGGTGCGACCGGGAACATTGTATAATATCACCTCACACGAAACCGCATCGGCCACGGCGGTAAAATGCGCCTCAAGTCCCGTCTGGGACGGCTTGTTGTAATAGGGCGTCACCACCAACACTCCGGAGCAACCGGCATCGGACGCCCATTTCGAAAATTCGACCGAGTCGCGGGTGTTGTTCGTACCCGTACCAGCCACAACTCCGGCGCCGCCACCGCCCAGCTCCTTGATGGCGGCTTGAACCAGCGTTTTTTTTTCCTCGTTCGTCAGGGCCGGGGCCTCCCCGGTGGTTCCACCAACAACAACGCCTGCAACTCCGGCATCCGCCTGGTCGTGCAATATTTTTCTGAATGCATTGATGTCAATTCCGCCATTTTCTTCAAACGGTGTCACCACCGCGGTCCAGACGCCTTTCATACAATCAACGCTTCTTCTTGTTTTTCTGCATTGGCAAGGAAGAAACACCGGGGGAGGGCCTGACCGCCACATCCGAATCCTCTGGCGTAGCGGCAAGCGGGGGGAGCGGTGGCCCCTTTACTCCGCAAGCAGCTGCACAGGACATAACCGCAACCAGCACCATCATGACAATATATTTCAAGGGATTCATGCTCAAAACCTAAGCACCAAACCTGCGATGATGCAATCATATCCTGCATCAATCCGAAGCTGCCAGCTCGGAGCAATGCGGAACAAAAAACCCCCTCCAACCGCTATCAATGTTTTGGAAAGGGCCGCCACAGCCGTTGCTTCCCCGGTCGAGCTGGAAAGAATGCGGTTTTTCAAGATGCCACCGTAAAAGAAAACAGCAAAATCCTCGTTGATAAAAACATTATATCTCAGCGTGAGAGCAAGCGGCATTACGGTGTAAGTATCAATCGTGCTTCCCGTCCCGGTGGAGACAAATCCAAGTATCTTGTAAATAAATACGCCCCCCTCTACCACCACGGAGTCCTGCGGGGCCGCCTTGCGCAAAAGCAATTTGCGCTTGAGCGTAAAACCATAACGAAGACCGCCTCCGGTATAATACGGTGACCGGTCCTCGGTCGAGCTGTTGCGCAAATATCCCGCCTGTGCCGTAACCCAGTGGTTGTGCCGGTCCAGAACCGGAATCTCATCAACAGCCGCCGGCGGCGCCTCTTCTTCGTTCAGCGGCAGCGGGCTTTCATGGTCCGGAGAGTTTTTTGTCTTTTTTTTCGGCAAAATGTCGTCCGCCGGCCCCTGCGCGTCCTGCGTCTCGTCAAGCTCCGGATCATACGGAAGTATCTTCAGCTCCAGCTCCTTCAGATCGGCCCTGTCCTCCTCTGTTGGGGGCGACGGCGGATAATAATCCGAAAGCTTTTCAACTGCGGTAAATTTTTTCCGGTCTTCGAGGTGTTTGATGCTGCCATAACGCCTGACTCGCTTGGCGGCAAATTGCTTCTTGTCGTCATAGTTTTTCAGCACCCGGAATGCCATGGACGGATCATCGTCGGTTTTG
Organism: Bdellovibrionales bacterium RIFOXYD1_FULL_53_11; assembly: GCA_001770165.1. Classification (GTDB taxonomy): domain Bacteria; phylum Bdellovibrionota; class UBA1018; order UBA1018; family UBA1018; genus XYD1-FULL-53-11. The sequence continues at coordinate 2,295 of MEQJ01000045.1, read as the reverse complement.
AGCAAAAGAATCCTGCCCGGCCCCGGCATGGCGTTGTCTGAGTCATAAAACAGATATACACGCCCGGACTTGCTCTTGCGGGCCACCTTGACAACATATGTTTTTGCCTTGATATCCGGGAGCTTGTCCGGAACATCTGCCGACTTTTCGTCGGCAAATGCCATCCCCCCGCATAGTGCAAGAAGTGCAAATATGGACGCACCTGTCTTTACATTCCGTGTGCCGTCAGGTTTAATTCTTCTGGATGAAGCACTTTCTGGCATATATCGCTGTTTACAGTCTAGCTTGCATGATCGGGGGTGTCGAGCGGCTTCCGGCATTTGCCATGGATTCCGGCGCTGGCGGAACGGCAGCGGTCATCCTTCAACAAAAAGTTTACGAGGCGATAGAACACGCGAAACGGCTGGCCCTTTCTGGCAAGCGCGAAGAGGCGATTTCACTCCTTAATAACATTGCAATCCGCGAGGTCGGCGCCAGAAGATCCGCGCTTATCCGAAGAATCAAGGTCATTTCCAGGATTTTCCTTACCAGCGAGGCGCACCAGGCCTTCCAGGAGGGCCTGAATTTGATGAATTCCGGCAAATACCGGCAAGCCCGCGACAGATTTGAAACCTCCATGGAAAAAGAATCAAACAACTGCGAAGTGCTCGTGCGGCTGGGCCAGACACTCGTACTCGAAGGCGAATACGACAAAGCCGCCGAAAAACTGCGTCTTGCAAAAAAAACCGGGCCCTTCGAGCCGCAGGCACGGCTATGGCTTGGACGTGCGCTGCACCAGCGCGGGGAATCGCTTGCTGCCGTAGAAGAGCTCAAAAGCGTGCAGACCGACCTTGATGGATACGAACCCGCTGCAGTCTGGCTGGCAGAGGCCCTGCTGTCTTCGGGTCAAAGAGTGCTCGCCCTCAAAACACTTGAAGACAATATCAAAGCACAGCCTTTTCATGTTTTAAGCCTGCTTGTGATGGCAAAAATAAAAATGAACGATCCGGGACGTGAAAATGAGCAGCTCTGGTCTGCCAGAAAGGATCTGCAAGTCGCACTGAGTCGATTTAAGCGCTATGCGTCGCCAGCACTGGAGGAGTTTGAGGGCGATCTTGGGCTCAAGCTGCGTTCACCTGCGAAAACAAAGGAAGAAATCCTGTCCTTGCTTCAAAAAATCGACGGCCGGATCAAATCAAAAACTGATTTGCCGGCTATTCCATAAACTTTTTTTTGCCACTTCTTGACTTAACATGCTCGACCGAATTATGACGGAAAAAACGCCTCACGGGGGAACGGTTTCTTGGCCACAGAGAAAATTTTTGTAGCAGTCGCCGGCAACATCGGCACCGGAAAGACCACGCTGTCCCAAATGCTCTCGCGCCGGTTTGGTTGGGAAGCGCATTTTGAAGCGGTTGCCGACAATCCTTATCTCTCGGATTTTTACAAGGACATGAGCCGCTGGTCATTTCCTTTGCAGATTTTCTTCCTCAACAACAGGTTCCGGGCGCATCAAATGGTCACCAGAAACTCCAGCAGCGCCATCCAGGATCGCAGTATTTATGAAGACGCCAATATTTTCGCGCGAAATCTTTACGAGCAGAATCTCATGGAAGAGCGCGATTATAAAAATTATCTTATTCTGTACGAAACAATGTGCGGTTTCCTTACGCCGCCGGATCTGATCATATATCTTCGTAAATCCCTTCCCCGCCTCAAGGAGCAGATCCGGCTTCGCAACAGGGATTATGAAAAAAGCATTCCTGATGAGTATCTGGCCAATCTGAATCGCTATTACGACGACTGGATGGATAACTACGATCTCGGAAAAAAACTGGTCCTTGAAAGCGACCATCTGGATTTTCTTCACAATCCTGCTGATTTCGAGCTGGTTGTGAGGCGCATTCTCGGCACTCTTGAGCAACGCGATCTGTTCCTCGAAACACGGGCGGCCGAACTGCGAGCACTCGAAAACTGCACAGGACTTCCGCAATCTCCGGCAAATTCAGATAACTCGTCCATTATACAGCACATTAATTCGTAGTTTTGATTAAAGTCCCCGGCAATTTTTACCGACATACTCCTTGATGGGATTTAAACTACACTATTCATGCGCCGCAGCACATGAATAGGGGGGGTGGATATATGCGCAAGTTGATGGGAGTGTCTGTATTTTTAGGCATGGTAATCCTATTGGGGGGATGTTCCTCTTCAAAGACAAATGATATCGACATGCCAACCGACGAGTTGCTGCCGACAGAGGCCGGTACCGATGCAATTCCGTCAGATTCGGCCGAAGCTCCGGCTCCAACAGAT
>MEQJ01000044.1 GCA_001770165.1 Bdellovibrionales bacterium RIFOXYD1_FULL_53_11 | reverse complement strand
CTGATGGATGCATTTTCAACGCGATATTTTTCGCGCCACGGCAATTTTTTTGTTGCGTTGCGCTGGCGTGGTGCATCAAATAGTCTAGTATTTTCAGCATGTTACAGCACTTTTATGCTTGTGTATGTCATTTTCCCGCTGTAAGGTGCGTCGTCTTGACGTGATGGGGGAATGATTTGGGTTCTTGTGTAGTACTTGCCCGTAAATGGCGGCCTTCACAGTTTGACGATCTTGTCGGACAAGGTCCGGTTGTGCGCACTCTTATGAATGCAATCCGCGACAACCGCGACGGCGGAGCCTACCTGCTCACCGGTCCGCGCGGCATCGGCAAAACATCGATTGCCAGGATTTTCTCAAAAACCCTCCGTTGCAAATCCGTCTCGTGGGACGGCACCTGGCTCAAATCCTGCGACAAATGCCCGGATTGCACCGAAATCACCGCCGGCACGAGCGTTGATGTGATCGAGATCGACGGCGCATCAAACAACGGCGTAGATGCCGTACGCGAAATCCGCGAAAATGCAAAATTCCTCCCTTCAAGCGGCGGACGGAAGATCTATATCATCGACGAAGTGCACATGCTCACCACCGCCGCCTTCAACGCTCTTCTCAAAACCGTTGAAGAACCTCCGCCCCATGTAACCTTTATATTCGCCACCACGGAGCCGCATAAAATCCCGGACACCATACTTTCGCGCTGCCAGCGGTTTGACCTCCGGCGGGTGACCGTGGCCGAAATCCACACCCGTCTGACTGAAGTTGCAAAGGCAGAAGGCGTCAAATCCGAACCGGCAGCATTCACGCTGCTAGCGCACGCCGCCGAGGGCAGCATGCGCGACGCCCTCTCCCTCATGGACCAGGTCATTGCGTTTTCAAGCGGAAACATCACGGCACAAGCCGTGCGCGAGAGCATCGGCCTTGTCGAAACCCAGGCGCTCCACGGGATAATCCGCGGCATCTTCGGACGCAAGCCCGCCGACGCGCTTTATATCGTAAACCAGGCATACATGCACGGGCATGATCTAAGGGTGATGATGAGAGGGATCATTGAATCCCTGCACAGCGTGATCCTTGCAAAAGTCGGCGTACCGGACAACGACCTCCCGGAAGACGAACGCGAAAGCATTACCGCGCTGGCTTCAATGCGAGAGATCGAGGAAATCGAACTCATCTTCCAGGTAATGCACCAGGGACTCGACTGGATTGCGCGATCGCCACGGCCGAAAGCGGTGTTTGACGTGCTTGTTGTGAAGTGCGCGACGGCCGAGGCGCTTGTGTCCTCCACGCCTGCGCAACAGTCCTCGCCGCCACCGTCCGCCCCAAGGGCCGCTCCGCCCGCGTCCGCACAAAGCACTTCTTCGCAGGCAAAAACCTGGGACGGGCTGATTTCCTTTGTGCGCGACAAACGCCCCATGCTTGCCAGCATTCTTGAGCACGGCGCCTGCAACGACATCTCAAGGGCCTGCGCCGCCGGCACGCTGGAAATATCCTTCAAGTCGTCGGATTCCTATTTCCGGACCCAGATTCTTGCACGCGCCTGCAATGAACAGCTTTCACAGCTTTGCAAGGAATTTTTCGGCCGCGGCATCGCCATCCGCGCCGAACTCAACGACACAGCCGAAACCCCGGCCGACAAACGCGAACGTGAGCGCCAGCGGCATGAGCGCGCCGCAATAGATGCCGCACAAAATCATCCTGTCATAACCGAGGCAAAATCGCTGTTCGGCGGCGAACTTGGTCCGGTCGAAATCACAAAAAAAGGGGACAGCGATGCTCCAGGCTGACTGCGGACACGATCCGGTTTCAAAGCTCGTGTATGAGCTTTCCAGGCTGCCCGGAATCGGCGAAAAAACCGCCACACGCCTGGCCTACCACATACTCCGCCAGGACGAGTACTATTCGCGCGATCTTGCCGCGGCCATAACCGGCGCAAAAATGAAAACCGGTCTTTGCAAGACATGTTTCACCTTCACTGATTCAGACCAGTGCCGGATCTGTGCAGACACTTCCCGTGAACGCACAAAGATCTGCATCGTAGAAAAACCGTCTGATGTTTTTTCGATAGAAAACGCCGGGGTGCACAGGGGCCTTTATCACGTTCTTCACGGTGCCCTGTCGCCTCTTGACGGAATCGGCCCCGAAGAACTGAAAATACGGGAATTGCTTGCCCGCATACCGGTTGGCAACTGCGAAATAATCATTGCCGTAAATCCAAGTGTCGAGGGCGATGCAACCGCATTTTATCTCGCACGCCTTATAAAACCGCTTGGCGCCAAGGTGACGCGTCTTGCCCACGGCATACCCGTTGGCGGAATGATTGAATATTCGGACAAACAGACTCTTGGCCGGGCAATGGAAAACCGCGTGGAGATGACCGGATGAGCTTCATCAACTACGCCACCAAGGAAATCAACTGCAAGATCGTTTACTGCGGGCCGGGCCTCAGCGGAAAGACAACAAACATCCAGTACATCTACGAACAAACCCAGCCGGAGCACAAAGGCAAACTTGTCACCCTCAGCACCGAAAATGAACGTACACTGTTTTTTGACTTCCTGCCCCTTTCGATCGGCGATGTGCGCGGCTTCAAAACCAGATTTCATCTGTATTCAATACCGGGACAGACTTTCTACGAAGTATCAAGACAGTTCATTCTCAAGGGGGTGGACGGCATCATTTTCGTTGCCGACAGCCAGCCTGACCGGATGGATGCAAATCTCGAAAGCCTGGAGGAGCTCCAGCGCGGTCTCGACAACCAGGGATACGACGTCGGAAGGGTGCCGCTCGTTTTACAGTACAACAAGCGTGACATGCCGGGGGTGGTCCCTGTCCGGGAGCTTGAAGCAACGTTCAATGCATCCCGCAAGCCATTTTTTGAAGCAGTGGCAAATCGCGGCCAGGGCGTGATGGAAACGCTTCAGGCTATAAGTCAGATGATTATCAAGGAACTCAAAGGGGGAGATGTGTAATGAGGAAGGAACAACTGAAGAAATTCAAAAAGATCTTCGAGCGCCAGAAAAAATCGATCCTGTTCAATGACCGGGTGCTTCGCGATGATTTCAGCGTGTGCACGGACGACCGGTTTGACGAGATCGACCAGGCTTCAAGCGATATGGAACAGTCCATGCGCATGCGGCTCTGCAACCGTGAAATCCTTTACGTAAAAAAAATCAACGATGCCATCAAGCGGATTGAAGAAGGCTCCTTTGGCGAATGCGAAGAATGCGGTGAAGACATCGAAGTGCGCCGCCTTGAAGCCCGCCCCACCGCAACGCTATGCGTATCCTGTAAAGAAGAGCAGGAGCGCCGGGAGGTATTGACCGCGGCTGGCCGCATGCACAAGAGCCTTGGCGAGGCTTTTTCCAGAAAAACCACATAACCTGCCGCATAGCCGCAAAGCGGTTTCTTTTTGGCACTGGTTCCATATTTTCAGGTCTTTTTTGGCGTTCTTATCGCGGAGATTCATGATCAACTAATTTTAAATATAGTTCAGAATTTCAAATACATAACTGAAAAATTACTGACTGGCACGTATCTGGCATTATCTTGTTTTCGTGGAGGCTGCGGGACACTCAACCCCCCCGCAAAGAGAGAAACGGAAGGAGACCAGTCATGTCGAACACGAACAGCAACTGGAATCACAATTGGGAAATCATCAGCGCCACCCAGGCGTTCCCTTCCGCCTCCCAAGCCAACCGCACCGCGTGGAAATGGCCGTGGATGTGGTCGTGGCTTTGGTTAACGGTCCGCAAGTGGTGGACCTGGATCTGATTCAGTAAAATTTTTTCCAAAATACAGGAGTTTACAATGAACACGGACCTGGTGCGCAAGTTCAAGCGCATGTTTGAAGAACAAAAGGACCGGCTGGTTTACAGCCGGACGTTCATAAACGAAGAATTCAACATCAAGGAAGAGGATTTTGCCGACGAGCTGGACCTCACGGCAAGCGAGCTGGAAACAGCCATGCGGATGCGGCTTCGCAACCGCGAAGCTCTCTACATCAGGAAGATAGACGAAGCGCTGCAAAGGATTGCGGCCGGGGGCTTTGGCGAATGCGAATGCTGCGGGGGGGACATCGAGGCGCGCAGGCTGGAAGCGCGCCCGACGACCACGATGTGCATTGAATGCAAGGAAGAGCAGGAACGCACGGAGCGGCTGCACATCGACAGCAGGAGGCCGAAAAGCCTCGGTTCCAAGATCAGGTTTGCCTGATCAACCACTCGGTTTTCCCAGGGATGGGGGAAGTGACGCTCGGCAAAAGCGTCCGTTCGGGGGATGCGGGAGGATGGCATGGATGCCCCTCCCGCTCACATTTTCAGTTCATTCAAGCCGGGAAAGAAAATCCAGGGATTTTTCAAGCTCCCGGATATTTTCGTCCATCATTCCAAGAAACTTCTTATCCGGCCCGTCATATCCGAACGCCCTCGCATCAATGATGCATTTGACTACCGGGGTGTTCTTGAAATTGAGCGCATAAAAGTGACCGCCGCGCAAGAAATCCGACAACCCCTTCTTGTGCAGAAGCAGATTCACTTCACGCGTCAGATTTTCTAGCCGGACAAGCCGCGTGGTGATTTCAGCGCCAAGGCCTGAAAACTCCGCGCGCTGCCGCCACCAGTATATGGCAACTTCATAACGGTCAAAAAAACCTTCGTGAAGAAGCTCGGCCTGCGCGGACTTGAGACAATAATCCATCTCAAATACGGGCCAGTGCTGGGCATACTGATTACTTTTGGGATCTCTGTAAAACTGCCATACACCCGGCCCTTTGTCTTGCCCGCCATCAAGCACGGCCCTGACGAGAGGAAGTTTTCCGCCCGAAAAAACGCGCCCGCCCGAAACACCATGAACCGACGTGCCGTCCAGCCAGCTCCAAACAGCGCGATAATCCGTATCCTCTGAGAGCAGATATGCCTTTGTATGGTCGCAGCTCACCAGGTATTCGGCCATGTCCGCCCCGTACGAAAGCCGCCAGCAACCCATCAGATGTTTTGCGTCCACCCTGCCCTTGGTGCCGTTCGCATCCTCAAAATGCATTATCAGATTGCCCCTGCCGGTCTCTTCAAAAGAAACTGCAGTGAACTGCTGGGTAACAAGAACTGGCCCCGGCTTGGGGGGGCCGGGCTTGGGCGCTTCCTTTGCATAAACCTCCGGCAGCGCCAGAAGCAGGGCGGTCAATACCGCTGTCGTGATACGCTTCATTTTACGCTCCCGCCGTTCGGAATGATTGCTTCCCAGTAATCATCCCCGGCAATGGCATGACGAACCGGCTCGGCCGAAAGGACTCCAGAAACATCCACGTCCGGCATATCAAACATCCTGCCAAAGGATTTTGCGCCGCCGCTTGTGCCCGTTTTGACATCAACAGCACTGTCCTTGGCATCCTTGCGCATCTGCTCCTCGACCGCCGCATACCAAGATGGCTTTTTGATCTTGAGCTTGTAAACCGGCACATTCCCGACAAAGCTCGGCTTGGCCAGCTTGTAGATCTCCTTGATGACCTGTTTTGGCATCAAAGACGGATTTGCCGCAATAACCTCGGCGGCAATGCGCGCCACAAGCGGAGAGGCCATTGATGTCCCGCTGAGCTTGCCAAATCCCGGTGTCTGAAAGCACGCTTTTTTGAGCGCCTTCGCAATACTTTCGTTGTCAGTGCCACCCGAGCTAAGAGATGGAAAAGCCATGCTGCTGGTATCAAGCTTGCTTAACTCTTCTTTTACGCACATGTCGTTTGGCATTGTTGAAAGCACCTTGTGTCCCAAGGCAAATACAACATCCACCCCGCTTATGGTGACGTTGGTGAATGTGGCCGGATCCCCGTTTTCACGCAAAGCGCCCACGCAAAGCAGGTTGTCAACCTTGAGACCACAGGGCATTCCCATGAGGTTCTCGCCATCCCGCCACTGGCTCTCATTGCCCGCTGCCGCCACAAAAAGAACACGCGGGTTGCGACGCATCGTATCGGCCATGGTTTTTGCGAGTTCAGTGAATTTCCGCACTTTTGCAACCGTATCGTCGGATTCCTCGCCGGCAATTGCCTTTTTGGCTTCAAGACCAAGCGACATGTTCACTACGCGCGCGCCGTCCTTTGATGCCTTGTCCATGCTGCCGTTGATGTTATCAACCGCCTCTTTTGTATAATCATAACTGGTTGACGGATTCAGTCCCTGCGGAAGAACGCGATAGGCAAGCAAACCAAAATCAGGCCTGTCATACACCATGAGGCCCGCCACATGAGTACCATGATAGGCCGCGCCGGAATTTTCCTGCGTGACGTGTCTGCTCAAATTCAGGAATCTTGAAAGTTCTGGCTCAAGTGCAAGAACGTCTTTTACCTTGTCGCGCGCTTCAACCGCTTTAAGTTTGGCATCTGCAGCTACATTGCTGTCGTACAAAGCCGTTCTGGCCAGATACGGCGAGGCCCATTTATCGGCTCCAACATAATCATATCCGCACTCTGTTGGCGTTCCGGCATTATCCAGAATAAAATGCATGTTGTTTGCAAGCATGGGGTGATTGTAATCAACGCCACCGTCAATCACGCCAAGAAGCACCTTGTGATTTTTATTGTTGTCCACAAACGGTCTTTTAACGGGAGCCGGGTCCACGACTGCTCGATCCTCGGCATTCATGGTTGTCTGGTTGTCGACAACATTACACCCACCAAAGCAAAGCGTAACCATCACCAGCAAAATAGATATATCTACCCGCTTAGCGTTAGCCAACATGTAAAGATTTTTCATTATTTCCCCTTCTTTTAGTTCCACACACGCCTGATTGCGCTGTGTGACAATTATAATGGATGCCGCCCTACGTCAACACGCCGCAATAAATTATCTGGTTGCGTTATCATATTGGTTGGGTCAACTTTTAGATATGATTCAAAATCTCATTAAACCGGAAGGGGCTTTTGAGCATTTCATGGCCGGACTGCTTTCTTCCGGCTGGATTGATCACTTTACATGGTCAACCGGGACAACAATCCAAGAGGTGCGCACCAGTCTTGGCGGACCCTGCCCCAAGGGGGCGTCAAGAACCCATAAAAATGCACCCGATGGAATCATCCACGCTCTTCAGGTCAGGGCCTGTGCAAACAGCAGAATCGGAATAGACCTCGAATGGTTTGATGAATTACGCCAGGCACCGGTACTGCGCAAACTTGCAAAACGGTTTGAACTTCCCACAGCCGAATCCTCAATTCAAACCATGGAAGAATGGTGCCGCCGCGAGGCCGCATACAAGGCCTATTGCAATCACGACAAATTCCCCGGCATCCACATCGGCAATATAATGACCATGGCCGGGTTTGAATTCAAACTTTCACACGCGGGCAACTGGATCCTTTGTTTCGCCAAAATACAGGGTTCAAACCAATAAAAAAGGGGAACCCTTGCGGATTCCCCCCTGCTAAATGCCTGTTCCATGGCGTTGGGCCGAATCCTTCCGGCCCTGCTTTCTAGTCCTTGAAGCGCAGAGCCTTCAGGACATTGATGCGGGCCCCGGTGATGGTTTTATCCTTGAGGGATGAAACCGGATCAGCGGTGTCCATGATCACCTGTTTGACCTTCTTGTAATTCCACTGCGGGTTTTTTGACCAGACAAACGCCGCGGCACCTGCGACATGCGGACATGCCATCGATGTGCCGGACATCTTCTGATACTTGTTTTTGGGTGCAAGGCTGTAGATGTTCACACCGGGCGCGCCGACATGGACGGTCTTCTTGCCATAATTGGAGAAGTACGCCATGGCGTCGCTCTGGTCCGTAGCCGCGACAGCGATCAAATTGTCGTTGTCAAAGGCCGCCGGATAGCTTGGATTTGCCCCGTCGTTGTCATTGCTCTCATTGCCCGCGGCGGCAATAAAAAGCACATCCTTTGCCTTGGCACGCTCAATCGATTCATAGAGCGCCTTGTTTCCCTCATCAGCGCCGCCACCCCAGCTGTTGCTCAGAACTTTTGCGCCATGCTCAACCGCGTAATCGATTGACTTGATGGCATCTGCCGTGGAGCCACTGCCCTGAGCACTCAGAAACTTGAGCCCCATGACTGATACTCTCGGATTTACACCCGAGACACCCTTGCCGTTGCCGCCTACCGCGCCGATCGTACCGGCACAATGAGTGCCATGTCCGTGATCGTCATACGGCATTCCGTCATTATGGATGAAATCATATCCGGTGATGTCGTTCTTGGTGGGATTCGGATTGCGCCATACATTAAACGAAAGATCTTCGTGGTTGTAGTCAATGCCGGTATCTATCACGGCAACGATCATCTTCCTGTCGCCACGGAATTCCTTCCATGCCTCGGTAGCGCCGATTTTTTCCAGGCCATAGGCCTTGGAGTTGTCGGGGTCCGCAACCGGCGGATCAACATCGGCCGGCGGGTCCTGTACGGCAGGATCACCGCTGGGCGGAGGTGTCGGCGTCGGTGTTGGGACCGGTCCTGGACTGTCTGTCGGCGTCGGCGTTGGAACCGGATTCGGATCGTCCGAACAGCCGGGCGGAAACGGAATTCCCGGAATCAGGCAAGGAATTTTTGCGTTAGGGTCACAACCCGGAATGTCCAGACCGGGAATGCACGGAATCCCGCCCATCGGCGGCATTTCCGGATTATCATCCTTCGGCTTGTTAGGGTTGATCCGCAGGATATAATTCGGCTGCGCGTATTCAACCATCGGATTGCGCATCAGATCCGCAATCGCATCCTGCACCTTTATGTTCTTTTTCAAAAAGAGATGTTCAAAACCCTTCATCATGCCGGTGAACCGCTTGACCTTCCTGACACCGACAAAATCATACAGTTTGTTTGTAACTTCCTTGGTTTTAACCGTTCCCGGTTTGTATTTGACAATGACTTCTCCAGGCTTGTACTCGGCTGCGAATGAATTCACGCCGACCGCAAGCGCCAGTATTACCGCCTTCCATGGACCAAACATTTGTTTTCCCCCCTCATGAGCCGCTTTCGGGAGCCCGTGTCCCATCCTAAAAACCCGGGCGGCAAAAAATGCGGACTCAATCTAAAAATTGTAGAACGCATAGGATTTTTTGCAAATTTCCGGGCCGATTATTTTTTCATGAGATGGTATTGCGTTTCCGCGAAGTTGCTTTAAACTTTCCAACTATCGGAACAAGTCTTTATAAGCATCTTATATAAAACACATAAGGCAAAACACCATGGACAATAGAATTGTCGTTCACACTGCTTGTTGCCGCGGTGACTGTCGCGTTTTCGTGATCAGTGCGCGACCTCACGATCCCTGGTCCAGTATTTCAGTATGTATGCGCATAAATATGGATCACTGATGGTATAAAATCCATCAATGCTTATTACGATTCCATCGTCCATCAGACGTTTCAGGATTTTTCTAGCACCTTCCCTCGAAATTCCCTTGGTGTTCATGGCAAAGTTTGATCCGGTGATTTTGTCTGCGCCACGAGAAAGGGCAAGAGCGGACAGGAAACAACGTTCATTTGCGCTGAATCTGTCCCATGTTACCGACAATTTTGAACGGCTGTCGTCAAGCAGCCGCTCAAAGCATTCCAAAAGCCGTTCACGCTTGATCAAGCCATGGTTTTCACAGGAAGTGCCAACATAATCAAAAAAGCGGTTCATTGCCTCTGGTTCACGGAGCAGCCTGTCTTGAAAAACAACGCTGTCATCAAAGCTGATGCTGACGCCAGCCTTTTTCAGCCGTTGCTGTGCATAGCGATGATATATCTCATGAGGAATTTCATGAATCTCAACTGTATAGCCCCATTGATAGAATGGCGCGGCGGGTTTGGAAAAAATATTATCAAGAAGATGTGTTTTTGATCCGAGGATTATCACGGATTTTTTTACCGGCATTGATTCAAGAAGGGATCTGAATATGGCTTGGGCTTTTGATATCCGGGCAATTTCCTGGAATTCGTCAAAAATGAGAAGTATTTCCAGGTTCCTTTTTTTGCATAGTGCGGATATCGAGGCAAAGACATCTGGAAGGTCGGGGATGGCGTCACGTTTTTGCTGTTTTAATGAAAGCTCAAAGCCTGATTCAGTGATTTGATAGACAGGTCTTATGTTCTTTATGTCCTGTAAGACTGATTGGATTTTCTGTGAAGCCGGAAATGCGGCTTTCAGCGCCGCAGCGAAGGCGGTTGTCATTTCGTGCGCAATATCGCCGATGCTGCTGGCAGCGTAAAAATCACAATATATGGATATGCGCTTTGATTTTGATTTATTCCATTCCTTCTGGATGACGTTCCTGACCACTGATGTCTTGCCAAAATTTCTCCGGCCATACAACTTGACCGAGCGCAGGTGTTTTACATGATTCCACAACTGTTCGCGATATTCGTGCATGTTGCACAGATCATTTTCATCAAGCAGACCGTCAAACTGGAAAAAAGCGCCCATAAGCGGATGATCACGGTGTGTAAAAAAAATGTCAACTAAAAGTTGTCAACTTTTAGTTGACAACATCAGTGCGCGATCTCGTGTTCATGCTCCTGCTGGCGCCGGATATACGTCGGAATATCGTACTCGTCGTCAGTCAGATTTGTAATGCCAAGGCGTTTTGCGATGGCGCGGGCGCGAGCCAGCTCGCCTGATTCGGGAGCGATTGCCGGCTGCATCTGTTGTTTTGGAAGATCGAGCTGCTGCTGCACCATCGGCTGCGCCGGTGGTGCCGTCTCGGCATGACCCTTCACTATTGCAGCTGCTGCGGCGAGCATTTCAGCATTCGGCTGCGGCGGAATTACATCGCATTCCGGCATCGGCTCCGGTTCCAAAGCAGGCTCGACCCGCTGCTGTTCAACGGCCTGCTGCTGCACATTGATCTCCTGCGACTGTGTCTGCAGCTGTGCTTCGGGCCGGGCCCTCTGCTCATCCCGCATTCCAAGCCCGGTGGCGATCACCGTAACCTTGATCGCATCGTTCATGTTTTCGTCAATCACCGTACCGAAGATTATCTCCGCATCCTCATGAGCCGCTTCCATTATAAGCGTCGTGGCCTCATCAACCTCATGAATGCCAAGATTTGATCCACCGGTGATATTGATGATTATGCCGGTTGCACCATGTATCGACACATCCTCAAGCAACGGACTCGAAATCGCGTTGGTTGCAGCCTCGATCGCGCGATGTTCTCCGGATGCCAGGCCGATTCCCATGAGGGCAAGGCCCTTGTTCTGCATGATGGTGCGCACATCGGCAAAATCGCAGTTCACAAGACCCGTATGGATGATGAGATCCGAAATGCCCTGGACCGCATTGAGCAGGACCTCGTCCGCCTTCCTGAATGCCTCAAGCATTGAAAGC
>MEQJ01000043.1:1884-11591 GCA_001770165.1 Bdellovibrionales bacterium RIFOXYD1_FULL_53_11 | reverse complement strand
GGTTTTTTCTGAGACGGTAGCCGCCGCGGGCACCACGGCAGGCTTTGACAAGGCCCGATTTTTTGAGGCGGTGGAACATGTGTTCGAGATATTTATGGGAAATATTCTGGCTTTTTGAGATTTTTGCAAGAGAAACGCTGGTGTTCCTTGAATATGCCCTGGCAAGTTCTGACATCGCTCTTGCCGCGTAACGGGCTGTTGTTGGTACTTTAAGCATATATATGACTCCTATCAAAAGATCAGGAAATTGTCTCGAAATCCGTGGAGCCCATCCCGAGTTCTGCGGCGTATTTTATCTGCGGCATGAAATCAATGTCATAGGCTTTTGACCGCAGCGGCGATCCCAGGCGCTCTTCAATAAGCCGGATTGCGGCAAGATCAAGCGCAACCGGGTCTGTTGAGGCCGCAATGCCAAGACGTTTGATGAGTACGTCCTTTTCGCGGGATTCAAGGCAATCGCAATCACGACCAACATCCATAATGAACGTCATGCACGCCATCTTGCCCCGCTTGGAGGCGACCACGCCCATTGCCTGCTCGGCCATGCGTTCCTGCAGGAGCGTGGATTCGATTTTCCATTGGAAGCGGATCGCGCCGGGCCGGCAGGCCGCCAGACACTCGCCGCAGCCGATGCATTTTTTTTCGTCAATGACCGCTTTGCCGGCGGACATTGCAATGGCGCCCGTGGGACACCATTTGATGCACGTTTCACAGCTTTTGCAGGCTTTTTGTTTTACAAACGGTTTTACCACGCTGTGCTGGTAGAGTTTTCCGCGACGGCTTGAAAGCCCCATGCCGAGATTTTTGATCGCGCCGCCGTAGCCGCAGGCAAGGTGCCCGGTTGCATGGGTTACCAGCACAAGAACGTTTGCCTCGGCAATTCCCTGGGCAATTCTCACTTCGTGCGCATGGCGGCCTTTTACCGCGACCTTGAATTCGTCACGCCCGGTAAGGCCGTCGGCAAATATTGTCGGGATGCCGGTTGCCTCGATGCCAAAGCCGTGTTCGTGCGCGAGCAGCATGTGGTCGATCGCGTTCGCGCGGCGTCCAACGTAGAGCGTGCTTGTTTCGGTCCAGAACGGCTTGCCTCCTGCCGTGCGGATTTTTTCCACAAGCGGCATGAGGAGCGGCGCCTTGACGTAGTTGTGGTTGCCTTCTTCGCCGAAATGGGGCTTGAGCGCGACGTAGTCGCCCTGTGCGATGGTGGCTGCAAATCCGGCTTTGTCCCAGAGCGCCGCAATTTTTGCGCGGATGTCGTTGTCCGAGTCCTGTTCGGTCAGGGGGGTGAAAAAAACTTTTGACTTGTCCATGTCAGCTCTTCTTCTTGAAAAGCTGTTCGGCAAGTTTTTGATGGACGCTTGGTCCGGAATCCTTCTGGCCGCTTTGCATGCCGAAGAGACCGTAACGGGAGACGTCCCTGTCCGTAGGTTTGAGAGCCACGCACTGGACAAGATGGCGGGAGCCTACAAGGCCTTCGTTGTAAAAAAGGATCCGGAGGCCCTTGAGATGTTGAAGGAGTTCGTTGGGTTTGAAATACCAGTCGCGGAAGGTGTCGTCGGGGCCGATCGGCTCTTTCATCTCGTCCACCATCATTGATTCTACGATGAGGGTGCCGCCCATTTTGAGGGAGCGTATTATCTCTGAATAGTAGCGGGTGACCGGGGGTTTGAAATAGGTCATGACGACAGTGTCATATTCGAGCATGCCGAGCAGAAAAAGATCAAGGTCCGTGCGCTTGGATTCGATGGTGACGCCGGTTTCGGCCGCCATCTTTTGGGCGTGTTCGACAGCAGTGGAAGAAACATCAAAGCCTTTTACCTCAAAGCCTTTTTGCGCAAGATAGACTGAATTCGCGCCTTCACCCATTCCAACATCAAGACATCTGCCCCGGCTCAGGCGCGGGAGCATGTCCAGCAGGAACTGGTTCGGCGCTTTTCCAGAGTGATAAGGATTTTTTGCATAAATTTCATTCCAATATTCCATTGCGTTACTCATGTGTGACGATATACACCATAACGCCATGAGCGTGAAGCAGTTGAATTATCCCCGGAAAGTCGTGCTTGGAGACATAACCGTCCGGGACGGGTTCCAGCACGAGGAAAAATTCATCCCCACAAAGGCAAAACTATGGGTTCTTGAAGAGCTGGTTCTGGCCGGGTTCAAACACCTGGAGGTTACCAATTTCGGAAATCCCCGCGGTATGCCGCAATTTGCCGATGCCGACGAGCTTTTCAAACTGCTTTATGCAAGTAAACGGGTGGGGGGGCTGCTTCGGGAAGTGGTGCTGACAGCGATCACCATCCGGGAGACGGCGGTTGACCGTGCGGTGAGGGCGCGGCGCGAGGGATATGGCCCGGACAGGGTGCTGATGATGGTTTCGACGTCGGCATCGCATATGGTGCGCAACTCGGGTCTCGGCCACAAGGAGTACTGGGCCGAGGTTGCGAGGTGCATTGGCAAATGTCATGACGCTGGTATAAAAGTCAACGGCTGCGTGAGCACGATCTGGGGATGTCCGATCGAAGGACCTACGGATATGCGGCTTGCCGTGGATGCCACGCGCCGTTTTCTGGAGCTTGGCGCCGATGACATCGAACACGCCGATCATGACGGTTCTGCTCCGCCGGACAAGGTGTATGAGTATTTTTCCATGATCATGGACGCGGTGCCGGACCCCATGAAACATGTCGCGCATTTTCATGTGACGCGCGGCTGGGGGCTGGCCAACGTGCTTGCGGCCCTGCAGGCCGGTGTTGTGCGGTTTGAAGGCACGATGGGCGGCATCGGCGGACAGCCTGCAAATTTTGTGGACGGCGTGCCGGTGACAGGCACTGGTGATTATTACTATCGTGATCCGGACAATGTCGGGCTGGTTTCTACAGAGGACATGGTTGTCATGATGGACGAGATGGGAATTGACACCGGCGTGGATGTGGACCGGGTTCTCGGGGTCGGCGCCGTGGTCGAAAAAATCGTGGGCCGCAGGCTGCGCAGCGAGTGCGTGCGGGGCGGGCGTATCAAGAGGGTTGTTCAGCGCGGGAGTGGAAGACCGGGGGGGGGGCATGATATCAGCCTTTGCAGTTTGATTTGAAAACCATTTACAATATAATCCAGTTATGGCACCAGCAAAACTCTCCAGAGACAAAGCGGTATCAATAATACACAGTAATCTGGCGGTACTGAAGCAGAAATTCAATGTGCGGAGCCTGGCTTTTTTTGGCTCTCTGGCAAGAGATGAGTTGAAATCAAAAAGTGATATTGATGTGCTTGTTGAATTTGAAGGTTCGGTACAATACAGGATTTTTTTCAATCTGGCCGAATACCTTGAAAACCTGTTTCACAGGAAAGTGGACCTTGTAAGACCAGCTGCGCTTGATCCCATTGTTATGGCTCAGGTAAAGAAAGATTTGATATATGTCTCCTGACCGCGACATCAAGTATTTGAATGATATTCGTACCGAATGCGCAAACATTGAGACATTCATTGGCAGTATAACTGAATGGACCAGCCTTAAAAGAGACATAAAAACCGCATATGCCGTTGTTCGTTCAATATCAATTATTGGTGAGGCCGCCAAAAAGCTGAGCACTGAATACAAGAAGAAAAATATCGCAATTGACTGGAAGTTGATTTCCGGAATGCGGGATCGTTTGGTTCATGATTATGCTGGAATTGATTACGAGATTGTCTGGAACGTCATCAAAGAAGAGATCCCGAAACTTCTATCAAATATATAGCCAACCAATCGTATATATATAAGAAGGGGCATTTTATGGCCTTGTGCCATCAGCCGCCTGCTAGCGCTGGATCGTTCCTTTGCGCTTCTTTTCGACAAAAATATTATATGCCAGCATGCCCAGCATTGATGCCATGCCAAAGGCGGCAAAGATGTACCAGATCTTGTCTGGCCGGTAGTGATTGAACAGCATGTTGGTGGCTTCCCGCGATGAAGAAAGATGCAGTTGGTCGCGAAGCGTGTCGACCACCCGCTCGGGCGGGATGGTTTTGACCGCCTCGGCGCTCATGCCGAGTTTTGTAACAAGATAGTCGCGCGCGAGCGTGAGTTTGTCGCCTTGATACTGGTAGATGGGGCCGGCGATCTTGCTGCCAAGCATCCAGCCTATACCTTGGGGAAAATTGACATAACCCATATACAGGCCCTTCTTGTCGGGCGGCGCGATCATTGAAAGGTATTCGCTCTTGCGTGGGCTGGCAGTCATTTCGCCGATTGAAAAAATGAAAATTCCAAGGATGCAGATCCATGGATTCATGCTTGCGCCCGCAACGATTAGGCCAAGACATGTTATGACAATGCCGACCACCATGCCGCTCACCGGCTTCATCCGTCCGAGTGTCCAGCCGACAACCATCATGAGGGCGATAATCGTGAAAGAATTTATATTTATCAGCCATTCGGCGGGCAGTTGCTTGTCGGCCATGCCGTAAGCCACCCACTCGGCGTTACCCAGCAGATTGCCGAAAAATATGCTGATGTGCGAAGTATCCACCCAGTCGGTGATGTAATTGGGCAGCAGATCGAAAAGCTGCATGAAGGTGAGCCAGAAACCGGAAAAAACAAAAAGAAAAAGCAACAGCCGCGGTTCGGCGAGGTTTTTGATGGAACTCACGAATACGCCGAAGAACTCGGTAACCTTCTGCAGAAAGGGCTGGTCCTTGATTTTGACTTTGCGGCCCGCCGGCACGGGTTCCTTGAAAGTGAAAAGCAGAAGATAGTTGAGCGAGTGCATGATGGCGCTGGTGATGAAAACGTACTTCCAGCTCATCAAACGGAGATATCCGGCGATGAGCGGGCCGCTGAAGCCGCCGATGTTGACCACCATGTAAAAAACGCTCCAGACAAGCGTTGCGTTTTTGTTGTCGGTTGAATTGGCGACAATGCCCTGGATGCCGGGCTTGAAAAGCGCAGTGCCGGTGGCGACCATGAGGCAGGCCACGAAAAACGGCCAGAAAGACGTCTGAAAACCCATGTTGATGTAGCCCAGCACGGTGAGCGTGATTGCGGTGGCGACGGTTTTTTTGTAGCCGTATTTGTCTGCATATCCACCGATGAATGTTGGAAGGATGGACTGGCAGGCCGCCCACCACAGGAAGATCGTTGCTTTTTGCAGGTGATTGAATCCCAGGCCGCCGAGCGCGGTGGCCGCCACAATGTAAACGGCAATGCCGGTGCGCACGCCGTAATAAGCCCACCGTTCGAACAGCTCTATCGCGTTTGCGCTCCATACCGCGCGGTTGAAGCTCCTGATGGTTTCGCCAAAAGTCATTTTATTACCGGTCATTTGTTTTTTATCCTCGAATCAATGCTTATGGTGCGGGCGGAAAATAAACAAGCGGGGATTGCAGCAAGGTCCGGCAGTTCAACGTCAGCGCGACGGAGATCAAAACGTAGCGGCAGGGCGGGATTGTGGATTGCGATGCAGCTCATGCCCGCGTCCTTTGCAGAGGTAACGCCGTGCTCCGAATCCTCAACCGCGATGCACTCCCGCGGCGCCAGGCCCAACCGCTTTGCGGCGAGCAGGTAGATCTCCGGATGGGGTTTTCCGTGGACGACGTCGTCGCCGGTAACAACCGCTTCAAAGGAGTTTGAAAGTCCGAGTTTGCGCAGACAAAGGGAAACATAGCTGGTGGTGCCTGATGAGGCCAGGGCCAGCCGGATCCGGGTTTTTGGAAGATTGATCATCATCGAAGCAAAACCCGGCATGGGGTTCATGCCGGCTTCGACAAGTTCCATGAAAATGCGTTCGCGTTCCTGTAAAAATTCCTGCTCGGTCATGCGCATGTTTTCAAAATGCCTGTAGAAAAATGCCACGATGTCCGAAATGCGCATTCCAAAGCAGGAAAGCCAGTTTTTTTCGCCAAGCTCCTTGAGCGAGCGGTTGTTCAATTGCAACGCAAGATCAAAGGCGCGCTCATGCTGCCCGAGGCTGTCGGCAAGGGTTTCGTCCAGATCAAAAACCAGTGCGCGTTTATTTGCCGCGTCCAAGATAGGCATAGCCTATCTGTATAGTTATAAACGTCGGCATTTTCAAGTTGCCGCCGGGTTTGCCGCCAACGAGGCCCAAGGTGAGGGCAAAACCAGAGGCATTGAGGCCGTAGGACAAGCCACCGCCTGTAAATTCATAACCTGAGGTCTTCATGGTTAGTCCGCAAAGCCCGAAATATTGCCATACATTTCCGCTACGGGCGAAGTTCCAGCCGAACTCGCCCTGGGCTCCCTGCATTTTTGGTTGCCAGTACATGCCGGTTGCACGGACAAGTACGCCGCCCCAATAGCCAAGATGAAGATTCAGTCCCGCGGGCATTCCCAGCGAAGCCCCGATTTCGACGCCACCGAAGCTGTTGGCCGGGGCAAGACAAAGTCCGATCATGGTCGTTACAAGCAGTATTTTGTTCTTCATATTGAAGAATTTTATGCCAGTTCAAGTTTTTGGCAATCAAAAAACTCGGTCGTCAGTGTTTGACAACCCTGGTGTTCTTGCGTCCCGAAAAGCGGTATTGCTGTTTGCTGATCCTTTTCATCGGGCTGGCAATCCTTGCATCACGCGCGGCAGGAAGGTTCTCGCGGTATTTTGATTCGAGCGAGGCAAGACGGGCTATGTCCTTGTCAAAGCTGATATGTCCTTCGCGTTTTACGCGAATTTCGGAAAGATTCTGATAAATGACGGTATCGTCGGTTACGCGTCCCTTGCCGGGAACGGCTCCCATGGCTATCGACAGCGTTGTCGCGCCCATCAGAAGACCTGAGCCAAACCAGAACATTTTTGCAATCATCTTTTTCATGACCGTTCTCCTTGCGTTCGTCGCGGCTCCCTATGAGCAAGCTTGGTGCCAAAAACCCCTTCTTACAATAACCCCCCAAAATCCTTGAAATCATATGCTTTTTGGGGTCGTTTTGGCACCACGTTTTGTGTTTAAGCATTTGACAGTCCACTCGTTTTGACACAAGCTTTGGGCCTTTTGTATGGACCTACCTATAAGGCTTATTGCCGTAAGGCAGAACAACCTCAAGGGTATCAGCGTTGAAATCCCTTCAAAAAAGCTGACTGTCATTACCGGTGTCTCGGGAAGCGGCAAAAGCTCGCTTGCCTTTGAAACGCTCTATGCCGAAGGGCAGCGCAGATATGTCGAAAGTCTTTCGACATATACGCGGCAGTTTCTGGAAAAGATGTCAAAGCCCGACGTCGAGGCCGTAGAGAACATCCCGCCGGCCATCGCCCTTGAGCAACGCAATACCGTAGCCGGGTCCCGCAGCACGGTTGGAACGCAGACCGAGATCCTGGATTTTTTGCGGGTGCTCTATGCGAGGATCGGACAGACCTCCTGCCTGGCTTGCGGGGGGGCGGTGAAAAAGACCGACGCCGAATCAATCGTGGACTGGGCGCTCGGCTGGCTTGGCGGTCGCAAGGCGCTTGTGGTCGCACCGGCCGGGCCGTTTGCGGGACGTACCGTATTGCGCGAGCAGGGATTCAGCCGTTTTATGATCCGGATGCCGGGCGCCCCCCCGCGCGTTCTTGAACTCGAAGACCTGGAAGAAGATCCGTCGTCCGGAATGTCCGTGGTCGTGGACCGCATGAAAATTTCCGGAGCGGCCGCAAAAGAGCCGGAAACCCGCTCGCGCCTCACTGATTCCGTGGAGCAGGCGCTTGCCATCGGGCGCGGCCGCATGGAATTTGTCGATGCCGCCAGCGGCGAGGGACGTGAGTTCACCGGTGTGTTTGCCTGTACCGCCTGCGGTCGCGAACACAAGGAGCCGGTGCCGGAGATGTTTTCGTTTGCCAGCCCGATCGGGGCGTGTCCGGGTTGCAGCGGTTTTGGTTTTACGCTCGAACTGGACGAGACGCTCGTCGTTCCGGATCCGTCAAAGACCCTCAGCGGCGGCGCGATTGATCCGCTTGCCAAGCCGGCCGCTACCGAATGGCGCGGGGCGATGCTGAGGTTTGCCGGCAGGAAGGGTATTTCCATCTCTCGCAGGTATTGCGATCTGACGCCCAAGGAACGCGCTCTTTTATGGAATGGCGACGGATCGGGCAAGGGCTTCAAGGGCATTGCGGGATGTTTTGAAGAACTCAAAAGATGGAAGTACAAGTTGCATGTCCGGGTGTTCATCCGGCGCTATCAGACGCAGGTGCTCTGCGGCGTGTGAGGCGGTACGCGCCTCCGCCCCGATGCCGGCGCGGTCCGGGTCGGAGGGCGGACGATTTCTGAAGTGCTGGCAATGCCGGTCAGTGATTGCATCACATGGGTTCGTTCCCTGTCACTGCCAGCCAACGAGCGTAAAATTGCCGGCGAACCGCTAAGCCATGTCTATCGCCGCCTCGCTCTTTTGGATGAAATCGGGGTCGGATATCTGACGCTTGAACGCAGGGCAAAGACACTGTCGGGCGGCGAGTTCCAGCGGATCAATCTTGCATCGCAACTCGGCAGCGGGCTTTGCGGAACGCTGTATGTCCTGGACGAGCCTTCGATAGGGCTTCATGCGGCGGATACAAAGCGGCTTCTGGGAGTGCTGGGCAGGTTGCGCGATCTGGGCAATACCGTGGTTGTTGTTGAGCACGATCTGGATGTCATCCGGGCCGCCGATCATGTGATCGAACTCGGACCCGGGGCCGGACGCCGCGGCGGCAGCGTGGTGGTGAGTGCGCCACCGGACGGGGTGGTCGCGTGCGCGCAGTCGGTCACCGGCAGGTGGCTTTCGGGCGCGGCGCAGTTGCAGGGGGTGCGCGCACCAAGAGATGCCGCGTCGCATTTCATCCGGCTGACGGGTTGTTCCGAGAACAATCTCAAGAACATTGACGTTGATTTTCCGCTTAACCGTTTCGTGGTCGTGACGGGGGTGTCGGGCTCCGGAAAAAGCACGCTTGTTCACAAGACGTTGTACAATGCCCTTTACAGGATTTTCAACCGGAGCGGTGAGCGCGCGGGGCGTTTTGACCGGCTGTACGGGGCCGAAAAAATCACGGGCGTAGTTCTCATGGACCAGAGCCCGATCGGGCGCAGTTCGCGCTCCAATCCGGCCACTTATCTCAAGGCGTGGGACGAGGTGCGGCGGCTGTATGCCGCGCAGGTGCTTTCGGTAAAGCGCGGCTACACGCCCCAGTACTTTTCGTTCAACGTTGACGGGGGCCGCTGCCCGGTGTGCAGGGGAGAGGGGCAGATCTCGGTCGACATGCATTTTATGGCCGAGGTGCGGCTGCCATGCGAGGAGTGCGGCGGGCGGAGATTCAAAAAAAACATCCTTGATGTTTCATACCGCGGCAGGAACATCCACCAGCTTCTTCATACGACCATTGACGAGGCGTTTGACTTGTTTCGCGACAACCAGATTCTTGTGCGCAAGCTCGGCATGCTCAGGGATGTCGGACTCGGGTATCTTGAACTCGGGCAGCCCGCAGTGACGCTTTCGGGGGGCGAATCGCAACGCCTCAAGATCGCGTCCATCATGGATGAGAAGCAGGAACGTGGCAGACTCTATATTATTGACGAGCCGACAACCGGACTTCATGCCGATGACATCAACCGCCTGATGTGCATCATCCACGATCTGGTTGATGCGGGGAGCAGCGTGGTGATGATCGAACATCACCTTGATTTGATCAGACAGTCCGACTGGGTCATTGACCTTGGTCCCGGCGGCGGTGAACAGGGGGGAGTGCTGGTGGCCTCGTGTCCGCCGTCACAACTTGTA
>MEQJ01000043.1:0-1853 GCA_001770165.1 Bdellovibrionales bacterium RIFOXYD1_FULL_53_11 | reverse complement strand
TCAGTACATGTCCACTTGGGTCGGTTCAAGCAGCGGATAGAGCCAGATCTGATACGTGAACTGCATCTCCTTGCGGCTGATCTTTTTTACAAAACCGTTGGCTTCAGCAATAAGCCGGACACGAAGATCCGCATAGTTCTTCAGTTTGATCCGGTCTTTTGTGAAAAGCGGATAGTACGTCCCCTCCGGGCTTTTCTTTCTGGCAAGCCACGGCTGCTGGTCAAGATCCGCTTCGAAAAACAGTTGATTTCCGTCCACCCTGATCCATCCGATGAGTGAATAGCGTTCACCGTCGGCAAGCTCTACGCGCTGGTTGATCATTCCGAGCGGTGTCGGCACGTCTCCGCCGCCGCCGCCCATGATCCACCAGTCGCAGTTGCATTCGTACTGGCCTTTATATCTGCCGTCGTAGGCAAAAGAATGCACCGGCAGCAATGCCGCCAATAACAACAATATCCCCACCCTGTTTTTCATGTTTCCCCCTTTTGTTTCAAAACACTTCCGTCACCAAGAAACTGCACCTTGAGCCCGGGCGCCAGACGGTACCCTTCCTTCCAGTTTTGCAGATACTGGGGTTCCCGCATGTCGGGCTCGATGAGCTTTCTAAGCCTGTTGATGTTGTAGTAAAGCTTGTTGTCGTGCGCCTCGGGAATATAGCGTTCTCCCCATACTTTTTCGATGAGTTCGGCTTTTGAAAGCCCTTTTTCGCCCGAATTGCCGATAGTGGAATGCGCTCCGGTCAGCGCTTCGAGAATTCCGAGCAGGATATACTGTTTTCTGAGCGATATCACGCCGCCGTCGCGCGTTTTGACGACCCCCTTGCGGCTGTCTATCAGAAGATCGACGGCATCCTGTTCGAGACGGTTGCGTTCGGTGGCGATTTCGCGCCTGAGTTTTGCGAAGGACGGGCCTGCGGCGATCTTTGAAAGCAAATCAAGGTGCCAGTAGGCGATCACATAGTTTTGCTGGAGCCGCGCCAGGCGGGCCTGCGCTTTCATTACATACAGGTGGTAGTACCAGTTGTGTTCGGTCAGGAAACATTCGGATGCTTTTTGCAGGCAGTCGCCATAGCGGCGCCAGTCGCGCAGCGACTCGGCGATGAAGGCGAGCGTAAGATGCGCGGTGCCGTTGACGGAAGGGTGGTTTGCCGGTCCGTAGCGCCGCAGGATTTCGAGGCAAAGCCATTCGGCGCGCCTTGTCCTGCCAAGCCCGAGTTGTGTTACGGCGATCATGCACCACCCGCGGGCGATATGCGCATCGCGCGAAAGTCCTCTGGAACAGCGGCCTCCGGAGCTGTTTTTGTCTTCAGCGCGGGAGAGCTTGAGATATCTGAAATAATGCCGGTGCGCGGTTTTGAAATCGTTGCGGTTCCTGGCTATCGCGCCCTTGCAGTACCAGACCAGCGGCGGGCAGTCGTGCGGGCAGGTCTTGATGATGGCATCGAGTTCTTTTTCGACCTGTTTTCCGCGCGTTTCATCGCGGGCTTCATCAAACAGCCAGAGCAAGCTGCTCAGGGCTTCTGCGGCGAGATAATTGTTTCTGGCCTTGCGGGCTTTTTTCAGCGCTTCTTCAAACACCTCGATCGCCTTGATGAGCTCGCATTTTTCGGCAAGAAGAAAGCCAAGACGCAGGGCCTCTTTTATGTTTGCATTTTTTTCGACTGTCGCAGAAGAGCCCATAAACCCCCAAGGATGGCTTGCCAAGTGTCAAAGCGGGCTTATAATAACTTTTATGGCCATTCTGTCAACTGTCTAAAAGCCGTCCCCCCAGCCTGTGCATGTTGAGTAAAAAAGTCGAGCCCAGCGGTTAACTGCTACGAATCGAAAGCCAAAACACCCAGGTTATCATGCCAG
>MEQJ01000042.1:6117-18614 GCA_001770165.1 Bdellovibrionales bacterium RIFOXYD1_FULL_53_11 | reverse complement strand
GGCGGTGCTGTCATGGGCGCCGCTTGCGCCAGGACGGGGGAGACGCGGGGAGCGGCTAAGATCGAAATGGACCGCGCGTATTTTTCAAGATTCCTGGGTGTTGCGTTCACGCCGGAGTTCGAGCGCGAAGCCGTGAAGATTCTGACCCTGCTCGATTGCACGGTTGAAAATCATGGCGAAAAGCTTTCGGTCACGCCCCCGGGCTATAGACGCGATCTCGGGCTCCGCGAGGATCTGGCCGAGGAGATCGCGCGTTCGATCGGGTATGACAAGATCCCCTCGACCGTGCCCGTGCTCACCACGCAGCCGTGGCCCATGGCGGGGGATGCCGCAAGCGTGCGTCTGGGCTTGATCGAGGCGGCGCGCGATGCGCTTGCCCGGACGGGGCTTCAAGAGGCCGTCAACTTCGCTTTTACCGGCAAAAAATGGCTTTCGGAGCTTGGGTTTGTTTCATCCGCCCCGGTTGTAAACCCGCTGAGCGAAGAACATGAGATGCTGGTGCCGTCACTCGTGCCGGGGCTGGTGCGCAACGCGCTTGACAACTGGCGGCTTCATTTCGGATCAGATGTACCCTCAATAAGGCTTTTCGAATTGCGCCCGACGTTTCATTCAAAAGGCGCTGTCGCTTCCAGCGGCGAGATGGAAACCGGCGTTGAAGAGCGCTGGAAGGTGGCTTTCGCGCTCTCGGGTCCGCGCTTGGCGGGGGGGCTCAAGAGGGATCTCGGGGAGCTTGATTTTTCAGACGTCAAAGGCGTGGTTGAATCTTTTTTTGCCCTTGCCGGCTTGCGCGGCATCCGAATTCTGCCCGCATCCCAGGCCCGCAACAAGGAAGATCCTGTCTTGAAGCTGCTTCATCCCGGATGGTCGGCCGAGGTGCTGGCGGGCAACGCGGTTGCGGGATATTTCGGTCTTTTGCATCCGGGCACGGCAAGGGGAATCAAGGCGCGTGCGCCGCTTTGGATCGGCGAGTTTGACTGGGATGCGATTTCAAAGCTAATGCCCAAGGCCGGTGAGGTGCGCAAATTCAAGGCATGGCCTGCGCTTCCCCCCATGGAACGGGACTTTGCGCTGGTAGTCAAAAAAGAAATTACGGCGGACAAAATTATACAGGGTGCCTTGAAGGCAGGCAAGCCCCTGGCAAAGGTTGCAAAGGTATTCGATATTTATAATGGCCCCCCCGTACCTGAGGGGATGACAAGTGTCGCGGTACGGGTTATCTTTTTTGATGAGGGCCGGAGTTTGCAGGATCAGGAAACCGAGGCCGCGGGCTCGAGGATAGTGGATTTATGGAAGAAGGAGCTCGGAGCGGAATTGAGAAGTTGAACCTTTTCATGGAGGGGATTTATCGTGGCGATGACCAAAGCTGATATCGTAGAGGCGATGTATACCAAGATCGGGTTTTCTAAAAAGGAAGCGGCCGATCTGGTTGAAATGGTTTTTGAATCCATCAAGAAAACGCTCGCACAGGGCGAGAAGATAAAAATTTCCGGTTTCGGGAATTTTGTCGTGCGCGAAAAACGTTCGCGCGTGGGGCGCAATCCGCAGACGGGCCAGAGCATCCAGATTTCCGCGCGCAAGGTGCTCACGTTCCGTCCGTCGCAGGTTTTGCGGGCCGAGGTCAATGCATCGCTTGACGGCAAACCGGTCCGGCCCGACACGCTTCGCGGCATTGCGGCTGACGAGCACGAAGACGCCGGCGAATGATTCCTGACAGGTTGTTCTTCCGGATCCGGGACGCCGCCGAAATCGTGGGCGTCAAGCCGTATGTCCTCAGATACTGGGAAAGCGAGTTTCCGGTCATCTCGCCGGACAAATCCGGTTCGGGGCAAAGAGTATATAAACGCGCGGATCTCGAAAATCTTCTCAAGATAAAACATCTCCTCTACAGCGAACGTTATTCGATCGAGGGCGCGCGCAAGCGTCTTCGCGAGCTGAAAAATGCCGCTCCGGTGCCGGAAGCGGCAGCGGCGCCGGCAGCGGAGTCTCCTGTCGCACGCAAGTCCCTGGACGGCATCCGCGCGGCCGCAATTGAACTGCGCGAAGAAATAGAAAAACCGCTCGAAGAGATTTTCAGGTGTTGAAGAGGTGATCTGTTTTTCCGGTTACAGTTTCACGATCATGGTCTCGGAATCGTCATAAAACGGCGGTTTGATGCGTCTGAATTCAGACAGCGATTTTTGGAAGTCGAACGTGTATCTCGCGTTGGTCCGCACTCTCAAATGGAAATACGGAGCCAGACGGCCCTTGAATATCTCGTATGAAAATCCGGCTTCGCTTGCATAGTCATACATCACATACAGGATGCCCGCGTTTTTCAGATAATTGAACAGTGCCCGGGGCCCCTGGAAGGATGGAATTCCGGGTGCGGGTCCGTTCGCGCCCGGCCAGTCCGGCACAAAAATCCTGTGGCTCCTGAAATTCATCAGGAACGGCATTCTCATCCTGACCAGTATCGTGGAGCCCTCCGGAATCATTGCCTGAAGCCCGGCAAGACGCTTTTTTTCGGCCATATATGCCCGATCCCTGTCGGGTATGATGTAGCGCGAAATCTCATGCAGATTGGCCTTGAAGTGTTTGAACAGTTTTCCGGGCCTCAAATCCCTGATCGTTGACATGATCAGGATAAAACAGATCAGCATGACGGCTGTGACCGGGAGTCGTAAATTTGCAATTCTGACGTCGATCGTCTTCGTCTGAAAAACGGTATTTGCAAAAGCGATGCAGTAGCACAGGAGTACGCAGGCAAACATGACAGGCGCGCTATATCTTACGGCCTCGATACCGCTCGAAGCGGAATAGTATGACGAAATCGAAACAGCGAGAAATACGGCGGCAACAAGCACCAGACCGAGGATTTTACGCCTTGGCGCACATCCAAAAAAAGGAACAACAAAAAACGACACGAAGACGAGGATGCAGAAGGAATACTTGAATTTAAGAAGGTCTGAAACGAAAACCATGATCATCCTGGAATCCATTTCGCCGTGGAGAACCCAGTCTGGATTGAATGCAGATGCATGCATGCCCCGGCCGAAAACCGGGAACAGTAAAGTTCCGGAAGCCTGGTAACAAAGAATCATCCACGGCAGAATCATTAAAAAAGTGAGCAGCGCCACTTTTGTGGCGTCAAACACGACAGTTCTTGAACGATTATATAAAAAGCGGGACACATAGAAAACCGTCGATACTGTCACCACTGGAGGTACCAGGGTCGATTTGAGGGTGAAGATTCCGCTTGCAATCAGCGCTACAAGCAGGTTGTCGTTCTTCCCGTCCTGATCCGTACAAATATGCAGCAAAAAGAACATCAAGGCGCTTGCGCCCGTAATGCTGGTGGTATTTCCCTTGTGGATGGCGAATTCAGCCGTGTAACAAAGAAATCCCAGAAAAACCTGCGCTATCAAACCCATCCTCCACCGGATTGCAACACCCATCGCCGTGGAAAACAGGATAAGACCCGTCACGCCGGGTTCTATGATGTTGGAAAATGAAGGATTGAGCAGCACCTGCTGGAAAGCCTGGATGAAATATCCAGATCCCATTGCAGATTCCATGCGTCTGGTCGCGAATATATCCATTCCGAAAACGCCGTTTTGCAGCATTTGTCCTGGAAAAACGATATACGAATATGCATCATCATGCATATTGATGCCGGGGTCCATTCCAGAGCCGAGGAATCTGAGCGTCGCCAGACACAAGAACAGGAGCAGGACTGGCACGGATGTGCCGGATAAAGGCAGTAATGTTTTTTTGTCCCTGAAGTGTTTTGCAAGAATGCTGAGTAGAGCTACGAATCCCGCGATGACATATGCAAGAACAACCGGCGCATATGCGATCCGCAGGACATTCAGAATTCCTCCTGCAAGGAGTGAAACGGCAAATCCGATGATTGGATAAAAAAACGGGGTGAAATGCCGTCCGCCACGTTTCTCAAGCCATCGTGAAAACAGCAAGCCATAGCCCGATAGCGAAAAAAATACGAACAAACCCCATATAACTGCCAAAATATGGGACGAGCCTGCCGCCCCGGCAAGCGGTATTTCCATTAGTCGCCCCCAGAGGCGGATGCTCCCTCTTCTTCCCCTTGACCTTTTATAACGTCCGGATTGGGATCGATCTTCGCCTTTTCATGAAGGCGCTTGAGAAACACGTCGAACATCTCGCGCTCCTTGCGCTGGGCAAGCCGGTCCTGCAGCTTTTCGCGCGCAAGATCGAATTTTGTCATATCCGGATTCTGCGCGGCCGTCACAAGCGCCACAATGATTCCGGCCGGCACGGAATATTTTTTTGCCTTGCCGCCGTTTGCCGGAAAAATGGGGTTTTTTACTGAAAACGCGTCGGCAACAAGCTCCTTTACCTCGCCGACCGAGGGGAGAAAGGCCGCCTGCCGCGCGACCGGGCCCGTGGTCTTGACCTCGACGCCGAAAGGTTTCAGGATGGCGTTTACCTTTGCGTCCGACGCCTTCTCTGCTGCAAGCGTCTGGAGGACCTTCCCGGCAAGCTCTTCGTTGATCCTGCCAACCTTGGTGGATTTTTCGCTTTCGGGGATCTTGCCCCCTTTGCGGCCGGTTTCGGGCGTCAAAAGAACGTATTTGATATCCCGTTTTGTCTCCGAGCTGATAAACTCCCGCCTGATCTCCTCCTCGGCGATGCGGACGCGTGAGCGGAAAAAACCGTTCCAGCCCTGCAGCGTCACGTCTTCACGCATGGATTTTTCAAAACCGGTCGGAGAAAAATTGTTTGCCTCAAGTACGCGCTTGTAGGTGTCGGCGTCAAAAGCGCCGTTTTTGCGGAATACATCCATCTCGCGGATGCGGTCGCGCACCTCTTCATCGCTTGCCTGCATCCCTTCCTTGATGGCTGCCTGCAGCATGAGTTTGCGGTTGACGAGTTCGCTGAAAACCATCTCGCGGATGCGCATGCTTTTGATCTGGGCTTCGGTTATCTTGCCGCCGCCCATGCTGCGGAGCATGTCCATGCGGCGGCCGAGCTCCCGGCTGAATTCGGAAAGCGTTATTGAATCGCCGTTGACCGTGCCGGCGACCGATCCCTCATGCAAACCGCGCGTGGAGCGTGGATTGAAAACCCCGTAAAACACGAATACGAAGGCGATGAAGGCGATGATGATCCCAACGAGGATCGGGCCGAATTTTGTTCTCATCTTGCTCAGCATTTGATTTCCTCTCCTTTAGCCATTACGATACAACTTAAAGTCGTATGATCAAATACTTAAAAGAGTATCGGTTCTATATAACGCTTTTTTTCTTCCTGCTGATCCCGATCGTCGCGATTGATACCGCAACGCGCAGGGAGCGCGATTATCGCATATACGACCGTGCCATCCTTGCGGTGACTTCGCCCCTGCAGTCGGCGATAACCTGGACGCTCGATCAGCTGGTCAGCGGTTTCCAGAATTACATTTTTCTCTGGAACACCCGCAGGGACAACCTCGCATTACTCGAAGAAAACCGCAAGCTCCTGAACTCGATCGCAAGCCTCCGGGAAACCCAGCACGAAAATACGCGTCTCAGGAAGATGCTGCAGTTCCAGGAAAAGTTCAGGCTTGATACCGTTCTTGCAAGAGTCATCGCCAAGGATGTTTCAACTGAATTCAGGGCGATCCGGATCAACCGCGGCGAAAGTTCCGGAATACACAAGGACATGGCCGTGGTGACGAACGAAGGAGTTGTCGGCCGCGTGATGAGGACGACAAAAAATACAAGCGATATCGTGACCATTCTGGATCTTCTATCGGCGGTGGATGCGATTGTGGAGCGATCGAGGGCGCGCGGCATTGTCGAGGGGATGACCGATGACGTCTGCCAGCTCAAGTTCGCCCTGCGTACCGACGACATCGAGCCGGGTGACGTCCTGATTTCGAGCGGGCTGGGCGGGATTTTCCCCAAGGGCGTCCCGGTGGGGGCGGTCTCGAAGGTCAAACGCAAGCCGTTCGGGATAACACAGGAGGTGGAGATCAGGCCGAGCGTTGATTTTTCCAAACTTGAAGAGGTGCTGGTGGTCACCCGCACGCTGACGGATGTTTAAACTCATTCTTCGAATTCTCAACCCGGTTGTGTTTTTTTTCATGGTGGTTGCCGGTGTTGCGGTGCAGACGTCGCTTTTTGCCTTGTATCCTCTCAATTATCTCCAGCCTGATATCATCCTGCTGGCCGTGATCTGGTGCGCGCTTCGCCGCAATTTCATCGAAGGCGGCATCCTGACGCTTGTTTTTGCAAATGTTGCAGAAATCCATACCTCAGCGCCGCAGGGCCTGTTCCTCTGCTGTTACATGGCGGTTTATCTCGGCCTTCGTGCGGCTTCGCGGTTTTTCATCATCCCCAGCATCTCTTCGCTTATAATTGCGACGCTGTGTTCGTCGATATTATGGAAGTTTTCTTATGTGACCGTACTTCATCTTCTCGGGGCCGGCGCGCAGCAGTGGCGGCACATGCTGATGTTCCTGTTTCCCGGGGCGGTCATGGAGGGCATCCTGGGCGTGTGGGTTTTCAAGGCAATGGAAAGGTTCGACTGGATCACCTTCAAGAATGAAAAGGCCCGGCAGATGCTCGAAGACGAGCTGCAGCTTGACGGGGAGGGCCTGTAAATGGCTTTTCTCGGGCAGGAAGAGCAGATACGCGAGTACCAGGACCGTTTCAAATATCTATATGCCGCGCTTTTCATCGGCTTCATAATAATACTCGGACGTCTTGTCCATCTTCAAATCCTGCAGGGCGACAAGCTCAGGCAGGTTTCGATGGAAAACCATCTGAAGCGCGTCAAGATTGCCGCCCCGCGCGGGATGATCTTCGACCGCAACCGCACGCTGCTGATTGACAACCGTCCGGCTTTTGATCTTGAGATCATTCCGCAGTACCTCAAGGAATCAAAACAGTCGGAACGCGTGATCCATCAGCTTGCAAAGCTGATTCACATGAGTGACCAGGAAATCAAGAACAAGCTTGACAAGGCCAGGACGCAGCCGTCATTCATGCCCGTCAAGATAAAGGTCGATCTGACGCGCGATGAGGTCGCCTCCGTTGAATCCTGGAAGATCGACATGCCCGGCGTGCAGGTCGAGCAGGAAATCAAGAGAACAAACATCTATGGCGATATTGCGGCTCATCTTCTCGGGTACATCGGTGAGGTGAGCCAGACGGAAATTCCGCGTTTGAACAAAATGGGGCGCCGCCAGTACAAGCTGGGCGACAACAAGGGGAAATCCGGCCTTGAGGAGCGCATGGAAGAGACGCTGCGCGGAATCGACGGCGAGAAAATGGTGGAAGTGGATGCGCTCGGCCGCGTGAAACTGGAGCGGGGGAAGGGAAGGGTGCTCGGGGCGGCCATTGAAAAGCCCGCGGTGCCCGGAAAAAATCTCATACTTACGATTGACCAGGATTTGCAACTCGCAATCACAAAGGCCTTTGGCGACAAGAGCGGATCGGTTGTGGCGATCGATCCCCGAAACGGCGAAATTCTTGCCATGGTGTCGCGTCCGTCGTTCGATCCGACCGAGTTTTCGCGCGGGATATCCCCCGTGCTCTGGAACAAGTTGTTGGCCAATGAAAACAATCCGCTCAGGGACAAGACGCTCCAGGACCACTATTCGCCGGGCTCGGTATTCAAGGTCGTTACCGCGATAGCGGGTCTTGAAGAAGGCGTCATTGACGAGAACACCAAGTTCCGCTGTACCGGGTCCATCCGCGTGGGCAACCGCGTTTATCACTGCCATTCAAAGCGCGGCCACGGCGAGATGAATGTCGTGAGCGCCATCACCCAGTCCTGTGACGTGTTTTTCTACCGGGTGTCGCAGAAGCTCAAGAGCGTCGATGACATCGCAAAATGGGCGTTGCATCTCGGGCTCGGGCGCAAGACCGGGATCAATCTCGCGCGCGAGGCCTCGGGACTCGTTCCCACCGAGCAATGGAAACAGAAGCGTTTTGGCGATCCGTGGAACGCCGGCGAAACCGTTACGGTTGCCATAGGCCAGAGTTTTGTGCTCGTCACGGCGTTGCAGCTTGCAAATCTTTATGCGTCCATTGCCAACGGCGGCACGCTCTACCGGCCCTTCATTGTAAAGGAGATCGAATCCTTCGGGGGCCAGGTGCTCAAGGAATTCAAGCCCGAGGCCCTGGACAAGACGAGATTGTCGGCAAAAACATATGAGCTGGTCAAGCAGGGGCTTTGGGGCGCCGTCAACAGCCCTCACGGGACGGGGTTCTGGTCAAAGCTGCCCGGCATGGACTTTGTTGGAAAGACCGGGACGGTACAGGTCATCCGCATTGCCGCCGACAAGATCTATCAGAAGTGCGAATCCATGAAGTTTCGCGAGCGCCATAATGCGATGTATGCCGGATTTGCGCCGGCAAACAACCCCGTCATCGCGGTTGCCGTCATCGGTGAACATGCCTGTCACGGGGCGACGTTCGCGGCTCCCGTGGCCAAGGCGGTCATCAAGACGTATCTCGAAAAATACTACCCGGACATTTATGGCGAAAAGGTGCTTGCCGCCAGGCTCAAGTCCAAGGCAAAACCGGTCGGGATTCCCCCAAAACCCGTCAATGAGAACGAGGATATTGTCGCCAACGACGATTTTGAAAACTCCCGCACGACGGCTCCACCAAAGGAGCCCGTGGATGCCGACGATGCCGACGCAGGAGGTGAACAGCCATGACGCACTCATCAATGGAAAGCCCCGCTCCGCTCGACGAAAATACTTCGCGTACCGGGATGTACGAAGAGGAACTGAAAAAATTCAACTGGAATCTGATCCTGCTGGAAATAGCTATTTTCGGGATAGGCATGTGGAATCTGATCAGTGCCACGGCGGTCCAGGACAAGTCGCTTGGCCTGTACAAGCACCAGCTTGTCTGGTTTGTAACCGCGCTGGCCGCGACCGGACTTGTCCTGCTTGTTCATTATTCGCTTTTTTCACGTTTGGCATATCTTATCTATTTTGCCAATCTCCTGCTGCTGGTGGCGGTGCTGTTCGTCGGCAAGTCGTCCCTGGGCGCAAAACGCTGGATCGGTTTTGGTTTTTTTCATATCCAGCCGTCCGAGTTCATGAAGCTTTCGCTTATCATTTGCATGGCCAAGTATTTCGAAACCGACCGGACCATCGGCGGATACGGGCTAAGGGATCTGCTGTTGCCGACGGTGCTTGTAGCCGTGCCGGTCGGCCTTACAATGATGCAGCCGGATCTGGGTACGGCGCTTATCATGATGCTGATCGGCGTGAGCATGTTCCTGTTCATAAAAATCCAGGGCCGGACCCTGATGATGATTGCTGTTTGTGTCGCCGTGGCAATGCCGGTTGCTTACAAATTCGCCTTGAGACCGTATCAGCGGCAGCGCCTCATATCGTTTATTGATCCGCAGGCGGATCCCCGGGGGTCCGGCTACAACTCCATCCAGTCGATGGTGGCCGTCGGAAGCGGCAAGCTTTTCGGCAAGGGTTATCGCAAGGGGACGCAGAGCCAGCTGAATTTCCTGCCCGAGCATCATACGGATTTCATCTTTTCGGTTTTCAGCGAGGAACGCGGTTTTGTCGGCTGTGTGATACTGCTTGCGCTCTATCTTGCGTTCATGATGGGGGGGCTCTCGGTGGCCCACCAGTCCCACGACAAATTCGGTATCCTGCTGTCGCTCGGGCTGCTCATGATGTTTTTCTGGCATATAGTGATCAATCTGGGGATGGTCATGGGGATGTTGCCGATTGTGGGGGTGCCGCTGCCCTTCATGAGCTACGGGGGGTCCGCCCTGGTCACCGCAGTACTGGCTGTGGCGGTGCTTACAAATATAGCCAACAAGAAATTCATGTTCTAGAATGGAATCATAACAGGGGGCGAATGAAATGACTGGAAGAAATCTTGCGGTGGCGTTGGTGGCGGCTTTCATGTTCCTGGGCATCAGCATGCCGAGCTGTCCGGGACAGCAGGCGATGCAACAGCAGCTCGACCAGCTCCAGGCAAAAAATGCGGAGCAGGCAAAGACGGTTCAGAAACTTGATTCGCAGCTCAAGGCAATGAGCAGTGACATGACCCAGGTCAAAACTCTTCTCGGACAGGTTACCAATACCGTGCTGGCCCACAAACAGTCCATCGAACAGATAGAGACGGCTATGAAAGCCATGGTGCCGTCGCGGAAGCCGGGTAAAAAACGGAAATCGTCTCGCTAGTATCGCGGCTTGATTTTTGCCGGAATTTGCGGAGGTACTAGTAGAAGTGTCAGATCAAGTCGTAGCTAATTCAAATGAATCATAACAATGATGCGTATTTTTTTACATAACCCTTAAGTACTTCTCTCATCATTCTCTGGTATTTTGCATGATATTTTTTAGCAAGTGATTTGAATTGCACAACTGTCGATTTATCAAGCACAATAGTAACTTTTACCTTGTTTTCATCTAAAGCTAGCGCATCCGGTGATGGCAAAAAATCATCTGTAACTCTAATAAGTCTGCCGACAGGCATAAGACTATCTGTTTTCTTTTTCATAAAATTTCTTTCCCTTTCTCCAGAAACCAGCACCAATAATTCGAATAATATTATTTCTATAAGTAAATCTAACCGTAACCACCTCTGTACCTACCCTGCCCAAACAAAACATTCTTGACTCAATTTGCGAATGTTTTTCGTCGATAGTTAAAATTCTGTTTGGATCAGAAAATGCTTGTGCCGCATCTAAAAATGACAATCCGTGTTTTCTTTTATTCTCGCTATCTTTAGACGGATCCCATTCAAAATGTCCGAGTTTCACACTCATAATACATAATAATACTGCCGTTAGATTAATGTCAATATAAGTTGCAATATTATTATATGTATAATTCATAAGCCGTCCCCCTAGCCTGTGCATGTTGAGTAAAAAAGGCGAGCCCAGCGGTTAACTGCTACGACTCGAAAGCCAAAATGCCCAGGTTATCATGCCAGAAGGGGAAGAAGAGCCACCTCAGGGCATATTCATCACCCACAATACCAATGTAAAAGAGCATGTATGACCGTTTTCGCATCTGATCGTAAAACGGTCTAAGAATGAAAAAACGTTATATTTACAAAGACATAGAGCGGCTGGCTTTGGCTAGAGGAAAAATGGCATTCGTCTCTGGTCCGAGGCAAAGCGGAAAAACATATCTTGCCAAGCATATTCTGGATGAACGTGGTTCTGGCAAGTACCACAACTGGGATGATGTCGAGTTCAGGCGCGCATGGGTGAAGGAACCAAAAAGCTCTGTCAAATTTGAAGAAAACGAAAAATCCCCCGTCTTTGTTTTCGATGAAATTCACAAGGCCGTCAAATGGAAGCAGACACTGAAAGGCATTTACGACTACTGGACGGATACAGGGCGCGGGCATTTTGAAATGTACTATTTACGAAACAAGGAGAAATGCGAAATTGATTTTCTAATCACAAATGATGGAAATCCCTGGATGGTCATTGAATGCAAGGATTCAGACGTGACGCCTGGCGAAAATTTTAATTTTTTCATGTCGTCATTGGGATGCTCGCATTGCGTTCAGCTTGTCAGGATTCCGGAGGTCTGGAAAATTCATGAAAAACCGGGTTATTCCTGCCTTGTAGCAAGTGCGCAGCATGTCCTTTCCTTTCTTCCTTGAGCAGTACATCGCAGTAGCGGTAAAGCTCGTCATACTCGGGTTGGGCAGCTCTTGTAATGACATTTATCCGGCAATCGGCTTGAAATCCCCAGCTTCATCAGTCGGCATAAGAGCAATTTGCGAGCCAGATCAGCTATCTTGCCCTATGACGAATTGCGATCATGCACAGGCTGGGGGGACGGCTTTAGGTTTTTAAGGATACTGATTGTTCTTGCGGCCAGCGCCTGGAGCGCCGGATCGTATTTGTGTTCAAGGAGAGGCAGCAGTTTTCCGACCAGATGCACGGCCTTGAGTGAAACAAGTGCTGCGAGGGCTTTTTGCGGAACCCACTGGGCCTTGCCGCCGCGATAGTTGGCGCCGTCCTTGATCGCTTCCACCAATGCCTCGGGTGCGCCCTCCGGGGCCAGTTTTTCGATGGTCACAACGGCTTCGCTCCGCACAACAAGCGCCGGATCTTTCAGCAGGGGCAGGGCGGATTTTGCGGTTTCCCTGTCCGCAAGGGTCCGGAGTATGCGCAGGGAGCCGCTTCGGAGCATCCAGGAGCGGTCCTTGAGCAGCTTGACGACGGAAGGCAGCGTACCCTTGCCGCCCAGTTTGGCTGCGCCCATAAGGGCGACAAAACGATCGGTGTCCTGTGCATGTGTGTCGAGCGCGATTTGAAGAAGCGGAAGCGCGCCGTGTGCCCCGTATTTTGTTTCCCAGCCGCTGATCAGCGCGTCCAGCGAGGATGAGTTGCGATGCTTGATGTCTTGTTTTACTGCGGCAAGTATCGACGCCTGGTTTGCCGCATGTCCGGGCGTGGATGCCGGGGCGGATGCTCCGGCAAGAATGATCATGAATGTTGCAACTGCGATCCGGTCACGCATTGAGCATCTTCTCGAATTC
>MEQJ01000042.1:1179-6098 GCA_001770165.1 Bdellovibrionales bacterium RIFOXYD1_FULL_53_11 | reverse complement strand
GAGCGGCGGCTGCCGGAGCTGCCGACGCTTCCGCAGCTGGAGCGGCTGCTGCCGGAGCAGCGGTCGGCGCTTCCGCAGCTGGTGCGGCTGCTGCCGGCGCTTCTGCGGTCGGCTGCTGTATGGTTTCTTCCACTGCGCTTACCAGTCCTTCGAACGAAGGCTCTGCAGCCGGAGCCGGAGCAGCGGCTGCCGGAGCAGTGGCTGGCGCTTCCGTGGCGGCCGACGTTTCCACAGCCGACGCTTCCGTGGTGGCCGGCGCTTCCGCAGCGGCAGACGCCGACGGGGCCTTGCCTCCAAGCGCGCCCTTGAGCTGTATATTTTCCTGCTGCAGGCGCTTCAGGTTTGCAAGGTCGTCTTCGATTACGCTGTATTCCGACAGCTTCCCTTCGAGGAGCTGGATTTTGGCTTGCATTTCGGCAAGCTGTGCGCTGTTGGCGGCTGGTCCGGCGGCGATGTTCTTGGATGCCGCCTGGGCGGCCGCAAGTTCTTTCTGGATTTTGTCTTTCTCGCCGAGAAGGGCTTTCATGGCGGCATCCTGGGCGGCGATTTTTCCTTCGAGTTCGGATATTTTTTGTGAAAGTTCCGGATCTCCCGCCATGGCCGCGCTTGCAGCGGTCATGACCGGAAGCTGCCGTCCCTGGAAGCCGGCTCCTGCGAGCAGTCCGAAGAGCTGCGCTCTGAGTTGCTCGGCATCAAAGATAAGTTCATTGAGGTAGCCTTTGACAACCGTCGAAGGAACTTCCTTGTCGAGCGCACCGCGCTTTCGTTTTCTGACTATCCAGAATGCCGTGTAACCGGCACAAAGAAGGCAGATGAAAAGCCCTTCGAACAGCATTGCTTCGGTGGTGAATTTTGAAAACAAGTATATCCATGAATTCATATACTGGACCCCTCCTGGGTCTTTGACATCCTTCTTACATTTTAATGGGACAGGAAAAGATGTGTCAAATGCCGCGACAAAACAGTTGTAAAAAATTAAATGCGGTGCAGCATTTTTCTATGAAGCGATCCGTTTGATGCGATAATCCGGCGGGCAAAGGGGTCGAATGGTTTGCCGGAGAAATCCGTCACCATTCCACCGGCTTCCATCACCAGAAGTGCGCCGGCGGAAACGTCCCAGGGCGCAAGATTCCGCTCCCAGAATCCGTCAAAAACCCCGCGTGCTGTGAGAGCAAGATCTAACGCGGCGCTTCCGGCGCGTCGTATGCCGCCTGCCGCGCGGCTCATGCGTTCAAAAGATCCAAGTTCGACACCAAGGAGGCTTTTGTTGCGATGCTTGTAACTGAACCCCGTTGAAAGAAGTGCGTCGTCAAGGCGGTTGGTGCCGGAAACACGCATGCGCTTTCCGTCGAGCCAGGCGCCTCCGCCACGCAGGGCGCAGTAGAGTTCGCCGGTGACGGGCTGGTAGATCACGCCGGCCATGATGCGTCCGTCGATCTCTGCGGCGATCGATACACAGAAAAACTGAAAACCATGCGCGAAATTGGTGGTGCCGTCGAGCGGGTCCATTATCCACCGGCCTTCGGCGCCCGGCCGCGCGCGTGGCGCGGATTCTTCCGTAAGAATTGAAAAACCGGGCCGCGCCTCGCGGAGTATGCGCATGGCGGAGCGTTCGGCCCCGCAGTCGGCGTCGGTTACGATGCCGGCGCCCCTTTTGCGGCGTATGTTGAGTGCGCGGCTGCGGTAATGCATGAGGACCGCGCCGGCCGCGCGCGCGGCTTTTGTCAGGGCGCGTACCAGATCATTTTTTAAAACGTCGCTGGAAATTTTTTCCATAAGTAGTAATGGATACTATAATCATGTTTGTGGAACTTGTACCGGAAAATCACCTATGAAAAGAATCTGTGTTTATTGCGGATCCAATCCGGGGCGTCTGGCGGAATACGAGACGGCGGCCCTGAAGCTTGCCGACGTGATGCTTGAGCGCGGCTTCACTCTTGTTTACGGCGGCGCGGACGTGGGGCTCATGTCGGTCCTTGCAAACCGCCTCCTCGATGGCGGCGGCGGGGTCATCGGCGTGATGCTCTCCACGCTGCTTGAAAAGGAAGTGGCCCACAAGGGGCTCAAGGACCTGCGCGTGGCTCCGACCATCCAGGAGCGCAAACGCATGATGGAAGAGCTTGGCGACGCTTTCATCGCGATGCCGGGCGGTTTCGGAACGCTCGATGAGCTTTTCGAGGTGCTCACGCTTTCGCAGATCGGGATCCTTTCAAAGCCGTGCGGGCTTTTGAATGTCGGCGGTTATTATGACGGGCTGCTTGAGTTCCTGGATCATGCGGTTGATCAGAAGTTCATCCGCAAGGAACACCGCGAACTGGTCCAGAGCGCCGCGGACCCGGCGGAGTTGCTTGATAAATTGCGTGATTTCAAGCCCGCGCCCGCCGGAAAGTGGTTCAGCGATCTCAGGCACGAGCACGCATCAAGGCGTCGCCGCGGGCGATGATGGTTTTTGCATAATCCGTCCACGCGCCCTGCCCCCAGTATCTGAAGCAGCTTGTCTGCGACGTCAGCAGCAAAAAGAGCGCTTCCTGGTAGCGCCCGTCGCGGGTGTCCGGTGACGGGCCGAACGCCGTGTGAAAATCGGCGCTCAGCTTGTTCATGGGCGAAAGCACGTTGTCGTAGCCGCTCACCCAGCTCCGGTCGTTGGTCCAGGAGCCGCCGTCCATTGCGAAATTTGGATTTTCTTTTTTGATTTCCGCAATGGCTTTTTCCGCCGCGCCCGGCGCCCAGGTTTTTATGCGCGACAGTACAAAGCCCTGTCCCGCGGGCCGGAGCGCGGGGAGCTTGTCGCCGGTCAGGCCGGTTTTTTCAATAAGCTCTATGTATTCGGTGCCGTTCACGGCCACCGTGCCTCCGGTCCCGACCTGCGCCATCGTCTGTTTGAAACACGGCGGAAACTCGTTCATCATGACGCCGCCGTTCTCGCCGTCGCCGATCTGCGTGACGATCGGCGGGATGCTGATGCCGCTTATGGTGCGCGGGCTCTGGCCTTTTGCCTCGTAATACGGCTGCATCTGCGCCACGAGCTTGGTGTCCGAGCCCTGGGTTTTTATGAGCGCGATGATCGAGACTTCTTCGCCCTGTGAGTTTTTTGCCATGAGGCGGTAGGGGATGTGGCGGTCATTGAAGTTGGAGCCTTCGGCGGCCTCGACGGTGTGCTCCTGCACGAGGAGCCAGCGGTAGCCGGTGTCGCGCAGCGCTTTGATGTATTCGTACGAAACGTCCGGGTGGTTGGGCAGGTGCATCTCGGGCGGCGAAAAACCCCTGACCCGAGCGAGCGCGTCCAGGCCGTAGAGCGCGGCGAATTCGTGCTGCCAGGCGCGCATGTGCAGCTTGTAGTCCGGCGGGGGGGTCGACGGCGCGACGGCATGTCCCCACATGGTGCCGAGCCACTCGGCATGGCGGCGCATTGCGGGGTCGCAGGCCAGCGGGCGCATGCGGTCAAGGACGTCTTTTTTACCCATTTTTGCAAGTCCGTACAGGAGCTGTCCCGAATAATCGAGCATCACGCGCGGATTGTGCCCGGCCCCCGCCAGCTCCGGCACCAGTGATCCGCAGCGGCCGTAGCAGTCGGCAAACACGCCGGCGTTGTACTCGTCGCCTGTCCTGAACATGTTGTCGAGGTTGCTGATCAGTTCGCCGCCCTCTCCGGTCGGTATGAGCGGCTGGTGCATGTGCAGCGCCACCGCAAAGCACGACTGGATTTTTTCGAGCCGGAGGTTTGTTTCCGGAAGAAAGACCGGCGTTGCCCGGTTCATGGCTTCTTCTATCGCCTGTTCATTGCCGCAGATGGCGGGTTGATTGCCGGGGTGATCCATTATTTGTGTTCCTTTCCTGTCGGTCGATGCTTTGTGCGTTATTGCCGGTCTGCCAGGTATCTTTCCATCATGGCGCATTTTTCTTTTTTGACAAGCCGGATGCCGTCGCTGCCTGCGGTGTTTTCGGCGAGCGGGACGAATTTCTGCAGGAAGACAAAGGTTTCTTCCCCCGAGGTGATGGGTTTTGGCATGTAGATGACGGCTTTGACCCGGCTGCCGGATTTCGCGAGCTTGTCCTTGATGCTTCCGCCCAGGACCACGAGTTCGAACGGATTTGAATGTTTGTTCATGGTAAGAATGAAGGTGCCGCTTGTGCTTTGTCCCAACGTGCCCGTGACGTCGTAGGTGCCGCAAGCCGGGTTGGGGAGGATGCCGGTGGCGGTGGCGCCGTCGGCGGCGTAAGCGGCCAGCGGGACAAGCGCGGCCAGCAGTACCGGCGCAAGGCGCCTAGTCCAGCCGGGAGTTTTCGCAGGCAATGATATTTGCATATCTTTTCTTCAACTTTCTGTTTCCGGGTTTTGCGAGCCATGTCTCCACTTTTTTGCGGTACAGCGCCACGAGGCTCAGAAAATGCGATTTTCTTTTCTGCTGGTTTTCGTTCATTGCCGCATCAAGCGCCGCGTGCAGGCTCCTCAGGCCGTCCTTCAGCAGTGTTTGCGGATTTGTTTTTTTGAATGCCAGCGGATACCGGCTCGAATTTTTTTTCAGCCATTCGGGCGCGAGCCCCTTGAGATGATTGATGGCGGCCGGACTGTCCGCGGTTGTCGCGATAATTGCAGTGTATTGCGCATGCAGCGCCTTTTTCCTGGCCGCGATGTCCTCGAAGGCCGCAGGTGAAAGGGCTTTGTCTCCGCAGGCTTTTTTGGAGAGGGCTTTTTCGAAGCCGGCCATTTTGGCCAGATAGTCCTTGTAAAAGGCGGAAAATTGTTTCTTGACGAACTCTTCCCGCCATTCCCCCATGATCTGCACGTATTCAAAAAAAAGCGCATGCATGGCGGAATATTCAGCGGTCAGGCTGGCAATCGCTTTTTCGTGCAAAGCGGTGTCGCCGTATAGTGCCGCGTTCAAATTGACGGCGTTTTGCGAAAGCCCCGGCGCCGG
>MEQJ01000042.1:0-1149 GCA_001770165.1 Bdellovibrionales bacterium RIFOXYD1_FULL_53_11 | reverse complement strand
GCAGCCGGAGCCGGCTGGCGGCGCCTTGCCCGGACCGATGAATTTGTGAAGGTCC
The DNA here is from genome assembly GCA_001770165.1 of Bdellovibrionales bacterium RIFOXYD1_FULL_53_11. GTDB lineage: Bacteria > Bdellovibrionota > UBA1018 > UBA1018 > UBA1018 > XYD1-FULL-53-11. The sequence continues at coordinate 1,094 of MEQJ01000042.1, read as the reverse complement.
ATCACCAGATAATCGCTGGTCGAAACCGGGGAGGGCAGGAGATTCGCCTTCTGGCGCAGAAGGTTTTTGATTGATCCGATGGATTTGTTCCTTGTTTTGGAAAGAAGATTGCCCCAGTAATTATTGTCGTAATTGTTTGTGTATGAAAGATACTGTCCGAGTTCGTCACCGCGGCTCAGCCCCAGGCCGCAGCGGTTGGGCGGGTAGTTGGTGTCCAGGAATTTCATGAGCTTCCGCGTGGTTGTTGGAAGCACTCTTTTTTCGGGCACGATTGATGCGCCCGAATGGCAGTGTATGTGAATGCTTCTTACGAGCGTGGACGCGGAAAAACGGTTTTTCAATTTGAACAGGTCACCGGACGGAAAGGCTCCGTCCCAAAGCGAAGGGCCGCTGGCGCCGCCGTGGTCGCCGAAGAACATGGTTACGGACCGGCTGCGGACGGGAATTGAGGTAATGGCGTTTTTGAGCGAGGCGGCATTGGCGGCTTGAAATGGTATTTTTTTTCCGGCGAGCCAGGATGGAAACAGTTTCAGCCGTTCGCCGGAGTCGCGGACAAACTGGCCCGTGCTTGTCAGGTCTACAATTTGCGTCTTGTCGCCGCCACCGTTCAAGATGGCGGCATTTTTCGGATTGCATGCCAGATTGGAGTAAAAGCCGTAGAGGTCCTGTTCGTGGAAAATGTAGTTGCTTGTCGGCGTGTCGCCGCCGTTTACAAAGACAAAGCGGGTTTTCGAATCGCATCTGCGGTCTTGCGCGATTGATTGAAAGGGCAATGCCAATAGCAATGCCAGCAGGCCGATGCCCATGATTGCTTTTCGGTGTTTCCGGAAAACTCCTTGTTTCTGAGGCGCTCCTTGCATTTGCTCACCTTCCAACATCCAGATTATACGGTCGGCCGTTTTCGGTCATCGTGATTTTGAGTTTGACCGGGGTTGCCACGTATTGGCCGATATTGGTTTTGTAATCCTCTTCATCCGGGAACAAAAAGACGTTGTTTGTCCGGTCCTTGTATTCCTTGTTCCTGCTTAACTCGCTGCGGATCGCGTCGTAATTTTTGCCACCCCTTACGGCGGTGAGGAGCAGCCGCGTGGCGT
>MEQJ01000041.1 GCA_001770165.1 Bdellovibrionales bacterium RIFOXYD1_FULL_53_11 | reverse complement strand
TTCGGTGGACAAGGTATAATCCGCAAGCATGCACTGGTCGGGGCAAAACTGCCTGAAAAGCTCTTCGAGCGAATCCTTGAACCGTTTCGTCACGCGCTCTCGCAGCTCGACAACCTTGCCGGCCGTGGCGGTTGGCTGCGGAAAATGCGTTGTCTGTGTTTCAATTTTTACCGGAAAGTCCAGCGTATCAAGATACTGCCTGACAAGTTCAAGAAGTTTCGTGCGCGATACCGATCCGACCTTGTCATCAATCAGTATCTTGACCGATGCGCCGGACGGAGCCAGCTCGATTGCGCCCCTCGGGTCAAGATCATTGAAGCCAGGGGCGATTTCGTCCGGGGTGGCGACATCAATGCTCACAGCAACGGACATGAGCTTGCATTCTTCCCGGCAATATTTGTCAAAAAGAGGTTCGAGCAGAAGGCGCACCTTGTTCTCGGTATCCTTTTTGGTGCCGTCAACGGCATTCATCACGCCGCGCGCATGCACCATGCTGCTGCTTGTTAGTGTTATCGCCGCAATGCCCGCGATAACGGGTGCCAGCCAACATCTTGAGGCAGAATATCCGGCCTTCATGGCGACGCCACACTCCGTTTCTGTTGTTTCCGTTCAACATACTTGCGCAAAGGATGGTTCTGGGGATCCAGCCTTAACGCCTGGTTCCACGATTTGACCGCAAGATCCATCCGGCCCGTCCGCTCAAGAAGCGTACCCCGCATCTCGTACAAGCGGGGATCGGTTGGATACGACCTGAGCATGTCATCAAGCTCAAGAAGAGCGGCCTCATATCGTGAATATTTAAAAAGTTGTTTCACATGATCCAGCTGCGCAAGATAGCTTTTGTCGTCAGACGAGCTGACATCTTCCGAATGCATCACGCCCAGTCCTGTCTCGACCTCGCGACGCTTGCCATCGTTGTCGGGCGAAGCCTGCGGCATCTGGGAGATTATCTCACGGTCCGTGACACCCGGACTGCGCTCCCTGTAGCGCTCATCCACCATGCCGGCATCACCCACTGATGCGGGCGATCTTCCGTCCCTGAACGCGGGAGATACCGGTATCATGAATTCGCTTATCTCGGGACCCGAGGCCGGAAGCTCGACCTCCACCGACCTGTCACCTTTTTTAGTGCGCAGCGTGATGATATCTTTTTTGTCCATACCCGCATAATAGGTATCAAATGGATTATGGATCGGCGCGTGGCTCTTCGAGTTTGCGTTGTTTACGGCAAACCATGACTTCAACGTCGAGCATCCGCTGCCCACCGCCATCACCAGTCCGATTGTCAGAATGACCGTTATTCTATTCATATTCCACTCAGAACAGGAAGTTCACTCCAATTCCCGCCTCTACTCCCGTGATCGAAGATCCAGTGCTCGATGAAGAGATGAATTCGGTCGAAGGAGGCCGGTAGCCCAGCACGGTAGAGAAGGTCCAGTGTTTTGCAAGACGCCATTCATAACTGGCCCTGATGAGTCCGCCGATATAGCCGGACGCATAAGTGCCGCCTATTCCCAACAGTAAATTCCCCCTTATCAGATTGAAATTCTCCTCGTGCGGGATGAAATTCCACGAATGCACGAAAAGCATGGTGATATTGAATCCGGTAAAAATCACCTTTGAGCTTCCTGACGACACAAGGGACGAGGAGTTTTTCAGATAATCCAGTTCGAAACCGACTTCTTTGTGGCGGTTGTCATAGCGCTCCACCATTCTGAATCCAACCCCCAGATTGCCGGCCATTCCCCCGATATCCGGTTCAAACAGATAATATATGGCAAGCCTGTACTGCACGGCCGGCACATATTCATTCATCTTGCGGGTTTCGTCTATCTGGGCGTAATCCACGCCCCGGCGGAAAGCGGATGCCCTGGATACTTCGGAATTATAGCTCCGCGACCAGATCACGCCGCCACCTTCCGGCTCCACTATATACATTGAAAGTATCATTCCGGACGGCTGGTACGAGAACGCGACATCCATGAAATGCTGGATGCTCGAAATTTTTGCGATGCGGCTGAGTTCCATCGGATTTGTTTCGGGCGATGTGATTATCACATTATCACCGCTCAGTGAGGTCTTCTTCGCGCGGCAGGCAAGACACTGGATCACTCTCGCCTTCGTATTCTTCATGATTTTTTCGGTGATCTGGAGTTCAAGATGCGCCTTGAAGGACGGAGGTATGTTTTCACTCAGCGCGACGTTGCGGATCGCGATGTCTTTCAGGCCCTGCACCTGTCCGTTCTTGAGATCGTACTCAAAATCACTGAGCACATCGTCCAATACCTCGTAAAAATTCCTCATCGCTACTTTTCCGTCCGCACTTTGCACGGGAGCTGCGGGCTTTTGCTGTTGTGTCGGCTGGGCCTGCGAAGCCTCCGCTGCAAAAACCGTAAAGGGGGCAAAGAAAAACAATGCGACCGCGGCAGCCGTATATCTGATTCTTTTCAGATCTTTTGTTTCCGGTAGTCGCATAGCGGTCCTCTAGTGCTCCTTCTTATACGTCTTTTCGGTTTAAACGCGTTTGGCTTGATTTTTTTTTATACCCGCCGCGTTATGGATAAAAAAATTCATGAGCCGGGATGTTTTTGCCGAGATGAAAACGAGGGAAAACATTGATGCGGGCAAAATATTCCCCATTGGGGCTCGTAGCCGCGGTAGGCACCGGCTGGTTGATCGGCTGGGGCGGCTGTTCATCTTCACAGGTCAATCCACTGCCACCGGTCCCGCCTGCGCCTCCGGGATATGTCAAAGTTCATCATCCGGAAGGCCTTGATTACGGGGATCTGCTTGCAATTTTTACCGAACCCGAAGCTCCGTCGCCGGACTCGCTTAAAGACTGCGATGCGGAATACATTAAACTCCGCAACTTGACCGACAGCAGGGAAGAACTTCTGGAAGGGGCCCGCGAATTCATCCGGACAGATCCCGTCAAATACCACTGGTGTTTTTACGGCAAGCTGGTGCAGCTTGAAGACGGCGTCAAAAACAGCATTTATATAGATGAAAAACAAAAAAATGTACTTGATACATATTTATTCCTTTCACCCATGGCCCGCGCATATCTGCTTGAATATAATGACTCGCGCTACCTCAGATGGGCCATAACCAGATACAGAAGATACAGTGAATATGTCTTTTTCAGAAAAGTGGAGTTGACCCCGAAAGTGGCATCAGAAGTTGCTGTTTCCGAGAATCCGCTCGGATTCCTTCGCCCGCCGGATGAATCCAGACAGGGCGTTCTTGTCAAATACGGCCTTGTGAAGGCCGCCGATGACCCCTCGCTCACCCAGCCGCCGCAGACCTCCGTGGGATATCTGCCTTCGCCCGAGCCGCTGGCTGATTCATCCCCGGCTCCTGAAGTGGCCAGAGCCGTGGAGCCGGAACCCGCCCCCAACAACACTGAAACATACCAAGCGCTTGAAAACGAAAAAAGCGTAAGCCAGACAAAAACCGGCGCTGAAGCGGCACGTGCGCCGGCATCGACCGCCCAGCCACCAGCGGGCGACTATGTCCCGCCACCGCCACCGCCAGGAAAAACGCCCTTGCCACCCCCAAAACCAGCGGCAAAGACCCCGGCAGCCATTGCGCCGCCGCCGGGTGAATTCTCCGCCGAAGCAATGATCGAAGGCGGAAACGTTACGACAAGATGATTTCAGCGGGCGCGGCCCGCGGTGCCGGCGCCTTCGTTTGCGGGCATCACCGGAGCGGTCCGGACAGCCGCGACGACCAGCATGGAAATATCAAGCTTCGGGCAGCGTTTGGACAGAAATGCCTGGAGCCGGTCGCTTGTTTCGTATTTTAGAACCGCTTCTCCGCCCGCATGATCAAATATCTCCCTGTTTTTTACTGCACAGGCAGAACCGGATCTGTCCCTGAACGTGGATGACCCGCTTGGATTGGAATATGCAACCTCGCCCTTTTGCCATCCTGTATCCAGCCACAGGCAATCACATGATTTTATTTCAACCCCGCCTCGATTCCGGAGGCTGATGGACGGGTCTTCCGAATACGCAGCGCCTGTCATCGAGCTGATTTTTCCGGAGACCGGCGAAAATCTGATGATCTGTCCCGCCACAGTGCGCACCGCAATTTCACCCGTCGTCATCTCTTCAAAAGACGGGCGTTCCTTCCTCGGAAAAAAGAAATACGCTCTCGCCCCGGTAGACGACGACACGGAGCCGCTGCCGGTTGAATTGAATACAACAAAAGCGCCGTTTGAAAAAACGCTATAGCTTCTATGCTTGTCCTGCCTTGTCGATGAAGGCTTGACCATTACCGCGCATTTACCGCCCTTCATCTTGAGCTGCATGACGTCTATTTTGCCCTTTTTAATAGATTTATACGGACAGGAATCCTCCCCGGCAACAACGCCGCCGTGGACTTTCGTATCAGGAGCCGCTGCCGGCGCGCGACCGGCCGCGGTGGTTCCGGCCATTTGTGTCCCTTTGATCGTGACAAAAGCCCCGACAAGAATTATCGCCGCCAGAGAGATGGTCGTGCCGAGCGCGCTTTTGAATGGAAATTCATAAGAGATGGGACTGTAATTCCTCTGTTCGAGTTCCTGCCGGAGCATGATTATCCTTTCCTCGGTCGAAGAGTGTCCGCTTTCAGTCCACGGGTAGGTTTTCGTATCCTTGTGTCTATCAATTGAAAGATCATTCATTGCATCGATTTTACGCATGGCGGAGGCAAGCGCCTCGGTCTTGGCGCCAAGATTCAGGATTGCATGGGCATCCGCCTCAATTTCCTGTTTTTTTACAAGCCCTCTGACGGCTGCAAATGGAATGAAAAATGCCGCAAGCGGGACCAGCAGCATCATCAGCCCGTTCATTGCCGGCAGAAAAAGCATCGTCATTGTTATCAGGGTGGTCGCACCAAAAAGCGTGGCAAGAATATTCACAAAACTTGCAACCATCCTCTGGCGCATGTGTTTAAGCTTCAGATGACTCACTTCATGCATGATGACGGCTTCGATCTCATCCGGCGCGCAACTATGCAGCAATGATTGTGTTATGAACAAGCCCGCGCCAAACCCCTGAAATCCCGCAACCAGTGCATTGGAAAATTTGAATCCGCCGGTGTTGATTATCCAATAATCCGGCGTCCTGATGCCGGCTCTTGCAAATGAGCGGTCAAAAAGCTCGCGCCATTTTAGATCTTCAAGAGGGGCGCAGGAAATTGTCGCACGCAGCAGGCGCGGGGCAAGCGCAAACGAAATTGCCAGCCCGCCGAGGATTCCGATTACAAATCCTATCGCACTGCAAAGTAGCATGGCCCACTGCGGGACCCCCAGGGCGCGCGCGGCCACAAAAGCCCCGATAGCGCATATATAAATGAAGGCAAAGTACCCGACCACTCCGCCGGCGGCGACAAGAACCGACCTGCCCAGCAGACCTGCATGTCCTGCCTGTCCGGCTTCGAGCTTCCGCAACTTGCGTTCGGCCTTGAACTGAAGCTGACTTTGAATAAAAACCGCCAGAAGAAACAATCCGACCGTGAACCAGGGATGCCTTGTCCTGCTTTCAGAGCTGGCCAGATAAATGGTGCCTTGTGCGATCAGCCCGAGCAGTCCTGCAAATCTGATCTGTCCGAGTTCACGGGAACGGTCAAATTCAGGATCATCCGCAGTAACGTGATCAACATATTTTTCAAAATATTCTTCCCAAAGCGTAAACAAGGTAATGCCGATTGCGGTAAGTATGGCCGTTATCAGTAGCGGGTTGGTAGTGGCCTGTTGGATTGTCATAAATACTCATTAAACTTGTCGGAGGACTTCATCATATGAACAACTATCTTTACAAAATTAGTCTGTCATTTATGCGTCATAAAATAATTATTAAGATTTAAATATAGAAATATTTCTTTAATCTCATGATGTTATGTATCAAATAATAGTTGATTATTTTTATCTAAAGCAAAACAAATAATTGACCGAAATGGTTGGTGAAAAGGGAAATGTTTACCGGAAATAGTTTCCGGCAAGCACCGTCCCTGGCAGGGGTACAGCAAATTCCTGCCATTTATAACAGCAGGCCGCTTCAATTGTCAGACTTGGTGTGTCCGGCAGATGGAGTGGTGCAACCTGGGGGTGTGTATGGGTCTGAGAGTAAATACAAATACTCAGTCTATCGCTGCACAGCGTAGTCTGGGTATCAATAACAAGGCACTGCAATCTTCTCTCGAGAAGTTGTCGTCCGGCACGCGCATCACGCATGCCGCCGATGACGCTGCGGGACTGGCAATTGCAGAAAAGATGAGGGCTGATATCAGGTCGATAGGCCAGAGCATGCGTAACGCAAGCGATGGCATCTCGATGATTCAGACCGCAGAAGGCGCGATGAGCGAGATCGGCTCGATTCTCATCCGCTTCCGCGAGCTGTCAATCCAGGCGGCGAGCGACACGATCGGCGACACGGAGAGAGGCTTCATAGACAAAGAAGTCCAGCAACTCCGCATGGAAGTCGATCGCATTGCGCAGGCCACCGAGTACAACGGCAAAAAGGTGCTCAATGGCGAAACCGAAGCTATCGAGATCCAGATCGGCAACAACAACGATCCGGAGCTTGACCGCTTTACCTACAACATAGAAGCAACCAACGTCACAGCCGATGCCCTCGGCGTCAGCGACATCACGGTTGCAACCAAGGAGGACTCGCAAAACAACCTCGAAAAGATTGACAGCGCGATCAAACTCCTCAGTGAAAACCGCGCTGAACTCGGCGCACTGCAGAACAGACTGCATGCAAGCGTTTCGAATACACAGATCTATTCCGAAAACTTGCAGGGCGCCCGTTCGCGTATATATGATGTAGATATGGCTTCTGAGACTTCGGAACTGACGCGCACCCAGATACTTGCGCAAGCCAGCACCTCGGTCCTCGGTCAAGCCAATCAGAACAGCACGTTGGCATTGAAGCTGCTCGCCTAATTAGTGCGACTTCAAGCCGAGTCATTAAAACACCAGCATTGGGGCTGGGCAGCACACCCGGCCCCAATGATAAACCCTCAACGGTTTCTGGCTGTTGATGCATGGCAATGAAAGATTGTTAATACTGTAGTATTTTACTAAAGTATTTTTTCACCCCTCCGATACGTGTGTTGTCAGCAGGGAAGCATAGGGCCTCCCTGGAACACTGACAACGTCTGCCGAATGTACATTGCTGTTGCACAAGGCAGGTTATTCCAAGCTGTCCTTTCATGCTTCTGGAAGTTGTTGAATCCGGAAGTTTCGCAGTCGCTCAACTCAGACGTTTAATCCAAAAACTCGGTCCGGCACATGTGCATGCGTGCACCAAAAACGCGTGTGTGCGCCTGACAGGCCGGTCATACCGGGATTTTCCGATCGCTGCAGGTGCATGCAAATGCACAGGTATCGACGGAAAGCCTATATGGAGGATTATATGGGCTTGAGAATATCAACAAACATGGCTGCCATGGCCGCAAACCGCGCTCTATCACAATCGAGCGCGCAGCAGGCCAAGACATATTCAAGATTGTCTTCGGGCAATCGAATCACAAGTGCAGGAGACGATGCTGCTGGATTAGCCATCAGCGAAAACCTGCGCGCGCAGATAAGGTCGTATGGCCAAGCCGAGCGCAACGCCAACGACGGCATCTCATTTGTGCAGGTCGCTGAAGGCGGACTCACCGAGATAGGCAATATGCTTATCAGAATGCGCGAACTTGCCGTACAGGCCGCTTCAGACACGGTCGGCGACAAAGAACGCATGTTCGTGGACCAGGAAGTACAAGCACTCATGTCCGAAGTGGATCGTATCGCAAGCGGTACGAACTACAACGGCGTGTCACTGCTTAGCGGCGAATCCGAAAAGGATGAGCTGCAGTTCCAGGTCGGGATCAACAAGGCCGACAACGGGTCTGACCGCATCACCTTCATGCCGAATGAGTACAACGTGCAAACAGATGAGCTTGGTATTTCTGACCTCAGTTATGCCACCATCGATGATGCTCGCGACTCTCTCGACAAAGTGGACGGTGCAATGTCCAAAGTGTTCGAATCCCGCGCACGTCTTGGCGCCGCGCAAAACAAACTGCAGGCGACAATCAACAACATCGGTATCGTCAAAGAAAATTTGACGAACGCCCGATCGCGCATTGCTGACACGGATATTGCCGCAGACACCAGCGAGCTGGTTCGCGGCAACATCCTGCAGAGCGCCGGCATCTCGGTATTGGCACAAGCCAATACTTCACCGATGCAGGCCCTCAAACTGCTCTAATAAACTGACTCTGGCAGGCTTGGGCCACACGCTTGGGGAAGCGGTGGCCCGGCCCCCCAGGGGCAACATTCTTTCGATAAAAGTGGTGGACAAAGAGTTATAAAAAGTGCGCCCGAACCCCACTGGACAATGGTGTCCATGGGTTTCTTAAGCCCGCCCCCCAAGAGTGCCGAGCTCTTGGGGGGTTTTTATTTTTTCTTGTAAGACTATAAATCCCGATCCATCTCCTGCGGCCCCGGCACGATATCCATAAGATCCGGATCAATGCCCTCGGCCAGCCACTCTGCGCGGGTCTTTTTGAGTTCCTTGCGCTGAGCGCGTTTTTCAAGCTTTTCCTGCTGACGCTCCTGGCGGGAACGTTCGCGGGTTCGTTTTGCCTGTGTTGCACGGCTTGGTTTTGACATATTCAAACACCCCGTTCCAGTGAGCAGGTGACAGGAATGGATGATCCCGTCTTTTTAAGCAGTTTGGAAATATCATTCCATTGCGACCGGTCCTCGGGCGTCAGAAGCGAAAGAGCCTCTCCGCTGAGCCCGGCCCGGCCTGTCCGTCCGATGCGATGGATATAATCCTCGGCCATGCGCGGAAGATCATAATTTATTACATGCGATATATTGAAAACATCAATGCCACGCGCGGCAATGTCCGTTGCCACAAGAATCCGCATCTCACCGTTTTTGAAAGCGGCAAGCGTGGAATTACGCTGCCCCTGCGTTCTTCCGCCATGAATGCGCCCGGCCTCAAGACCATACGAATTGAGATAGCGCGCCAGCCGGTCGGTGCGGGATTTGGTGCGCGCAAAAATCAGAATCGATCCACGCCTCTCGTTGATCACATCAAGAAGCGTCTCATTTTTTTTATTTCCTGCCGTCGGCAGGACCTTCTGCACAACTGCAGTTGCCGCCTGCGAGATGGTGCCGGCCGCAACCCGTTCCGGCATGTGGAGATACTTTCTTGAAAGCCCGTCCACCGCCGTATCCCACGTTGCCGCAAAAAGAAGTGTCTGCCGCTTTTGCGGCAGATATTTCAAAATTCTTGTCAGTTGCGGCGCAAAGCCCATGTCAAGCATGCGATCGGCTTCGTCCAGGACCAGAATCGATGTTTGCGATAGATTGACTGTTCTCTGGTTCAGATGGTCAAGAAGCCGTCCCGGCGTGGCAATCACAAGGGGCGGTTTTTTTGAAAGCATGCGTGCCTGCGCTGAAAAAGACATGCCACCTATTATACATGCCGAATGAAGTCCGCCCGACAGCTGTGTCAGACTCTTCCAGAATCCATCAATCTGCTGGGCCAACTCGCGTGTCGGGGCGAGAACCAACGCGGTACCGTGCCGGTTTTCCAGAAGACTCACGGCAATCGGAATTCCAAAAGCAGCGGTCTTGCCGGTGCCGGTCTGCGCACATGCGATCAAATCCCTTCCATTCAAGGCGACCGGAATAGCTTTGCACTGAATAGGCGTAGGAGAAGTGAATCTCATCACGCCAAGCGCACGCATAAGTACATCTGGTAATTTCAATTCACTGAAAGAGTTCAAACTGCCACCTAAATGATCAATATAAAGAGGACGACCCGGATGTTCTTGCGCCAGCGCGTTCGGGCCTGTCCCGAGTGGCCGTATTACACGGCTTGCACAAAAACACCTGCATGCTTTCCCATTTTGTCCAGCTCCCCTCCCTCAAGGGATGAAGGCGGCGACAATTATAACATCGCGCCTGTCCCTTGGGGGGTTTGCCGGTTTGTGCTTTTGCAAATGGATGATTCAATCAGTAACGCCGTCCACGATTGCCACCACCGCCGCCGCCGCCGAATCCGCCGCCGCCGCCGCGATTATCGCGTGGCACCATCGGCTTTGCTTCATTGACCGTCATCGGCCGGCCTTCGTAATCAGTGCCATTCAACTTGCCGATCGCGGCAGTCGCCTCAGCATCGCTTGACATCTCGACAAAGCCAAAGCCCTTGCTGCGGCCCGTGTCGCGGTCAGAAATGATTTTTGCGGATTCAACAGTACCGCATTGTGAAAATTTTTCCGTCAATACCTGCTCTGTTGCTGAAAACGGAAGATTACCTACATATAGTTTCTTACCCATTAAACCTCCTTAAGGCTGGTAGCCGCTAAAGAGGATATGGGCCCAAATGCCCGCAGACTCTATAGAAGCGAAACAATTTGATACCGTATAACACAGAGCAAAATGATAAGATATCGAAAACCATTAAAATATTCAGATTTTCCGCAAAGTTGCTGACAATATCAATAATTTCCCCATCTTTCCGATAAGAAGGATGGAGGGGATCGGAAAGTGAAGATCTATTCGGTTGGCGACCCGCTTAATCAGATGACCAGGGTCCAGGAAAAACAGGATACCGATGCCCACTCGCGCAATCGCAAGCAGGAGGATCAGGGCCGCAAAAACAAGGAAAACAATCTTCCAATTGAAGAAGTCACCGATGAAAATATTGACTTGGCAATCAAATCCTTTACCGAAGACGCTCAAAACAGGGCAAACGGCCTGCATGCCGACAAGCTGGGCTCGGGGCCGGGCCTGAAGATTGTTCTCAAGGACGGCACCGGCACCGTCATCCGGCAACTGACAGGCGAAGAATTCCTGAAAGTGCGCGAGGCCGCCGACAAGGACGGCCGGGTGCACGGAAAAATCCTTGATCAAAAGCTGTAAACAATGTTTCAAATACAAGCATGAGTTTTTATGTAGTGGCAGATCTGCATATCCGCTCGTCCGAAGATCGCATCTACCGGCAGCTTCTGGATTTCATTTCCGCAAAAACCCGGCCGGGCGACAGATTCGTGATCGGCGGTGACCTGTTTGACCTTTTTGTGGGAGGCCGCAGGATTTTCATCAGGCGTTTTGCCGCGCTTTTTTCAGTGCTCGGCAGCGCCGCCGCACGCGGCATCAACATCCATTATGTTGAAGGCAATCATGACTTTCTTGTACGAAGTGCCTTCCGGGGAATAAGCGGCATAACCGTACATCAGCTTTTTGCCTCATTCGAACACGGAAACAGGCATTTCTATGTCGCACATGGCGATACGGTCGACCGGCATGCGATTGGCTACAGGATGCTCAGGCTCTTTTTCCGGTGCCCATTGATGCGGGCATTCATCGCCTTTGCTCCCGAACCCCTGGTTGACGGCCTTGGACAATATTTAAGCGCCAGAAGCAACGGTAAATCATCAAGACACAACACTTCGGAGCTTCGCCGCAAATTCAGAAACTTTGCAACCGACAGGCTGATGGAAGGCCATGATTTTGTCGTACTCGGGCACTCACATGATGCCGATGAGATGTTTTTCAATATTGCTGGTCGCGCCGGCCAATACATCAACGCCGGTGATGCGGGCACGGACGGCGCATATCTTGCCTGGCAGCCGGGAGAGCCGGCAATCAAGCGGCTGCTTTTCTAGCTATTTTGCCATCCCGATCATTTCAGCCGCATTTTCGAGACTCTTTTTTGTAAGCTCGGGGCCGCCAAGCATGCGAGCAATCTCTTCCTTGCGATCTGCGGCCGAAAGCTCGCACACTTCGGTAAATGTTTTCTGTCCGCGCACTGTTTTTACTACGCTCAAATGATTTGCTGCAAACGCGGCAATCTGCGGAAGATGGGTGATGCAGATCACCTGGTTGTACTCTGACACGGACTTGAGCTTGCGCCCGACCTGGAATGCGGTCTGTCCGCCAATGCCGGCATCAATCTCATCGAAAAGATACACGCCAATACCGCCCCTGTCCGCGATCACACGCCTGATTGCGAGCATGAGACGGGAGAGTTCGCCCCCGGAAGCCACTTTACCAAGCGGCCGCGGCACATCGCCGCGGTTGGTA
>MEQJ01000040.1:14808-20303 GCA_001770165.1 Bdellovibrionales bacterium RIFOXYD1_FULL_53_11 | reverse complement strand
GAATATCGCCAAAGGCCTTCTTTAATCCTTCAACCGCGATGGCATCAGTCATTACGTTCTTCTTTCGGCAGGAATACGGATATTCATTTTTTACTTTCCATTTCTTGTTGTTTTTCAGCCATTACCAATGCGCAGTTATCAATAAGGGCTCGGGTGACTTTTGTACGAGCTTGTGTCACGAGGCGTTGTACGGTGCCTCGCGAAACTTTCATCTTCTTGCCTGCCTCTTCCTGCGAAAGCCCCAGAAGGTCACAAAGGCGCATCGACTCAAGCTCATCCTTTGCGAGATAGATCATCTCAAGTTCGCTCATTGGGACTTGCGATGGTTTGAATGCATTTCCCCGATAAGGACACTGGCATTTACGAGGTTTTTTATAGGCGGGACTCATGTGTGCATATGCACATATCAAATTGTCGGATAAGATGTCAAAAAGTATGCAGTACGGGCGGAAGGTAATGATGTGACGGGATCAGATGCGCTATGCGCGGAAGACCCGGTCAAGGCGTTGTACTGGATGTGCCGATCTTTCGATGATAAGAAGTGTTTGAAGGAGTCAGGTATGAAGGTTGGTATTATCAGGTGTCAGCAGACTGAGGACATGTGTCCAGGGAATACGGATTTCAAAGTGGCTGCCACCGGGAAAATGGCATTCGAGCAGATTGGGCCGGTAGAAATAGTGGGATTTGTCAGTTGCGGTGGTTGCCCAGGCAAGCGAGCCGTTACGAGAGCAATAATGATGGTGGATAGAGGTGCTGAGGCTATTGTTTTTGCTTCCTGTATTTCAAAAGGAAACCCAATTGGAGTACCATGCCCACATTTTGCGGTAATGCGTGAATCAGTTGCGAAAAAGATCGGTGAGCAGACAAAGATCATAGATTGGACTCACTGAGAGCGGTGTTTCTCAATACTTATTTTCCTCGGTGCGCACTCCCTCTCCGCTCTCAAAGGCCATCAAAGTCTCCACGTAAGTCCTGAAAAAAAGACTTTCTCCGTGTGAACCGAAGCGCGACTCGCTCAACTCCCTACACGCAGGTCATGAAAACGGCAGTCAACGCCGACGTGTTTTTTGGCGTTGACCCACCAGGTTCCAATGGAATCGCGCACATCAGGAATATTGATGTAGCGCGTGGTCAGTGTTATCCACTTGAGAATCCGCCATCAGGGCTCTTGTCCAGTCGGGCCTATGACAAGTTCACGAATGCAGACATGCTGCGGCTGTTCGTATGCAAAAACAACGGCATTTGCCACGTCCTCCGGCTTCAGCACCGACGGCATGGTCGTTTTCCACTTGCTGTAGGCATCCTTGATTTCGTTTGAAGTTGTGTGGCCGAGAAGGCCTGTTTCAACAACGCCGGGAGCGATGGTCATGCACCTGATGGCGTGTTTGGCGACCTCTTCCCTTAGGTTTTCAGTCAGCGCATGCACTCCGAATTTTGTTGCGCAATAAGCCGCGTGATTCGGAAAAGTCTTTCTTCCCGCGATGGAGCTGATATTGATGATCGTGCCTTTTTTTCTGGAAATCATTCCGGGCAGCACGCTTCGAATGCCGTTGAGCACCCCCATGACATTGACGTCCAGCATCTTCTGCCATTCGGAAGGGTTTTGGGTGTCAAGCTGGCCGAGCAGCATCACGCCAGCGTTGTTTACTATTGCGTCCGCCGGGCCGAATCTGGCTTCCGCGTCCCTGACTGCGGTATTGAACAATCCGGGATCGGCCACATCAACCCTTGCGCTGATTGAATCCGGCAGCCCCAGGGAGGCGGCCCGTCCGCTTCGGTCAATCAAAAGCAGGGAATAATTTTTTTTGGAAAATGCAATGGCTATTGCTTTTCCGATTCCGCCGCCGGCGCCGGTAATAATTATCAGTTCTTTGCTCATGTCAGCTCCTTTTTTGCCTGTTGAATATATGGAAAATGAGTGATGATTTGCAAGATGTTCTTTCACATGCCCGGACAATTTGTTGAAAAACCGGACAACGAAATCGATGTGAGCGTATTGATATGGGGAGGGCTTGCTGTTAAGGCCATGTTTAAAAGGAAATGACATTCATATGAAAATATTATTAGTGGCGGCCATTGCGGTTTTTTGTGAAAATGTTGTTGCGTCATCCTGGACGGTGACCGGCGTTGTCGAAAACCCTGAATCGGTGTTTTACGATGCCGCGGAGAATCTTATTTATGTGTCGAGCGTGGCGGGGGACGGACAGACGAAGGATGGAAAAGGGTGGATATCGGTTGTTTCGCCCGCTGGAAGGGTTGTATCCGCCAAATGGGTTGATGGTCTGAATGCTCCCAAGGGGTTGCGTTCCCACAAGGGTACGTTGTGGGTAACCGATATCGACGAGGTGGTTTCCATTGACATGAAGTCCGGGAAAATATCCGGCAGGTTGAAGATTGAGGGGGCGAAGTTCCTGAACGATCCGGCAATTGCGCCGGATGGGACGGTTTATGTGTCGGATTCACTGACAAGCACGATACATTCCATCAAAAACGGCAGGGCGTCGGTCCTGGCGAGCGGACCGGAACTCGAATCTCCGAACGGTCTTTGTTTCCGTCAGGGGCGTCTTTATGTCGCCGCCTGGGGGCTTACATCGGACTGGAATACAAAAGTGCCGGGACGTATTTATTACATTGATATTAAATCAAAAAAAATCACGCATATCACAAAAAAACCTCTTGGCAACCTTGACGGGCTGGAGTTCGACAAAAACAACAAATTCCTGGTTTCGGACTGGGTTGCCGGAAGGGTCTACAGCGTTGATGCCAAGGGGGTGTCAAAAGTAATACATGCCGGATCGCAGGGTATTGCCGACATCGGCTATGTTCCGTCACTTGATCTGCTGGTCATGCCAAACATGAAGGAAAGCAGGGTAGAGGCGGTGCGGGTGAAATGAGCGGGCGAATGTATTATATTCAGCAATAATGCGCCCTTGAAATAAAAAAATAACGCATTGCGCCAATCCATGGTATGGGTTGTCCCGACGAAAGGGTTCCGGACATGGAGAGATTTTTTCGAAATGCGCTGTTTTTATTTCTCATGCTTCCTGTTTCGCTTGTGATGGGCGCCAAGGATTCCTCCGAAAATCCCCCTTTTCTTTTTGATGGAAAGGACAATGGCATTCCGATTGCCGTTATTGATACAGGCATTGATTACAACCACGCAATGCTCGGTCCGGGTGTGTGGCGCAATGCAAATGAAGATGCCGGTCTAGACGGTAAAGATGCTGATCTTGACCGCAACGGTTACATCGCGGATGTGCATGGCTGGGATTATCAGGATAATGACAACCGTCCGTATGATTATATAAAGCCGAAGCAGTTGGTCCGCCGTCCGGTGTGTTCGGTATTTGACCGCGATCCTTCAAATGCCATGAGATGCTTCGGGGATTATGCAAGGTTCGGTACTGGTTTGTTTGTTGATCTCCTGCTGCCCGGTTCGGCCGGCCATGGGACGCATGTTTCAGGGATAGCGTTGCGGAAGAGCGGCGGGAACGGCGCGATTGTTCCGCTCCGGGTGGATTTCACGAATCCGGACAGATTCAAGGCGATAATGATGGCCGTGAAGTATGCGGCAAAAATGAAAATACGCATCGTCAACATGAGCTTTGGTGCTAACCCGGAAAAACTCGGTTCCGGCGAGCAGGCGTTCATCCAGAAGCTCAAGGAGCTCATGCTCCGGCACCGCGAGATCCTGTTTGTTGTTTCCGCC
Source organism: Bdellovibrionales bacterium RIFOXYD1_FULL_53_11 (assembly GCA_001770165.1). Taxonomy (GTDB): domain Bacteria; phylum Bdellovibrionota; class UBA1018; order UBA1018; family UBA1018; genus XYD1-FULL-53-11. Next base: position 16,594 of record MEQJ01000040.1, on the reverse strand, counting down.
GGCAATGAGAATGTCGATATCACCAATGAACCCGTGAAGCCGGCTCCGGCTTCATTCAGGATTCCAAACTCAATAGTTGTCGGGGCCACCGACCAGAATGGCGAGCTTGCGGTATTTTCAAATACCGGCGCCGGTCATGTTGACGTTTATGCCCCTGGCGTTGACATCGAAAGCGCCTGGCCCGGTGGCAGGACAAAGCTTGCAAGCGGCACCTCGATGAGCGCCCCGTTTGTAGCCGGCGTTGCGGCGGGCCTTCTCAATGTTGACCCGCAAATGTCCACACAAAAGCTCAAAGAGCTTGTGCTGGGTGCGGCTTCCGGCAGGGAGCTTCTTTTTATCAAGCATTTTGCGACGCGGGATGGTTTTCCGGCCGGGACAAAATACAAATTCAATGCACGTGTCATGACCGGCGGGTGACAAAAAAACGGCCCCGCTAGAGCGAGGCCGTTTTCGTTGAAAACTATTCTTCAACTACGGATACTACCAGTTGCGCTTGTTGGCGAAGGTCTCTTTGAGGTTCTTCGGAAAGCTCCAGCGCGGCTTCTTTGAGGCCGCACGTGCCTTGCGCATGACTTCCTCACCCGTGAAGGGGTTGCGGCCCATGCCGGCCTTGCGCGCAGGTACTTCTTTGCGGACAAGGGCGCCGATAACCGGGAAACGAACGCGCTCGCCGCTGGCTGCCGCTCTCGCGCCCTGTACGAACGCGTTCTCGATAACCTGCTTGAGCTCCGAGCGCTTGATCCTGATCGTGCCTTTGCGTGTTGCTTCGGCTGACTTCAGGACGCCCTCGTGTATCGTGTTGATGAATGAGTATTTTTTCTTAGCCATTTTTATTTCTCCTGTGCTTATTTTTGTAAAAGCTATTGCGGTGGCTTGCAAGAAAAAAATTATTATTTTACCTGAAAAAAGCGTGAAAAAATATTTTGCGCCACCCGGAGCCTGTATGCTGCGTTTGACCGGATGTCGTCGATCGGCGAAATTTCACTTGACAGAATAGCAAGACATTCGGCGAGTGTGCCGCCGTTTTTGAGCACTTGTTCGGTTTTTTCACAACGGAGCGGTACCGGGGCGACGCTGCCGAAGGCGATGCGTGCGTCCGCGATGCGCCCCCCTTCGCGGCGCAGAAGTCCCGCAAAGCAGATTTTTGAAATGGCCTGCGCCTTGCGTGTGCCCACTTTTTTATATAGCTGCACGCATTTCCGCCTGTCGGCGCGGGGTATATGAAACGCACGGATCATTTCATTCGGGACAAGAAGGGTTTTTTTGTAGCCCGCATGAAAGAACCGGTAGGGTATTCTGCGGTTGTTTTGCCGCGACAGCAGCTCGATTTCAGCGTCATACACCAGAAGGGCCGGGGGGGCGTCCGCCGCGGGCGAGGCGTTGGCGACATTGCCGCCGATGGTGGCGCGGTTTTGGATCGCGATTGCGCCAACGGAGCGGGCGGCCTCATGCAGCAGCGGAAGCTCGCGCATGAGGTCCGGGTGCGCGGCGATATCCGAAAAAGTCGCTCCGGCTCCGACTGTAATATAATTTGGCGTGACGCGGATGTCCCGCAGCTCCGGTATTGAGTGGATGTCCAGAAAACTTTTGTGTTGAAGAGTGCCGGATTCGAGAAGCACCATGAGGTCCGTGCCACCCGCGAAAATGCGGATGCCGCCATCCGTATCAAGGAGTTCAAGGGCTTCGCCCAGGGAGCGGGGCGCGGTCATCGAATAATCATGCAGGAATGATTTCATCGCGTGGCTCCTTTTGCGGCAATTGCATTTTTCGCCGATTCGAATATCCT
>MEQJ01000040.1:7908-14775 GCA_001770165.1 Bdellovibrionales bacterium RIFOXYD1_FULL_53_11 | reverse complement strand
AAGTGCTTCGCGTATCTGCGCCTCTGAAGGGTTGGGATTGTGATCGAGCAGGGCCACCACCGCCATGATCATGCCCGGCGTGCACGCGCCGCACTGTGCGCCGCCGTGCTGCAAAAAAGCTTCCTGCACGCGGTGAAGGCCGCCCGCGGAAACCCCCTCGATGGTCAAAATATCCGCCCCCTCGCACTGGAGGGCCGGTACGAGGCAGCTGTTGACCAGTCTGCCGTTCATTATAATGGAACAGGCCCCGCACTCGCCTTCGCCGCAGCCTTCCTTGGTGCCGGTAAGGCGCGCGTCTTCGCGGAGAAGATCCAGAAGGCGTGACATCGGATGCGCGTCGAAAGTCATGCGTTTGCCGTTCAGGGTCATCGTGATCTTCATTTGCCGCCTTCCTTCGAATCCTCAAGCGCCTTCATCAGGTGCTCCGGCTGCATGGGGATCGAGCGGATGTCCGCGCCCGTCGCATGCATCACGGCATTGAGGATCGCGGGTGCCGGGCCGTCCATCGGAAGCTCGCCCAGGCCCTTTGCACCGCCCGGGCCGTGGGCATACGGGTCTTCTTCAAAAAATACGCGGATTGGAGGCGCGTCGGCTGCGGTCGGGATTATATAGTTTGTAAAACGGTTGTTGATCATATGACCGTTTTTCCACAAAACCTCTTCGCAAAGCGCATGCCCGATGCCCTGGAGCACTCCTCCCTGCACCTGCCCCTCGGCAAGGACGGGGTTTACAACTTTGCCGACCTCCTGCAGGGCGACAAAGTCCTCGACACGCGTCTCATATGTTACTGTGTCAATGCTGACGTCGGCGACATAAACGGCCCAGCTGTAGGTGCCATAGGCATCTCCGCGGTAAGTCTTGTCGTCCCAATCCATGTGTTCCGGCTTTTTGTACTGACTCAGGGATTTCAAGTGGCCGGATTTTTTAATGTACAGGGCGCAGGCTTCGGAAAATTGCGAGGCGGTGTATCCTTCCCGCAGAAGGCCGCTGCCGAGGAGGGTTTGTTTTATTCCGAGAGCCGCGTTTTCCACAAGTTTGCCGACGATCATGGTGGTGCGTGAGGCCACGGTGGGGCCGCTGTTTGGCACTATTGAAGTGTCCGGCTGCGCCACCTCGATCATGGAGAAGGGGAGACCGAGCGCACCTGCGGCTATCTGGGTGAAAACCGTATTCGCCCCTTGTCCCATCTCCGTGCTTGAGGCAAGCACGCGCACTCTGCCGTCCGGAGCCGCCTCAACTGCCGCAATCGAGGAAAGGAATGTTTCGCCGGAGCCGGTAAAGCCGCCGCCGTGCATGAAACAGGAAAAGCCGATTCCGCGTTTGACGGGCGAGGCGGGATTTCCGGCGTCGAAGCGACGGCGTTTGCAGTGGTAGTCTGCTTCCTTGAGGGCGCGTTCCAACAGGCCCTCCATGTCAACATTGTCCCGGACGAGCTGTCCGGTTGCCATTGCCTGTCCTTTTTTTATGAAGTTCCGACGGCGCAGTTCGTCCGGTTGCATCCCGATTTTGGCTGCGATGCGGTCCATCTGGCGTTCCATGGCAAAAAAACTCTGCGGAGCGCCGAATCCCCGGAACGCCCCGTGCGGCGGATAATTGGTGGCCACGGCCCGGGCGCGGATGCGGACGTCCGGACAGAAGTATGGCCCTGCCGCGTGGATTGCGCCTCTCGACAGCACCACCGGCGACATCGTTACATACGCCCCACCGTCCAGAATGAATTCAATATCCATCGCCAGAATCCTTCCGTCCCTGGTAACGGCGGTGCGATGACGGGTGAGCGAAGGATGGCGCTTGGTGGTGGCCGCCATGTCTTCGCCGCGCGAATAGATCATTTTCACATGCCGGCCGCTCTTGCGCGCCAGGAGCGCGGCGTGACAGGCAAGCATCGAGGGATAATCCTCCTTGCCGCCAAAAGCACCGCCGGTCACCGTCTGCACGACGCGGATCATGTCGTCAGGAAGCGAGAACATTTTTGCCAGCGATTTGTGGACGTAGTAGGGGCATTGCATCGAGCCCCAGACAGTAACGCTTGCGCCATCCGCACGCGCGACCATCCCGTTTGGTTCGATATACATCTGCTCCTGCGCGCCGGTGCGGTATTCGCCTTCGACAATTATAATGTCAGATGAGGTAAATATTTTTTCCACATCGCCCTTTTCGATCGTGAAAGACTTGAAGACATTGTCCGCGCCCCAGACCACGCGGCGCCGGGAAAGTGAATCTTCGATCGTGAGCACCGGATCGCCCTGTTCGATATCAAGTTTGACGAGCGGAAGCGCTTTTTGCAGAAGCTGTTTGTCGGGGTGGGCCAGAAGGAGCACCGCCTCATCGGCGTGGTTGATGCGGCGCTCGACAAGACATGGCTGGTCGTCGGTGATGTGCGCGATAAAATTGTGTCCCGCCGGAATATCCTCGGCCGTGATGATCGTGAATTCGTCCCACGGCACGCCGGGCTGGAGCGTGAAGCCCTTCAGGGTTCCGCATGGAGCCGGTGTGCGCACGGTGGCGCCGTGGATCACGCCCGGAAAATCGATGTCATCGATGAACTTTGCCTCGCCAGTGAGCTTGGGTATGCATTCCACGCGCTGGAGTGATGAGCCTGCTGTCATAATCTGGCAAGTTACTTTTTGAAGCCGGGCGCGTCAAATGATAAATCTTGCGATTTTACCGGTCATGCAAGAACGGGAAGCAATTATGGCTATAATTATTTCGGCATGCGTACGCTACAGCTAACGGTGCTGTAGAAATCTATTCCACAGCCAATGTCTTTTGACTGGAAAAAACCGGCCCTGAATCCGCTGTCTTTGAAGAGAACCAATTTAGCAAGTTCACAGCCATCTCCGTCGCCCGTCATGTAAAGCCTGCCCCCCTTGAGATCAAACCCGACGTTATCTTCGAGCGTTAGCATGGGTGAACGCTGATTTTTTTTCTGACCGGAAACCTTGAAGCTGTCCTCGACAAGCTCCATGTTCCTGCCGGGAAAACCACTTATTGCGAAAGAAACCGTGTGGCGCTGGCCGTCTTTGAATTTTTTGGCACTAGTGCATTTGAACAGGGTTATATTTTCTGCCGCAAGCAACGAACTGCAGGCAAATAAAGAGATCCCGACAACAATAAAATAGCTTTTCATATTTTTTTACCTCTTGCTGGTTCTCTATATCGGACCGCCGCACCATGTCAACGCTTGCACAAAAAATTTGCAAAATGCAAAAATTTGTTATACGGTGCGTTAAACGGATCGGGATGGCGATCAGAAATGGAGAAGAAGGCATGAAAATTTCAATATTGGCAATATTTATTGCGGGTGTCGCCGCAGCAGCTCCGGCACAGAAAAACCCAAGGGCTAATATCTTCCCGTTTTCAGAGTACAGGGACAAGGTTCCGGTGCAGGCAGAGCTTGTCGGACTGGCAGGTGCCCGTACCCGGCTCGAAAACGAGTTTCTGGTGGTTACCAATGCCGGCGGGACGAGTGTGGCGCCGGACAAGAACGGTGATTATATTTTTACTCCCGAAAAAGGGACCAGTGCGTTTGATGAAGCCCAAGTCTACTGGGCCGGCATGAAGGCTGTCGGGTATTTCAAGGACGCAGGATTTGTTCTCTCGGGAAAACCGCTTCAGGTCAGGATCAATTATAATTCATCTGGTTCAGTGGCGGCCTGCGCCGGCGCGTTCAATTCAAAGGACAGGGCTATCGAGTATTCCACCTGCAACGGCAGGAAAAAGCGTCCGGCATCCCGATACAACGATACGTTCGCGCATGAGTTCGGACATTTTGTCTTCAACGATCTGTTTCCGAGCGAAGGGCTTTCGAGCGCCGTTGAAGGCGATGGCGATTATGATTCGATCAACGAGGGTGTGGCTGATTTTTTCGCCTACGCAGTGTTTGGCTCACCGCTTAGGGGCGAAGGAAGACTAGGACCGGGATATACACGATCGTTAATGAACAACATGTATTTTGGAGCCGGCGCATCCCTTGTCGATGATTCACAGGAAGCCCATAGTGGCGGTATGGCGGTTGGCGGGGCTCTTTACGATCTTTCGGTTGCACTCAACTCGCCTCTTTATGTATCAAAGCTCGTGCTCCAGGCGCTCAGGGAGCTCCCGCGCAAACGTCTTACATATCTCGGATTCATGAATGCGCTCGTTGCTGCCGACAACCGGTTGAATAACGGTGCCCGGGCCGACGCGATTCGCGGCGCACTCGGCAACAGGGGATTGTATGAAACGGGCTTGAGATACAGCGCAAGCATTTCGATCCCCGGCGCCGAAGAATACATGACAATGCCGGGTCTGAAAATCATTCCGGACCGCCGGTATGTGATAAAATTCAATCTCGCGGACGGTTTTCCAGGGAGGCCGCCTTCGAGCCTTTTCAAAAACCGCATCAGGGCCTGGCTCTCAGTCAGATCTTGCAACAGATCCAGCGCAGTCTTTTCTGGGCAGAAGCTCGTTTCGGCCGGGGACGACGGGAGCGAAGCGCCCGGCGGAATGTATTTTGACATTCCTGCGTTCGCTGGCGTGGAACTCGGGTTCAGCCTGCAGCAGGGATATGGCAACTGTGATTTCGAGGCAAGCGTGTATATCGGAAACGACCTTGTTTCCAAAGAAAAGTTCGAACTAAGGGAGTAAGCAGGCCCCGGTGGCGGTTGGCTTCCATGTAGTTTTTGAATTCAATACTGTTCTAAACGCTACAGGGGGATATCCTTGCAGCCGGAAACAGGAAGTTGCAACTCAGTGTCCAGATAGTAGTAGCATTCCGGTACATCCTTGAGCATTTTATCAAGAATCCTGTTGATCCTTTTTGCCAACCTTGAAAGCAGCGGCTTCGGAACCGAAACCCATCTTCCAAAAACCAGGTTCTTTGTGCGACGCTGCACGTCCATCTCCACATGAAGAATGTCCTCAATGCTTGCATCTTCGTCGCAACGGAACGCCAGGGCAAAAAACGTCTTGTACCCGAACAGCGAAATCATGCGCGTGCCGGTCAATATATAATTACCACGGTCGTCTTTTTCGACTTCATATTCCCCGGCCGGGACATATACGTGCTTCATGTTGCCGACAAGATCGCTTGAAATGTAAGTAACCCGGCAGCCATTGACGTATTTTGATGTCATATAGCCGGGTTTTCTTTTGAAAATAATGGATTTGGATATTACAACGATGTCTCCGTTTTCGATTCCAGTACTGCCGCTGGTATCTGATGCCATTGCGTTTGTTGAAATATATTCATATCAGCATCCCCATCACGGTTTTGTATGTTTTTGCCGCAAAATCCATATGGTCGATCCCGCTTTCTGTCGCGGCCATGATGGCGTTTCCGGTTATCAGGCCCTGGATCTGCGTCGAAACAGCCCGGATGGCGTCCGCGTTCAGTCGTTTGTACACACCATCCCCGACACCCTTTGCGACAAGTGCGCCGATCCGCTCGCGCCCCGTCCTGCGGAACGCGTCGTTGAGGGTTTTGAATTCCCCGCCTGTCGACGCTTTGTAGTAGAAAAAAATCCAAAGCGACATCCTGCCGGGATTGTTCCGGGCCCATTCGAACGTGGATGTGATGTATTTTTCCATGTCATGGCGCGCGTTGCCGCCGTGTTCGATTATCCCTTCCAGCATGGCGCCCTTGAGTTCGTTCATGATGCGCATCACGACTTCGTAATGGAGACGCGTAATGGACGGAAAATAGTAATACACCAGCTGATGGTCGGTGAAGGATGCGCGTGCGATGTCGAGCATGGCTGTCTCCGATACTCCCTTTTCCGAAAGCAGCCTGATCGCGGTATCAATGATCCGTTCTTTTACGGAACCTTTTGGCGGGTGTTTTTTATGCTTGAGGGTTTTTTTCATGGTGTTGCCTCGATCCTTCTCATCATATAATCAGCTCTTTTGATGTCATCGCCAATTCCTGCGGCCGCATCATAGGCCGTGCGTTCCCGGGCTGCCATATTCAGGAGGTCATGCCCCCGGATCACAAAGAGCCTGTAGCGCCCGGTGTTGCCGAGGCGAGGGTGGCGAGCCAGGGCAAGGTCGCTCTTTTGGAATACCTGTTCGAGTCGTCCCGCGCCCCAGGTAAAAAAATCGAGTTTACGGATTACACTGTCCGGATCCTTGATCCCCATACTGTGAAGCTCGGCCCTGTATCGCGAAAGAACATGGAACAGGGTTGCTTTGATGCTCGATGAGGCTGGACTTGCATGCTTTTGCACAAGATTGCCTATATCGACCGGATCGGCACCCGCGCGCGTGAAATCACCGAGCCTCAGATCCTTTGGCGCAAGATAAAAATCAGTCATCGTGCTCCTGCTCGTTCGTGGAAGCGAGCGTGCAATCGCAGGGTCGATCCCGAAACGTCGTGCGGCGGCGGTGATGCGAAGATCGGCGACCGCGCCGTGATCCGTGATTCTTAAAAAAGGCGGGACACCGTCAATCCCGGCTCTACGGCTGAACATGATGAGCCGCGAGCCCGAAAGCGCAAGCTCGTCCGAGATTCTGATGGCATCAAGTTCGCCGAGTCCGGTTTTGCGGCGTATCTGCGCCAGATGATCAAGATATGACGACGGCGGATGTTCCTTCAGGATGTCGTCGAGTTTTTTGTAGAGGACGACATGGCCTGGCTTGCCGGGGTCCCGGCCGAGTTCCTTGAAGTCGTATTTGTTCTTCATCTTGCCGAGATTTGCTGGATTGTTCACGTGCACAAAAAAATATGCGTCAGATGTTCTTCCGCCAAGTGCGATCGTATCCTTGGCCGCTGAATGCGCGAGAAGCGACAACTCACGCGACACCACGCCTGGCTCAAGCGTGGCCGCACGTCCGAGCTCCCATGCGAACGGGTATTTTTCGTGCGAAAAGGCGGTTTGTGCCAGGAGC
>MEQJ01000040.1:0-7873 GCA_001770165.1 Bdellovibrionales bacterium RIFOXYD1_FULL_53_11 | reverse complement strand
TTACCTGCTGGACAAAGGTGATGCGCTCGACGAGCGTGGTGCCGTCCGAAGCCAGAAATAGCGCAGCCTCGGATTGCGAAATGATCCCGCGCCGCAGATATTCTTCGAGCGCGAAGCGCCCGCTCTTGGATGAAAAAAACACGTCGTTAATCAATGACACATCATGGGAGGTGATTTTTACGGCGCCGCCACTGCCAAGCAGTATCTCCCGCAGAATGATTTCCTTGCAGTATGGAGCGCCGCCTTTGCTGAGGACTATGTACTGGTTGTCTACTGCGCCCGCCGCCCACAAGACAGGGGCGGCAAGGATGAGCATAATTATGGTCGGAAGATAGTTCATACTATTACACTCTTTTATCGGAATATCTGTTGTTGACTAAAATATTTTTGCATATTGCAAAACATATGTTATAACGCAGCGCATATAGCATGAGGTGCTTATGAAAATAATAGGGGCATTAATGGTTCTCGCGGTGGGTATGGCTGGATTTATGGCTTCTTCCAGCGCCTTTGCCAAGGTCCGCCTGCCCGTTGTCTTGGATTACAAAAAAGCCGAAAACAAAAAAATCTTCCGATTCACAAGCTACAAGGATGTGCCAAAACAACTCGTGTCGGAAGCCGCGATGCCCAACCCGGATCGCGCCTACAGCGGGCCCTTCAATAATATCTTTTTGCAGAACCGGTTTTTGATCGTCTGCTTCAAAACCTGCTCAAGCGATGAACTGAACCTGCAGCCAAAAGCTGAGGGGGATGACTTCCGTGCGTCACTCAAGGGTAAGAACAAGAAAACCCGCCGCGCCTGGATACAACAGGCAACCGTGTATTACTGGGTTACAAGACTTTTCGAAAAAATGGAGTCCTTTGGCTTCACTCCAAAAAAACGCATCACTATATATGTTGGTCGCAACGTCATCGATCCCGGGGAGGGCGATGTGATGCGCAACAACGCGTTCTTCAACCGCGAAGACTGGAGCATCAGCATGCTGCCTTCGCGTCCGTCGCTGCTTATGTGGCTCATCGGCAAGTCGATGCGGCATACGGCGTATGACCCTGCGGTTTCGCTCCATGAGGCGGGACACGCGATCTTTGAAGAAATAACCGGCCAGTATGTCAACCGCGAAATGATGGGCCTCCATGAAGCGTTTGCCGATTATGCGTCCATGTCGATGCTCGACCATCCCGGCGTCGGGCTCGTAGCCATGGGCGGCAAGACGCTCCGGGACGCGCGCAAGTCTCCGAAAAGCACTTCCGTGCCGGCAAAAATCGAGAGTCACAAGCTTGGACACATGATTGTCCACCACCTCTGGAAATGCCGGGAGCTGCTCACCGACAAGCTGCTCGCCGACCGCATCGCGTTTGAAACCATGAAACGGATCGGACAGAACATCTATTCGACCGTTTGGGATGTCGAGAGATTTTACGTCGAAGCCTTCAAGGAGCTCGCCGCGGGCGGGACGCAGGCTGGTCTCCAGGGCGCGGTCGAAAAGGTGTGGAATGCTTCACTGTTTTCAAAACCCGTCATGCCTGCGATCGATCTTGGAAAGCTAAAAGGCACAATAGACAGCTCGAAAGCATATGTCGTCTCACATAGCGTCGAAACTCCGCGGCATCTCGCTCCGGAATACGGAAGCGACACACACGAATCCGTCGGAATCGGCATCATCGAAAAGCGGGAAATGTACGGTGACTTGTCGTGGTATCTCGTTTCGGGCGAGGACGAGAAGCAGAGCACGCCTGTCTGGGTGCTTTATGACGCGTCAAAACTTCGGGTTCTTGCGGCGTATGACATTAATCTGAATCTGGTAAAGATTGAGGATACGTCAATCATGCAGGCCCTCAAAACCGCCGGCAGTACGGCTGTGTTGAGAAACATCCTCGGTTTCAAGTCCATAATGGAAACACAGACGGAGGTATTTTCCGGAAAACGTCGGCAGGCGCTTTCTGTCATGGCGGTAAAGACAACCGGGAGCGCCGGGTCCGCGCAGATAAACGGAAAATTCCAAGCCCTCAGGTACCACGAAATCAAAATGCAGCGCGGATACCGCTCGCTCGGAATACAGGTCGCTGAAGGCCGGGAATTGGTGCGGCTCCTCAGCGTTGATGGGGTAGCACTGCGAGCTGGAAATCTTCCGAAGCTCGGCGGCCGCATTGTAGTCGGGTACGAGATGACAACCGCAGCTGGCGTGAAAACCCGTTACATCCTTTCGTACATTGCTGAAAAATGAGGTCAATGAACATGAAAAAAACAGTATTGATGGCAATCGCATTTTTTATCGGGCTTCCGGGTGCAATGGCCGACCAGATCGAATCGATCAGGGTCGCGCCCTCGGCGAAGTATATCGAATTCGGCGTGGGCGTCGAGGCGACGTCAAATGAGATGATCCAGGTTGCTCCGCAGGCCACGGTGCGTGTCGAATATATGGGCTACAAAGACACCGTTGTTTCCGGCGGCGATACTGGAATGGTGCTCTATCTTGCAAAGCTAAAAGGCAAGATAGGCGTAAGCACGGCGGACGGCAGGGTGGAGCAGTTCAACGCCTCGGTGTCGCTCGTAAATGCCAAGTATTCAATAGCCGATTCGTTCGCAGCGCTGCTTGGTGGCGAGCTGGTCGTGGTGCAGTTCTGGCGCGACAACAATCTTGGGGAAAAATTCGGCGTTGTGGCGCGTTTGGTGGACCTCAAGGCGCAGCTTTCCATTCCACACAGCGGCATGGCGGCCTTTTACATAGGAGTTGCCCTCAAGGCGCTCGGTTACAGGATGAAGGATTATTACGATCGTGATACCTTCCACGGTTTCGATCTCGGCGGAATCGGGCTTGAACTTGGAGAAATCGTAAACATGGGCAGGGGGGCTTCAATGGAATTTGCGATAGGCGCCTATGGCGATGTTGCTTTTGGCAGGAGCCGCAAGGCGAGCACGCAGGCTGATGCGTCGACATACGGGTCGATAAGGTTCGTGTTCGACAAATTTGGAGAACTCTATGTAATAGCCGGCCTCAAGTACGCATACGATTCGGGCCTGAGACAATCGGAAAGATATCCTTACATCATGTCGGGGATCACGTTCAGATTTTGAACATATTTGAAGAAAAAACCCGGGGCGCCAACCGCTTTCATGCGGGGCGCCCCGGGCGGAGTCTGCTTTTTTTCCGGATTGCCGTCTCCTGTTAGAGCCTGCTCAGGTGGCTATCCGTTTTCAGTCACCGCTCAGCCCAGAAGCTTGAGTGCCATCTGTGCGTTGGCGTTGGCCTGTGCCAAGGTCGAGATGTTGGCCTGGCTCAAGATGTTTGTCTTGACCAGGTCGCTTGTTTCGGCGGCCATGTCGGTGTCGCGGATGCGGCTGTTGGCGCCTTCGAGGTTTTCGCGGTAGATCGACAGGTTGTTGATCGTGGACGACAACCTGTTTTGCAATGCACCGAGGCTCGACCGGCTTTCGTTCAATTTGTAGATCGCAAAATCAAGTGACCCGAGATTGTTCTGCGAATCCATCTTGCTCATCGTGTTGACATCGGAGATGCCAAGTCCTTCAAGTGTTGTCACGCGGTCCGGCGCGTCGAATATCAACCGGTCCTGGAGGGGATCGTTATTGATGCCCACCTGGATATCGAGATTTTCGCTCGTGCCATTTAAAAGTTTTGTGCCGTTGAATTCGGTTCCGTTTGCGATCCGGTCGATTTCGGCCTTCAGGTGCTGGACTTCTTTGTCCACGAATCCGCGCTCCACGTCGCTGATCGTGTCAGACGAGGCCTGGATCGAAAGTTCGCGCAGGCGGATCAGGATGCTGCTGATCTCGTTCATCGAACCTTCTGCGACCTGGATAAGGCTTACGCCGTCGTTTGCGTTGCGCGAGGCCTGTTTCATGCTGCGGATGCCTGCCTTCAACTTTTCGCTGATGGCAAGACCTGCGGCATCATCACCGGCTTTGTTGATTCTTGAACCGGATGATAATTTTTCCAAAGACCGGTTTTGTGTTTCGGTATTGATTGTCAAAAACCGCTGTGCGGCCAGTGACTGTATGTTTGTTGCTATTCGCAGACCCATTGGACACCTCCTGAGCGCCGTTTCACCTCCTCCGTGATTGTTTTGTATCAGGCGTTCCGTACCTGTTACAAATTGCCTATCGGTGAAATATTTGCCCACTTAAATAAAAAGCAGTTATATCGGGTATTTATATCGTATTTATTTGGTCGGACTTTTAGTTGATAAAATATGTCCCTGTAATAATCTTGCAAATTCACATTCTAATAAAGGAGGAAGAATCTGCCGATTGAACTCATGTGAAGAAAAAGCGCCTTGGTTATATCCGTCGCTCATACTTTATATTGGGTACCTGTGCGCTTCTCGTTTCCGGAAGCTGCAATGAAACCGTAAAAGTCGAACTTTGCTCCGAAAGGCTGCCGCAGTTTGAAAAAAAAATGGATGACGCGATCGCGGCGCTCGACCAGATGGACATGAAAAATACACCCAAGGGCCGCTATCTCGCTTCAGTCACTGATCCGATGAAAATCCCGGAGGGCCTCCGTGAAATTGAAAGCCAGGAAGAACGCGATAAATGGAGCCGGTGGGCAGAGCAGGAACTCGGGCGAATACAGACGCACATGGACATCACAGTTGATGATCCGGCCCTGGTCGGGGCCAGAGGCGAGATGTCGTTGGCGGCAAACCATCTGGTTTCTTTCAGTGGCTATGCCATTTTGGGAGAAACAAGCAAGATGCTCCAGGCACTGGTCCGTGTGCGCGAATACGGTCGCAGCGCGCGCAGACTTGTATGCAGCCAGGAGCAGGGCAAAGACCTCTGATAGCGCGACGGAGGCGGATTGCTATTCCTGCAAGTCCTCTTGAACAAGCACAAGTCCGCAGTCGGGACACTCCTTCATCGAGGTTTTGAAGCTCGCGCCGCAGGCAGGGCAGACGGCAGATTCGTGGTTGGTATCAAAGACCTGGTTGTGAAGCTGTGGGTCGGGCTCAAGGCCCGCATAAAGCCGCTCCCGTTCGGATTGAACGTGCTGGCCGATTGCTTCGATGTCAGCGCGGAACGCTTCGATTTCAACTGTTATCCGGCAGCCCCTCGTTGAACACGTGCCTGGGTTGGCGATAAGTTCGACAAGGATGTTCTTTTCCTTGAGCGCCGCCTGGAGCCGTTTGGCTTCGTTGTATTCGGCAATTCCAATGACCATTTTTTCGGACGGGGTTTCATCCATATGCCCTTGCCTTTCATTCAGAGGAATTTCGGCGGATTGTCGTCATGAACAGCATCCGCAATTATCGCGCGGGGACGCTTTTTCGAGTCGTCGAAAATACGGCTCAGATATTCACCGATAATGCCAAGAAATATGAAGGTTATGCTGTGAAGAAAAAGCATCAGCACGACGATGGTTGCAAATCCCGGCGCTCGGGCGCCATGAACCAGTGTCATTATTGCGTAATATGCGGCTACAGCCGTGGCGCCGGCAAACAATAAAAGGCCAAGCAGGCTGATGAGCCTGAGAGGAGTCTTGCTGAACGCCGTGAGTGCGTCCATCGCCAGAATCATGTAATGGAACATGCGAAATTTGCTGCTGCCGGACCGCCGGGGATCCCGGTCATAGGGAACGGCGGTCTGTTTGAACCCGAGATAACTCACCAGTCCCCGGAGATACAGGTTGCGTTCGGGCAGATTCTTGAGAATATCCACGACTTTTCGGTCAAGAAGCCTGAAGTCGCCGGAGTTCTGTGGAATGGCAAGTTCGGAGCACCGCCCAAGCAGCCTGTAAAAACATGAAAACAGCATGCGCATGACAAGCGGGGCATGGCGGTTGCGGCGCACTCCATAGCAAACATCATAGCCCTGTTCCCATTTCGCAATGAATTCGGGAATGACGAGCGGCGGATCCTCGAGATCGGCATCGAGCTCGATCACCGCATCCCCCGTGGCCAGCGAGAGACCGGCAAAAATGGAATTTTGATAGCCAAAGTTGCGGGAAAACCTGTATGCCTTCAGATGTGGTCGGCTGGCAGACAATGACTTGATTGTATTCCACGTCGGATCACTCGAGTTGTTGTCGGTTATGATGATTTCGAGCTTGTGATGTGACAATGCGGGCAGCTTGAACAGCGCTTCAACCTCCCCGATGGCTGCCGGCAGGTTTCCGGCCTCGTTGAAGACCGGGATGCAGATTGAAATTGTCTTGTTCATAGCTCCCTGACCATAGCCAACAGCAGGCATTTTTGAAAGGTGGCTTTTTGCAATTATCCGGCAGACGGCTCAGACAGGTATTTATGGTTTACGGATCGACAGGACTGATCGGTTCGCAGCTTTGCGCCGATCTGGAGGGGGTTGGGCGGGTAATTCCCTGCAGGTGGTCTGATGTCATGCAAGAAAAAGATCATTCTGAAAGGATACGCGCGCTTGCGGATCTGCATGGAGACAGCACGGTAACAGTAATATTTGCCTGCGGGATCACGGATCCTCATGAGGACCGTTCACGTATCATGTTTTCAAATTATGAATTTCCGAAGATGGTTTCCAGCGAGTCGCTTGCAGCCGGAAACACAAGATATCTCACGATAGGCACCATACAGGAGACTGTTGACCGGGTTTGCTCCGGAAATGCATATCTGGAATCGAAGCAGCTTCTTGGAAAATGGGTTGCGAACACGGGGGCGCGGTTCAAAAGCAGATTCCTGCATTTGCGGCTTCATACGCTTTATGGATACAAGATTAAAAGACACATGTTCCTTGGACAGCTTTTGGATTGTCTCAAGCGCGGCACTGTTTTCAAAATGAGCGCCGGAACGCAACTTCGCGAATATCACTGGGTTGGTGATGTGACTGGAATAATGAAAAGGATGCTTGAGAACGAGTGGACGTTCGGACCGGTGGAGGAAATATCAAATGGCGGTCCGACAAGGCTGGTGGATCTTGCCAGGGGGATCTGCAAGGCCTTCGGGAGGGAAGACCTGTTGAGCGTCGGCGCAATTGACGCTCCTCCTGGCGAGGACTGCGCTCGCGCGTACAAAAAATCGGACTGGTGGGGGCCCGGGACAGGGACTGATGCGGTTACACGCATAACGGAAATTTTAAAATCCGGCTCTTCAGCCTGGACCTGAGCGGGCCAGCTTTAAAAAAGCAAAAAAATCCGCAATACATGCGAAAGTCCAGTCCGGCCTGACGCCTGGCCTGGCCGGGTCGGGACGGGACATCTGTTCGATGCTAAAATTATTGAGCAATGCCGCCGACGCAATGCCTGCCCGCAGCGCCCCGAGAAGCCCGGGGGGGGAGTCCTCCACGGCAATGCATTCACCGGGTTTGCAGCCGAGCCCTTTGGCGGCAGACAGGTACATGGCAGGATCGGGTTTCGGGATGCTAACCTCGTCGCGGGATATAATGAAATCGATGTATTGATCCAGACCTGTAGTCCTGGTTGTTTTGACAAGATCTGGTCTTCTGGAGTTCGAAACAATGGCGGTTTTGATGCCCGCCGATCGCAGCCATTTGAGGCCGTTGGTCACGCCGTCATAGGGCGTCATCTCCTTGAGTGCGCGTGAAAGATAAAACGAATTTTTCCTGTCCATGAGCGAAGCAATCAGGTTTTCGTCCTTTTCGGAGCCACTGCGGTGGCTTGCCAGCTGGTGGCGCAGTATCTGGGGGCCGGTCCAGCCTACAAACGGCTTCATCTCCTTTTCGCCAAAAGAGATGCCCAGTTCGCTCATGAGCTTGATCCATGCGGCAAGATGAAACGGTTCGCTCGCAACCAATACGCCATCATAGTCAAACAGAACCGCTTTTACGTTTTTCACCGGCATCATTAAGTAAACGCAAGCTGTTGCCAGCCCGCGCTCCTGTTAGAACCGGACTTGCGCAATTTACGCATCCGGCTCCTCGGTTTGTGTT
>MEQJ01000039.1:5858-12383 GCA_001770165.1 Bdellovibrionales bacterium RIFOXYD1_FULL_53_11 | reverse complement strand
CCCCCTTTTTTGTTCTTCTCTGTTTGTTTGCTCAATGAATATTGCGCCCCGGTACGTGTCGATACTGATTCATCGCGTGCCGGGGTTTTTTATTATGCATGCTTGCTGTCTGATATTATAAATGCGAATCTTTTGAATAATGAAATCTTTTTATTTGGTGTTTTTATGCCTGTTTGCGGCGGCTGTTCCGGCTTTTGCGGAATATACACCAAATAATATTTCAAACGAATGCGACAAAGGAAGGCACCATGTTGCCAGTCATCCAAGATCTGCATATTACAGGAGCGATGGAACATATGTAAGTGCCGCAACTGTTCGCTCTCATTGCAGGGATAATCAGAATGGTTTTGAGTTCTGGCGTGATAAAATCAAGACAGATCGTCCTGATCAGTGGCCATACACAGAAGAAAAAAGCAAAAAATGGTCTGTTGAAGAAAAAGAGAAGTTGCTTGATGCTCTTGGAAATCTTGGCAATCTATTCAATCTTGATTCAATTAAGGGAATATTCAGGCTTGATCGGTCAATATATTATCCAAACCCCGCATCCGTTAGCAAAGACGGCAAGATTGTCATATATGATTCAGCCTTTGATGCGGGCAGAAGTTTGGATGGAATTTTGACGCATGAAATTTCACATATTCTTTACTGGAATCTGGGCAAAAGCGAAAAAGATGCGTATTTAAAAATTGCGGGGTGGGAAAAATCCGGAAACCCCAACGCTCAATATATTCCTACGCGTGATGGATATGTTGAGCCGGACGGACGATTGAGCCCGGATGAAGATTTTGCGAATAATATGGAATATTTGTTTTCCAATCCGCAAAAATTACGCGAAGTGTCCCCCAAAATATTTATTTGGCTGAATGAAAAATATCAGAAAAAAATAAATTCAAACAAGGATGTTAAAAAATGATCAGAATATCCCTCATTGGCATATTGTTGTTTGCTTTTGCCTGCAATACCGGAACGGTAAAACACAGGACGGTTGATGCTTCAATGGATGTTTTTCAAAAAATCCGCATTAATGCAAGTGCTGCGGTTGACATCGAGAGTATTGCGGGTCTGCCCACAAAAATCAGTAAAATTGAAAAGTCCGGCCGTGAAATATGGCAGTACTGTAAGTCAATGGACGATTGTACTGAAAGCCGGATGGTGCTGTATATTGATGCGTCAAAAAGGGTGAGTGGTGCTGTCTGGAATTATTTTGAATCAGATCAAAACAAACAGATAACGCAAGTCAAAAGTGAGTTTCCGGGTTTGGTGTTTGTTCGTAAGCGATATTTGCGGCAGTTCCTGGATTACCACGAGACGTTTGATGCCATTGTTGATGAAAAAAACAGTATTGCATTGATAATCGAAGATGGAACAGATGATGTATCTGCCGTAGTGCGCGGTGATGCAATGCCGGGCAGCTCAAATAGCAAAAGTGTATTTCCGATAATCTCAGAAAAAAAATAAAACCCGCTTGAAACTACATCTTGACATGACCACAGACGCGCTTATTAGTATTAACATCAACATATTGTAAGGAAGCGAGGATATATCCATGATCCAAGTCTCTCATTTAACAAAGATGTATGGCCACAGAACGGCCATAGAAGATCTGAACTTTGAAATTCAAAAGGGGGAAGTTGTCGGATTTTTGGGGCCGAACGGGGCCGGCAAGACGACAACAATGAAGATCCTGACTGGATTCATGCCGGCCACGAGTGGCAAGGCCACTTTGAGCGGATTTGATGTTTTTGAAAAGCCTATAGAGGTCAAGCGGCGCGTAGGATATTTGCCCGAAACTCCACCGGTGTATCATGAGATGAGCGTTCAGGATTATCTAGAATATGCGGCGCGTCTCCATCAGGTGGCAAAAAAGTCCGTCAAAAAGGCGGTTAACGATGCGCTCGAAAAAACAGCACTTGGTGATGTCAGGAGCCGTTTGATCGGAAACCTGTCAAAAGGATACAAACAGCGCGTGGGACTTGCTCAGGCGCTTGTGCACAACCCCGAGATACTAGTGCTTGATGAACCTACGATCGGTCTCGATCCAAAGCAAATAATCGAGATCCGTCAACTCGTCAAAGGACTTGCTGGCGAGCATACGGTTATATTAAGTTCGCACATCCTGCCGGAGGTAACTGCTACATGCCAGCGCATCATTGTAATAAACAAGGGGCGCATCGTTGCCGAGGATACGCTTGAGCGGCTGACAACCCGCCTTAAAAAAGGATTGATATATTCGATGGTGGTCAAAAATCCTTCACGCGAAGGGATTGACGCCATCAAGGGCATAAGCGGAGTGAGCGGAGTGTCGGCTGCCGGTCCCAAGCTGGTGGTTGAACTCTCGCCGGGCGGAAGTGACGTGCGCGACCGCGTGGTCGAGACCGCCGTGCACAAAGGCATGGGCGTTCTTGAATTCAGCGCAGAACGCGTGAGCCTCGAAGAGGTGTTTTTGCAGCTCACCACCGAGGAAAATCATACAGAAACAAGGAGGATGTCATGAGCAACGTCTGGACCATCGCCTGGAAGGATTTCAGGACGTACTTTACGTCGCCGATAGCTTACATAGTGATTGCCGGTTTCATGGTCATCATGGGCTGGATGTTCTTTTTCAACCTTTCGCATTTCAACCTGCAGAATCTGCAGTATCAGCAATATAATATGGGCAAGGGAGTGAGCATCACCGATGGCATCATAAGGCCCCTTTACGGCAACATGAACGTGATCTTTCTGTTTTTGGTGCCGTTCATCACGATGCGGCTCTTTGCCGAAGAAAAAAAGGTACAGACCATTTCGCTGCTTTTGACATCACCCGTGTCCCTGACCGAGATTATTCTTGGAAAATTCCTGTCAGCTTTCATGCTCACCACCATCATGCTCGGGATCACGGTGGTTTATCCGATAATTCTTTTTTCCACCGGCAATCCGGACTTCGGACCGATCCTGTCCAGTTATGTAGGGACGCTGCTTCTTACGAGCTGTTATATCTCGATCGGCATTTTATTTTCGTCGGTGACAGAGAACCAGATTGTAGCGGGCGCGCTCACGTTTGCGGCGGGGCTGTTCTTCTGGCTGGTTAGCTGGGCCACGCAAAGTGCTGGGCCGGTCTGGAGCGATCTTTTAATGTATCTGTCACTGATAAGCCATTACAATAATTTCAGTCAGGGAATACTCAACACTTCGGATATATTTTACTATCTGTCGTTTATTACGGTGGGGCTTTTTATCACCCATCGCGTACTTGATTCCTATCGTTGGAGGTAAACCACAATGAGCCATCATGATTCAAACAAACCAAATACTGTTTCAATAATTCTTTGGGCCGCAACCGGGGTGCTTGCTGTGGGGATGCTTTTTGCCCGGGCCGTATTTTCCGAATATCTCTGGCTGACAATCCTGGTCGGCGTGCTTCTCGTGGTTTCGCTGGGTGCCCTGGTCTACCATAACCGCAAGTCCCTCCGCGGGCGCTCTGCGGCTTTTGGCCTCAATACCGTCATGACCACGCTTCTTGTCGTATCAATAATCGGAGTGCTCAATTTTCTTGTCTCAAGATATCCGGCCAAGATTGATATGACCAAGAACAAGGTCCATACGCTTTCAGATCAGACTTCCAAACTTGTAAAAGACCTGAAAAAACCCGTTAAGGCGGTCTATTTTTCAAAAATAAACCAGCGCGAACAGGTCCGGCCGCTCCTTGAAAACCTCAAGGGCATGAATCCGAAGTTTGAAGTCGAATATGTCGATCCGGACAAGGAGCCGGCGCGTGCCCGGCAGGTTGGCATAAAAAAATACGGCACATTGCAGCTTACGGTCGGTACAAAGGAAAACAAGATCGAGGATGCCAATGAAGAAAAAGTAACCAATGCGCTGATCAAACTGTTAAAGGACAAGTCGCTGACGATTTGTGCGATCACGGATCATGGAGAGAAGAAATTCTCGTCCAATGAGGCGGACGGATATGATGTTGCCCGCAAGATGCTTGGCAACCAGTCATACGAGGTCAAGGACCTGAGCCTCATGCAGGAACAGAAGATCCCGGATTCCTGTGAGGCCATTGCGCTGATGGGACCGCAGAAATCCCTGTTCGAGCCGGAGGTGGGGGCCGTACGTGAGTATCTTGCGGACGGCGGGCATGCCATTATTGCAATGGACATCAACGTTAAGGGCGGGCATGAAACCTCTCCCGAATTAATAAAACTCCTCGCTGAATGGCATGTGCGTCCGACGCAGGCGCTTATTGTCGATCCGCTCTCAAGGATGCTTGGAGTAGATGCGGCAGTGCCCATTGTGGCGACGTATTCAAAGGACAGTCCGGTTACCAAGGACTTTCAGATGAGCTGTTATTTTCCGTTTGCCCGCCCGCTTGAAATCATTCCGGATCCGCCCGCTGGGATGAATGTCAAATGGATTGCGCAAACTACGCCAAAGAGCTGGGCCGAGACTGATTTCAAGGAGCTTGCATCCGGCAAGGTTCAGTACAGTGCTGGTAGGGACAAGCAGGGGCCGGTAAACATTGCGGTCACTGTTGATGGCAAGCTCAAGGATTCAAAAGCCACACGTAATACCAGGATGGTGGTTTTTGGAACCTCGAATTTCGCAACGAACAACTATTCCCGCTTTGGCGGCAATATGGATTTTTTCCTCAATGCCGCGAGCTGGGTGATGCAGGATGAAAATCTTATCTCGATCCGCGCGAAGGAAGATGGTCCCGGCAAGATCGAGCTTTCGCAAAAACAGGGGCAGTTCATTTTCATTCTTACGGTGATTCTGATCCCCCTAATTGTTGCGGTTGCGGGAATCGTGATCTGGGTTTACCGCAAGCGTTTATAGCGATTTGATTTCAGGGAGGCCGAACATGTCCGGATTAAGCTGGAAAAAGCCGTTCATACTTGCAGTTGTTCTTGCTGCTCTGGCCACGGTAACAATGTGGGTGGAATACAGGCACCGGCCCGCAAAGGAGGCCAAGGAGGAACAGTCAAAACGCGTAATGTCATTGAAGGATGCGTCGCTGGCTTCGATTTCGATTATTGACGGTTCCAGGAGATTTTCGTTCAAATGTCTTGATGCTGAAGCGAAACTTTGCAAGCCCGGCGATAATTCAAAGTGGGAGATGACCGAGCCGCTCAAGACGCGCGCCGATGATTCAAATGTCGGTTCTCTTGTTTCCGGGCTCAGCAATCTCAACCACAGCGACAGGATTGATCTTGGAATTGAGACCGCAGAGAAACGCGCCCGATTGCTCAAGGAATACAAACTTGATCGCGGAAGCATTGCTTTAAAAGAATCGCGGCGGATCGAAGTCAAGCTTGCCAATGGCGATAACCATGCTGTTTATTTTGGAGAGACACATCCGATCGGAGATACGATATTCATAATAAAAGGTGCTCCCCAGCCCGACGAATCGGCCGTATTACTGGTGCCGACATATTTCAAGAGTAATTTTGAAAAGGACATGTCACACTGGCGCGACAAAAAGCTGATGACATTTGCGGCGCACGAGATCGAAAAGTTGGAGATTGCCGCAGATGGCCCGGTAATATCAGCGGTCCGGAAGGACGGACAGTGGATTCTTGCGGAGGGTGCATCGAAGGAATTTTACGCGGGAGACAATGAAAATATCGAGAATCTGCTTTCTTCATTGGCGGGAGTGACCGCTAAAAAATTTACTTTTGAAAAAAAGAGCGACAAGCCGGCGTTTATGCTGCTCAGGAGTGCAAAGAGGATAATATCCTTGTCGGTGACACGGATCGCCCCGAAAGATGCGAAACCGTCTCCGGTCCCGGTTGTTCTGGACATTTATGAAAAATACAACAAGAGCACCATGGCAAACAAGTCCGGCAAGGACGCCAAGGAGCAGGCAAAAACGCTTTATGCGACTGTTTCCGGTGCCGATCCGGTTTACGAGATTGAGCCGTCGGCCAGAAGTATTTTCACTAAAAAGCTGAAAGATCTGCGCTTGTCGCGGATTATTACGGCTATGGAGAGGTTTAATATCAAGCGGATTGAGTTATCAGGCGCGGCAATAGGCGCGAAGCCCCTGGTTCTTGCCGGTGCGGATTCGAAATGGATTGCGCCCGGGGAATCATCCACCATCAAGCCCGAAAAGGTCCAGGCATTGCTGGACAATTTATCTGCGGCCGGACGAGTGAAGGATTTTATGCATGGCAAGGAGTTTCCGTTCGGGGAGCAAAGCGGTGTTCGAATCGCGCTTGGTGATGAAAAGGAGCCGGCGAAGAAACGGATTGTCGTATGGAAAAGTGGTGACAAGCTTTATGCGCGGGATCTTGCATCAAAGCGCATGGAGGCGATGCGGCTTGATGACGCGATGAAAGAGGTCATTCCCTGGGTCCGCGATGCATTTTTTGAAAAGCCTGCGGTAGCGCCTTCGGCCACGCCCGGGAAGCCGGGCACCAAGGCCGGTACCAGATGAATTTTGAGGGCGCGGTACCTGTCGGTATTTTTGCGCCGGTAAAAAATTATTTCAAAGATATCTGGGAGATCTCGGTCCATCCGGGACGGTTTTTTTCTGCTGAC
>MEQJ01000039.1:0-5849 GCA_001770165.1 Bdellovibrionales bacterium RIFOXYD1_FULL_53_11 | reverse complement strand
GGTGGCATCAGTTATCCGCTTGCTTTTGCCCTGGTCACGCACTGGCTTGGCGAGGCGGTTGGATTCATATGGCGTTCGATTATCGGCGGTTCACTTGCCGAGCATATGGGCGGGATATTCAAGATCGCAGAGGATGTTGTGGATGTGGACAGTCCCGGCCGCGGTATCGTGCTTTCGCAGGTGCGCGAGCAGCTCACGCACTGGGCATGGGGAGCCGGCAAGGTCGTGGCTGATCCGTTCATTACTATCGTATCGATATTGTTCACTGCATTTTTTGTTTATATCGGCGCGCGGATTCTTGTCAGGCCGGACAAGGGCAGCGGTCTTTATGAAATCGATTTTGAAACCGCCCTGAAAATTGTCTGCTTTGGAATGGCGCCGGCAATTTTTGCCGCCCTGCCTCTTGTCGGTGGCGTAATTTCGTCACTTTGGGTGGCGGGAGTGACGATTATCGGCGCAAAAACGGTTTATCGCACCGGCTGGTCGCGCGCAGTTGCCGTAGCCCTGTTTCCAAAGCTGCTTTTTCTTGGGATAATATTGACGGGGCTGTTCATGCTTGCCGTGGCCCTGCTCAAGCTTGTAGCCACGGTGCTCTGACGGCCTGCGGGAGGTCGTCTGAGAAGAAGTACCTTCATTATTGCAGGCTCTGTTGCAATCATCGCGATTTCAATGATTGTTTATTTCAGGAGTGCATGGAATTTTCAAAACAAGTTAAGGCGGGCGATGGATGCGCGGATGCCGGCATCGTCCGGACGGACGGTTGGTCCGCCTGACATATGCACCAATCTTTACAGGGTGTTTTGCTCGAGAAAAAACGTCACAAAAGATCCGACTGGTTTTGTGAGGCGTGATACCGAGGGGGAAATCGAGGCCCTGCGCATTTATGAAGAGGTCATGCACGCGAATCCGGAACTCACCAGCGAACAGGTGGATGACGAGCTGGTCAAGAGGATATATACGGACGAGCGCAGGAAATTCGTTGAGGGCGCATACAGATATGCGCGGGTCGGCATAATCAAATTGATTGATTCCCAGCCGAAATCGATCCTGGTTGAAAAGGAAAAGCGGAAACTCAAAAGCATTTTGCGGAAAACGGTGCTTCAGCTTCCGCCTCCGGCGGACGTTTATGGCGACGAGCCCGATTTGCTGACGAAAAACGACGTTTACTTTGAGCGTTTGAAGGACGGAACGCGGAGGCTCAGGGTGGGGGGTGCGTTTTTGCTCAGCGTGAAATCGCTTTTCAACATGGTGTTCACCATCGCGCATGAGCTGGGGCATTCGATCGACCCGTGTGAGCTTTTGCATGAAGGCATGCGGCCGGAGGCATACGACCGGCTGACGGCATGTTTCAGGCGTGAAAAAATCCTGTCCGGCCCCGGCAAACGCGCCGAGTGTTCGGCGGGAGACCAGCTTCCGGAGCTTTTTGCGGATTGGGTAGCGGTGCAGGTTACTGCCGGGTTGTTGAAAAAATATGCGACTGAATTCGACAAGAGCCAGCTTCTGGATGCTGCGATCAATACCGTCAAGGATCTTTGTGATGAAGACGAAAATTTCAAGGATGTTGATTTTGGCTCGCATCCCCCGCCTCAGATCCGGATTCAAAGTGTTTTTGGTACGCACCCGATCATAAGACAGGTGCTTGGCTGCGCGCCGTCAGTCCAGACGCATTGCGGATACGGCTGGAGGCCGTTCGCAAGATAAGAGTCCGGAAATCACGCGCCGCGTCCGGAATTATGTCCGGACGGCTTTGCTTGCCCCATTCTTCATGGTACGTTCGTTGCAAAATACCGGTGAGAACGTCAACTTTCCAAGGGGGTAACATGGAAACAACTGAAAAAAATACAAGTCACATTCAAAAAAACAAGGCAATAGAGCTTGCGGTCCAGGCCATCGAAAAACAGTTCGGCAAGGGCTCGATCATGCGTCTTGGCGAGAACGAAAAACTCGTGTCGCAGGACGTGCAGGCTGTGCCAACGGGTGCGCTCAGTTTGGATATTGCGCTTGGCATTGGCGGCTATCCGCGCGGCCGCGTTGTTGAGATTTACGGGCCCGAGGCGTCGGGCAAGACAACGCTTACGCTGCATGCAATTGCCGAGGTGCAAAAGCAGGGCGGGATTGCCGCATTTGTCGATGCCGAACATGCGCTTGATGTAAATTACGCGCGCAAACTTGGCGTGCATACGGACGATCTTTTGATCTCGCAGCCGGATACCGGCGAGCAGGCGCTCGAAATCGCCGACATGCTGGTGCGTTCGGGGGGTATTGACCTCCTTGTTGTCGATTCCGTTGCGGCGCTTGTTCCACGCGCCGAAATCGAGGGCGAGATGGGGGATTCGCACATGGGCCTGCAGGCCCGTTTGATGAGTCAGGCGCTTCGCAAGCTTACTGGTAATATCAGCCGCAGCAGGACGCTCGTGATGTTCATCAACCAGATCCGCATGAAGATAGGCATCATGTTCGGCAACCCGGAGACCACGACCGGCGGTAACGCGCTCAAATTCTACTCTTCAGTGCGTCTTGACATCCGTCGCATTGCCGCGCTCAAGGACGGTGAAAATGTCATCGGCAACCGCACGCGCGTGAAGGTTGTCAAAAACAAGATGGCGCCTCCATTCAAAGAGGTTGAATTTGACATAATTTATGGCGAGGGGATTTCAAAAGAGGGCGATATTCTGGATCTTGCGGCCAATCTGGGTGTCATCGAAAAAAGCGGGACTTGGTATACCTACAAGGACGAACGCGTTGGTCAGGGGCGTGAAAACGCGCGTCAGTATATGAAGGCGCATCCTGATATGATGAAGAAGGTCTGTGACGAGGTGATGAAAAAATCGGGAGTTGTGCAGACGTCGCCGGCATCGCAAAATCCGGTAAAGGCGGATGTGCAGCCGACCAAGCGCTGAGCAAAAATGCGGTATTCAGGGGCCGTGTTTGTAATTAAGGAGAGAGGACCATCGCGGATTCCATCACCGCTCAAGACATTATGCCATACTCGGCGTGAGTTATTTGTTTTAGTTCTTGTGTAATGCCCTTGATTATATTTGAGCGAAAGCGGGGTTGGTTGCAAGTGCATTGAAATTACGATTTACTAAAATGTAATTTCATGGCACACTTGAAGTATGCATTTGTATCGTTTTAAATCCGAAATCCTTCGTATCAAACAGCTATTCAGGCAGTATTCCATGATCGGCATTATCGGCCCGAGACAGGCCGGAAAAACTACTCTTTCAAGAATGCTTGGAAAAGCGCATTTTTTTGATCTTGAAAACCATATTGATCTGGCACGGCTTGACAACCCCGATCTGACCATTGGGCCACTTAACGGACTGATCGTTCTGGACGAGATACAGCGGCGCCCGGAGCTATTTCCATATCTGAGACATCTTTTGGACAGGGAGCCCGGTAAAAGAAAATTTGTAGTTCTTGGCAGTGCTTCCCCGCATTTGCTGCAACAATCAACCGAGTCACTGGCGGGCAGGATTTCATATATCGAGCTTGATGGCTTCAGGCACGAAATGGTTCCTCTAAAATACCGGAAGCATTTCTGGCTCAGGGGCGGACTTCCGCGCAGTCTTCTGGCTCGC
This sequence comes from Bdellovibrionales bacterium RIFOXYD1_FULL_53_11, assembly GCA_001770165.1. GTDB lineage: Bacteria > Bdellovibrionota > UBA1018 > UBA1018 > UBA1018 > XYD1-FULL-53-11. The sequence goes on along the minus strand of MEQJ01000039.1, from coordinate 2,268 downwards.
AACAATACGGTAAGCCTCCAGTGGAGAGGTGACTATATCAAAACCTTTCTGGAGAGGGACATTCCACAGCTTGGATTTACTGTCAATGCGACAACCATGCGCAGGTTCTGGAACATGCTTGCAAACATGCACGGATCCATTCTCAACCTGGCAGACCTGTCCCGGTCTTTTGGCATGAGTGAAACCGCCGTCAGGAATTATGTGGATATTCTTGAATCCACATTCATGCTTCACGTCTTAAAGCCCTGGCACGAAAACATTTCAAAGCGGCAGATCAGAAGACCAAAGATATATTTTAGAGACAGCGGTATTCTGCATTCCCTGCTGGGCATCGGTGACGAAAAAGATCTTGCTGTGCATCCCAGGCTTGGATTTTTATGGGAAGGATATGTAATCAACATACTCATGAAAAGACTGGCCGCTCCGGGTGTTGAATTCTATTTTTGGGCTTCGCATGGAGGTGCGGAGCTTGATCTGCTGGTAAAAAATGGAAGGAAAAGAACAGGCTACGAGATAAAATATTCTGATGCACCGGTCCTGACGGAGTCCATGAAATCAAGCTTTTCAAGTCTGAAGCTTGACGAACTACAGGTCATTTATCCGGGCAAAAAAACATACATGCTGGCCGACAGGATAAAGGTCGTACCGTGGGGTCCATGACCTTCCGCCTGTTTTCGTCCAGGTAGGAATAGAGAAACTGAGACTATGAAAAATCTTTCTATTGAGAGCCTCTATCAAATTGCCCAGAAAATGGAGCAGGATGCAGTAGTTTTTTATCAAAAGCTCATTGACGAATCACCAGAAGACAGCCATAAACGCCTATTTCGATTAATTCAGTCAGAAGAAAAAAAGCATCTTTATACTTTTAACGAGATCATTAACAAAGTCTGGGGGAACAAGCTCAAACGGGACTTGCCAGTCGAATCTGAGATAACATCGTTTTTATTTGAAGTCGATCCAAAGATCATCAAGGTGGCAAATGAATTGTCTAATATTTATTTTTCCAACGCCAAATTACGGTCTTCCGGCGTGCACACTATTTTGCAATCAATCGAATTCAGTATTGAGAATGAATTATTGGCCATTGAGTTTTATCAACATCTTAAAAACATGCTTCATCCTCGATTGCGATTACCGATGGATCGCATTATTCAGCAAGAAAACGGTCATCACGACAAATTGATCACAGCTAAGAATAAGCTGAAACATTTGTGATCTCGTAGGGCAGTTCATTTAATGACATGCAAATTACTCTCTTTCGCGAAAACCAAGTTCATGGCGATCCACCTATGACTTAAAGTTATCAACAAGCGGGATCTCCTCTGATCGGCCCGCGAATTTTCCTTTATATACAGCCGATTCAAGCCATGCGACCTCGCTGGCAAGCTCATCCTGAAAAACGGTCTTTTGCCACACTCGCTTGGCGTTGTCCCAGCTATAGCCGTATTCCTTGAGCACATCCTTGTACTCAAACGCCGCGCGGTCGGCAGTCACGCGCACCACGGGTCTGCGGGCATTGACCAGCAGCTCGCTCAGATAAGTTTTCCGGGTGGTCCAATCGTTCAGGGTTATCAGATTAAGGAGCGCATCGGCGTCATTCATCGCCCGGTGTGAGTCCGTAAAAAAGCCATGATAGATACTGAGAACATCGAGCTTGTGTGCGACAAAACCTTTCCATCCCCAGTTGATTTGTTTGAGTGAACAAGCCCAGATCTTTTGAGCCGAAAGCTTGCAGAAGCGGTCGACAAACGGGCGATCGAACGAAGCGTTATGCGCGATGATAAGGTTTGCATCACCAATAAGCTGCTCAACCTTTGTCCAGTCTATCGACTTGCCGCGCACGTCGGCATCGGTAAGCCCCGTGAGATTTTTGATTTCATCGGAAAGTGGTTTGCCAGGGTCTTGAAGCGCGGTGTAAGAATCACCCACCTCGACAAGATCACCATTGCCCCGATCAAAACGAAAATGGCGCAAACCGATCTCGATTACAGCATCAGACCTCCGGTTAAGCCCGGTTGTTTCGACATCCACCGCAACCGCCGTGCGCACCCGACCGGAATTGGCCTCAAGCCACTCGCGTGTCACGTATGAAGGTATATTGAAAGCCCCGGAAAACTTCCGGAGCGTCACTGTTTCGCCGTCCTTGGACTTACCAAGCCACTTGAAATCAGGGTGCATGTGACAACTTACTATGAAAACCGGGACGATCTGACAATCGAAATCGGAGCGTGCAGTGCCGATATGCGCGGATCATTTTCAATTTTATCT
>MEQJ01000038.1:6874-19244 GCA_001770165.1 Bdellovibrionales bacterium RIFOXYD1_FULL_53_11 | reverse complement strand
CTTTAGCCGTGGGTATCTATTTATTTTTATGATGGTGTGCTTGGTGATGCTGTTGAGGCAAATAATGAAGCCGGCGTTGGCTGGTTCTCTCCAAATGGAGAGATTCTTGCGGTTCAATTTGACGAAGTTTCTGAAAGCAAAGATAATCAAATTCTCGAATTTGATAATTATCGGATCGAGATTTTTGTATCCAGCGGCAGGGTCATCTATAGGGCCGAGGAAATTAAAGGGCGCAACCGTAAAAAGTGGGTAGATATGTCGGATAAAAAAGTTGTGAATGGATGAGTGATGAGTGGATGACCAAATGTTACCGGGGTTTCATGGAAAGGAAAAATTTCCAGACAGGAACATGTGTGATGATCTGTCGCGGATTTTTTTCAAGACCACAGTCTGGAGAAAACGAAACCAACAGCGCACGATGCGGTTTTTTCTCTTCGATAAACCTGTCAAGACTTGGATGATGCGCGCTGGTGCCGGATTTGACTTCGATCGGAATCACCCCGGTTCCGGAGCTTATGACAAAATCCAGCTCTGCTTTTGCCCCTTGTTTTTCGCGATGCCAGAAAAACAGCTCGGGCTCAACGTTCGGCGGGCAGTATGACCTGATTTCCTGTGCGATGAACTGTTCCACCAGCCCCCCTTTGTTGACGGCATTGTTCCATGGGGAGGCTGTAATATCAAAATTCAGCATTCTCTGTCCGATACCGGCATCCAGTGAATATAATTTGAAATGGTGGTTTTTGGCCCCGGCGGAGAGCGGTGAGCCCAGGGCGGATGTTTGCAGGCATTTTGTGATCAGCCCGGCATCACAAAGCAGGTCAATAGCCGTTTGGAGTTCGCGCGACCTGTATTCCGGATCAAGAGAGGTGTATTTTATTTTCTGAGCCCAAAGGCGCGGTGTCTGCTCAAAAACAGAGCGCAGTGGCACGAGTTGCGCCTTTGTGGTGTATTTTGGAAAATCGGCCCTGTAATTTGCCACCAGTCGCTGCATCAAGTTCTGGCACGCGGATAAATCAGAGGTCTTCAGCCATGTGTCAACTATTTCCGGCATGCCGCCGGTCAGCAGGTAGGTGTCCAGATGCTGTTTGTAAATGTCGTCGATATCCAGATCCGGGTCGTAATCCGTATTTACGCCGTGTGCCTGCAGAAATTCTTCAAAATTCATTGGAAACATCCACATGAATTCTACACGCCCGACGGGAAAGCCGAGTTCTTTCAGCTGGAATTCAAGCAGGGACCCTGCTGCAACTACATGCAACTCCGGTATTTTTTCTTTAAAATACCTTAGACTTTTAATGGCTGCCGGGCATTCGTGTATTTCGTCAAAAAAAACAAGTGTTGATCCGGGTGTGATTTTTCTGTGATCAGTCATTGTGATGTTTTTGATTAAAATGTCAGGTGAACCAAAGTGGCGTTCAAATATTTTATGCAGATTTAAATCGGTTTCAAAATTCACTTCAACAAAATGCTTGAATGATTTTCCAAATTCGCGCACCACCCATGTTTTCCCGACTTGTCGCGCTCCCCGAAGCAACAGAGGAGCTCTTGTGGAGCTGTTTTTCCAATTCGTTAGATTTGATAGTGTTTTTCTCTCCATTTAATTATAGATATTGCCACTAAATGGTCTAAAATAGAACTAATTAAAGCATATCTTATGCTTATTTCGCTACCATTAATCTAACACGTTGAAATAATGATATAAAAAATTAATGAAAATGACGCATGCCTCTACCAAAAGGTGGTGACCACCTTTACGACGATAAGCGCCTGTACGCCTGCAAGGACATCGTCAAATATTACTCCAAAAGCGCCAATCCAGCGGGCCATGTGGCGGCCGCCAAGATGGCGCTCGGCGGCGATTTTTGACCAGCGGTCGGCCTGCCTGACGGGCGGGATCTTGATTATGTCAAACAATCTGAATGCAACAAACGCGATGGCAAGTACGCGCCAGTCGGTTGCGGTCCAGGCCGCAATGCCGATGCCGATCACTTCATCAATTACGATGTTCTGGTTGTCGTCGGTTGACATGAGGCCGTCAAAAACCTTGGCCGCCCAGGTGCCGGCAATCGCAAAGAGTAGCCAGAGGGCAAGCTTTGACCAGTCTGTCCAGCCGGATACTGCATAAGCAAGCGGCAGGGCGACAAGACTTCCGGCCGTTCCGGGTGCAAACGGGCAAAGCCCCGAACCAAGCGCGGTAGCCGTTAAAAATGCGGTCCATGCACGCGGACCGCGCAGCTTCTGCCAGTCAATGCGCCGCTTGTTTTTGAACATGCCGGTTCCCATGGAGGCTACTCTAAATCTACGATCGGGCTGATGCAAGCATCCTCTGGGGTCCGGCTGTCGAACTTGAACATAGTTCACCTTTTTCATTATGGCCAGATTCATGCGCGGGGGCTGGCGGGTGATTATGATTCTTCTGTTGATCCCTTTTTGAGACAACTTAACCGGCTTGAAGCTGCCGGTATTCTGGTTTCAAAAACCGCCGGGCGTACACGTTTGTACCAGTTCAATCCCAAATCTCCATTTGTTATTCCGATACGGAAAATCATCGAGATTGTTTACGAATCCATCCCTATTTCCGAGCGTGAAAAGATATTCCGGACAAGGCGCAGGCCCAGAAGAAAGGGTAAACCCGTTCAACATGAAAAAAGTGCGTGACTGGTGCGCAGGTGAAGGCGGGTTGACCGCATATGATGAATTTATTGCAAAAGTGAAAAAAATGAAATTTTGACGCGCATCTAAACCAAAAGGTGGTGACCACCTTTACCCCTTGAAGTTGATTCTTTTTAATGTTCTTTTCTTAAGAGGATTATGGACAGGACCAGGGCCGACGAAATCAGGCGCAAGTATCATTTCAGATGGGATATTCTTGACGTGATTGTCGGCGGCAAGTCGGCGGTTGATTTCACGACCGGGTTTCATATCACGAAACATGAAGATGCCGACAGGTTTGTCCGCAGCTACGGATATGATCTTGACAATCCGATCGAACGCGCCGAGGTGTTCGGGTATTTTCATGAGTCGCTTAATTTCATACGCAAGCATTTTCTATTTCCAGAAAACCAGGACGGGTTCAACCTGGAGATTCCAAAGCGCATTCTGGAACTGGTCGATATCCGCGAGCTTTTCTTGATGGCCAGTCTCAAGCTCTTTAATCCGCCCAACGAGGCACAGGGCATCCAGCTTCGCAACTGGGCCTGCGCGATATTAAAGGTCATGCATACGATCGCGCATATCGACCAGGACATCCGGACAACCTATTTTGCCGACATCCAAACCCAGATATTCGACCGGTATTACAAGGTGATCCACCGGGACTCCGATGGCCAGCTCTATCTGGGGGAGCGGGAGGACGACCAGTTCAGGGTTGATCTGGTCAAGTTCGAGACCAAACCCAAAAAATCCCGCAATTCAACGCTGATCAAGCTTCTTCACAAGCCTGAAAATGTAGCCGAAGACATCTTTGACCGTGTTGGCGTCAGATTTGTCACCAAGTCACGTCTTGATGCGATGTTGGTGATCAAATATCTCAAGGATTCGATGATCGTGTTGCCGCCCAACATCAAGCCAAGCCGTTCGCGCAACACGTTGATTGATGTTGATGACTTCAGGGCGCAGCTCAGCGAGCTTTTGTCGCGCGCCGAGCGCGGAGACATCGACGAATCAACTCTCATGACCCGGCTTGATGCGGCGGCGCATGCGCCGCTTGTTTCGCAGGACAACCCGCACACAAGCGAACACTATCGCGCGCTTCAGTTCACCTGCCGCCAGCTCATCAAGCTGCGCAATCCGCTTTACAGCGATCTCAAAGAGCTAAAGACAATGGTCCGTTCGCGCAACCTTGATGATGACATCCAGAAAAAAATCGAACGGATTGATCTCAAATATCTGCAAAAGGAAGTCCGCTTTTTCTATCCATACGAGATCCAGGTCATGGACCAGAAGAGCTACGAGGAAAACGAACGCGGACGCAGTGCTCACAGCGAATACAAGCGCGCACAACTTCAAACCGCCATGCGGCGGGTTCTTGGCGTTCTGGCGGATGGAGTCAGATAGCGACATTGTGCTTGTCGGGACGGGCGTCGCGCCGCTCGTGGCGGCTGCGCGGTTGCGCGCCGAGGAAAGGCGCGTTCTTGTCTTGAATCCGGATCTTGATTTTTTTCTTGAGGATTCCGAACTTCCGCTCGACCCCCTTTGGTCGGGTGGCCGGTTGGATTTTTCGACCCAAAGGTTGAAGAAAAATTTACGGAAGCGGGCTCTTTCCGAACTCCGCCCTGAATTTCCTGGCGCTATCGAGCTATGGGAGGGGGCGGCGCCCGGTGCCGCCAGGGACGGATTCAAGGATGCTCTGGCGCCGCATGTCCGCACCCGGGACCGGATGTGGATTGATGTTCCGGGATTTTCAGGCGTCTCCTGGGATCTTGTAGAAAAAATGTATGTCGAGGCAGCGGATGCCGGACTGAATCCGCAGATCATGGATGGAGCGGCGGCGCTCGGAAGATTTCCGGGCTACAGTGCGCGGCCGGACAGATTTCTGGACGCAAGGGCGGTTGTGCTTCCGAAAATGTGTGATGTTGATGTTGCCAGATACCGCAACGGACTCCTGGAATTCGTGCGTGAAAGCCTCGGACAGGAACGAGTGCTTTGTGATGTCTCCCAGATGGAGCTGATGCCCGGCGGCGTCAGATTTCACCACGGGAAAGGGCTTCGTACCGCCCGTGCAACCGGCGGCGTGATGATATTCTGGACGCCAAGGCTGACATCATGGGTTGTTGGCCAGTCCCGGAATCATGAATCCCGGCTGCCGGCCATGCCGCTCGGGATCAGGCTTTGCGAGGAGTGGTCGCTTCTTTCGCGCTTTCCGCTTGTATGTGACGTGGTGGGGGGCGTCGGCGACGTGATTTGCTGGGCGGAAGTAGAGGGGGCGCCGGAACCGGAGACAAGGCCGCTCCACAGGCTTTCGGTGCTGCGTGCCGGCTCTCTAGTTAGTGATGCGCTGTCGGCCGACGACTGGGCTTCGGCCGCATCATTCAGGTCTCTTTCATCGGTTTGTCACGATTTTTTGCAATGGGACAAGTTTTCAATCCGCTCGCTCAAAACGCGCGCGCTTCTGGAATGGGAAGACGGGATTCATCCGAAGGCCATGCGGCTTGCTCCGGGAGCCCATGTCATCAGTGGTTGCGACGGCCCCCTGGTTGATGTTGTTGCGGCCGTGCGGGAAGCCTGCAGCGCGGTTCTTTCTGCAAAAGGGGGGGGGGCGGACGCATGAGTTTTACGGTGCGGGACGGGGAGTTTGATGTTGCTGTCGTAGCCGGACCGCTTGTATCACAATGGCCCTCGCCTGGCGCAGCCATGATTTCCAGCATGTGCGCGGGAGCGGGGCTTCGTGTGGGCCTTTTCGGTGAAGATTCGATTTCAGCGAGGGGGGTGATTCCGCTTGCTGGTTCGGGGGGGCTCGTGCTCGCGGTTGATTCGCAGCAGCGCATACACAGGATCCGCGCCCGGGCGGTGGTGCGGGTCAGCGCATTGGCATTTCTGCCCGATCCCTTCAAGGGGTGGAGGGCGCCATGTCTGCTTCCGGTCCGCACGGCGGAGCTGCTTTGGAGTGACAGTCTGGTTTCCTGGGATGCGGGGGTTGCAATACTTGGCACGGGCAACAGGGCGTTCAGGTTTGGAGCAGCACTTCTTGATGCCGGCATAAAATCAGTCACCTGCATCGAACCGTTTGCGGACTGGGGGGCCAAGAGGTTTGCCGGCTGGGAGGTCGAGCGCCGGAGATTTGAAGTGGCCGGCGGAATCATGCTCGAAGCGGTTCCGGTGGAAATACGCAAAAAGGGCCCGATGCTCTGGCGGTTTGTTGTGAATGAGGGCCCGAAAGAAAAAACACTTGATGTCGCCTGGATTGTTTCGGCCGGTCCGTTCAGGGATTCGCCGGGCATCAGGGAATATCCGCCTGGTTCCATGCTTTTTGAAATCGAGCAGACCGCTGTAGAGAACCGCGAGCATGATCTGGAGGGCTGGGAACTCGAGCGCGAGCGGGGCAGATATCTTGCTTCAAAAATAATCAAGTCACTTTCGGAAAAATATGATCGTGAAGCAATTGATCGGGCCCACAAGCTGTCGCGCACCAGGCTGAAAAGATTTGTCCGCCACCGCGCCGAACCCTTCACCCCGGCGTACGACGGCAAATGGATAGCTGCGGCGGATTCAAAAAAACTCCGCTCTGCAGCGGGGGTGCCGCAAAAGGCCCAGCGCCTGAGAGTCGTGGCTTCGGTCGAATGCTTCGAATCGATTGCGTGCGATCTTTGCGCGGCGGCCTGTCAGAAGGGCACCATAAAATTCAGCGGATCAAAGGGCAGATCGCATAACGAGACTGTATGCTCGGGCTGTGGTTATTGCGTGAGCGCCTGTCCTGCGGGCGCGATTGTCCTGATGAAGGAGATCGAAGGAGCGCCGTTTGCGCAGGTCACTTTTCCCTGGCGGGGACAGCGGCCGTGGCAGACCGGAGAGCAGGCCGGGCTGGTAAACCGCCGCGGCGAGGCGCTTGGTTCGGGACGCATATCAAATGTCACGCCGTCCGGCGCGCCGGTGCAGCTCGTGCAGGTGGAGGTGCCGGCGCATCTTGCCTGGGATGCGCGCGGACTGAGGAGACTCAAAACCGATGCCGCAGCCGATGATGCGTTTATCAAGGCCGAAACCGCGGTGCCCGTTCAAAAAGTAGAGATCATGCTCAATGGCGAGAAACGGCTGGTGCGCGAAGGAATTGTGGTATCTGTCGCCCTGCTTGAAACGGGGCTTGGCCGCGCCGAGGACACGCTGCTCTGCCCGGACGGAAGCTGTAATCTTTGTACGGTGGTTGTTGACGGCGTCAACAAGCTTGCATGCAGGACCCTGGTGCATAAAGGCATGTCAATAAAACTGCCGGAGTCACCCGATCCCGAGGTTGTGCGTGACAAACCCGATGCACCCCTTTGCTCGTGCATGGGCATAACTTTCGGCCAGGTATCGGAGCGGATTTCGCAGGGCGACCTCAAGTCGCCGGGGGCGGTGCGCGGGGCGGTTCATGCTTGCGAAGGAAAATGTCACGGAATAACATGTGGAGAGGCGTTCCGTCGCGCGCTGGTGACAAGCGGGCTTGATGCCGCCGGGTGGATTGACTGGCGTTTTCCGTGGCAGGAGTGGAAGCTGACGAAATGATGAAACGGTCCGGATCATGGCATTTGTGGTCGCTTGGTGTTCTTACCGCTATCATGGCGCTGCTTGGCGCATGTTCTTCGGATTCGGGATACACCAGTGCTTCTTCTGCTTCGAGCGGCACCTTTGGTAATCTTGAATCCTTGTATGCCGACATCGTGCCAAAATCCCTGACGTATTCTTCAACGTCTCTTATGATGCCCGAGCTGATGGGAGGGGCGGCGGCCAGGATTAATCCCGGTGACCCGTGTCTTGGCTACAGCCTTTTTGAATGTCAGCCGATCATGCTCAGAATGTATATCGAGCAGGCCAAATCAGCTTTTTACATGGTGATGACGGTACTTCTCAGATCCAAAACCCTCATTACCGAACAGGACGACAATTCCAGCGGCACAGTCGTGTCTCCCGATGGATATAATGTCCTGTATCGCAAGACGAACAACGAAAATTTTGAAATGATCCTCAAAAGCGGCAGCACCGCCGTGATGTATTTCAGAGTGCAATATGGCAGCCGGTATTTGCTCAGGATGTCCAGCGCAATGGGTGGAAACGGCAACTCAGAATCCCAGATCAGCTATGATGGCAGGAATAACTGGACTGTTTCCATAATGCGCACGGGGCTTACATGCTCTGACAATAATGGCCGGACTCCGAGATCCATCAAGGTCTGGATGAATAAAAAGGATGATGTCTGGTTCGGCGCGGCGCATGTGTTTTCACCGGTATGGGCCCCCGTACCCGGCGCGGCTCCTGATTGTGCTGCGTTTGATGCCACTCCTCCGTATGATAATGCCAGGGGTGCGCATTTTGTCACCAGGTTTGCCGGCAATGACAGTGTTGCAAAGGCCGAGGTTGCCATAATGAAGAATGAGGTTGCCGCGATAAATGATTCGACCATGGACGCGTGGGCACTGTGGCTTTTTCCGGTCAATTACAGTTCCGGCGCGGCGATGCCGTCGGTCAAAAATCCTTTTTGCGTGCGAGCCTCTGATATCAACAATGCGCTTTGGGTAAATAATTGTTCGTCATATGACGGCAGGATAGCGGGATTTTCACTGGTGGCAGCAGGACTCACGGCACCAAGCGATTTTATCAATGCTGCAATCAGTTTTCCCTCATCCTATTGATTGAAGGAGCCGGGATGGTTTTGTCACTGACCCTGTTGTTTGTTTTGAGTTCCGGCGCGGATGGGCGGGTGATGCACATCAAAAGTCTTTTTGCGTCTCCGCTCTCGGAGCCGCGTGTCGGAGCGCAAAGAACAATAAATCTTTCAAGGGGCACAAAGGTATCGGTTGTGACAACACAGGACCCCTGGGTCAGGATCAGGTTTGCAGCAGGAACGGGCTGGGTTTTGAACGCTGTTCTATCGGATTCTCCTCCCGGCAAAACCTCTTCCTTGCTTGATTCCGGGGCGGATGTCTCATTGAATGCCCGGAAGCGTGTTTCGGGTTTTACAAGTGCCGCCGCAGCAAGAGGCCTCAGGGAGGGCGCGGACGATTTTTCGGGCTCGAAGTTCAGGCCTGATTTCGAATCGGTCCGGAACATGGAAGGCGGATATGTCAACCCCGATGACGGTTATGCATATATCCTGAACGGCAGGACGCGATGAAACAGCATGTTGCCGCGGCGTTTTTTGTTTTAACGGCATTACTTCCGGTTGCGGGTGCGCAGTCCGGCGCGCCTGCCTTGTCAAGAGCCAGGGCACATCAGGGCGTTATATCAACTGAAGAAGACCACGGGGACCTTACTGCCGAAATCCGTTTTGGCCGCGCACTTGCGGCCAGGATTCTGGGGCAGTATAAGCTTTCCGCCGACGACAAAACCGGCGGATATGTTTCAAGGGTGGGTGCCGGGCTTGTGGCGATGTCAGGGCGTCCAGAGATAAGGTTCCATTTTGGCGTGATTGAATCCAATGAGATCAATGCTTATGCGTGTCCCGGCGGATATGTTTTCATTACCAAAGGCGCACTCAGCCTGATGAGCGGCGAGGCCCAGCTTGCCGGCGTGATTTCGCACGAAATAGCCCACATCAATCGCAAACACGTTGTAAGGGCGCTCAAGATTCATGGCGGAGGCGGTTCTTTTGCATCAGGTATTGCCGCCATGATCGGAGGCACGTCGGATTCTTCACGGGTGATTCTTGGCAGTCTCATGGACAGGGGGATGGATCTGCTGTTCAAGGACGGTCTTTCCATTGCGGATGAATTCGATTCTGATGCGGATGCCCAGGAAAACATGGTCGCGGCCGGATATTCTCCGGCGGAATACCGGAGATATCTGCAGAAAATCAGTGATGCAGGACCCGGGAAGACAACCAGTATTCTTTCAAAGACACATCCGCCGCTTGCCGGACGGATTGAAAGATTGAAGCAGCGGGAAGGCAGGTTAGGGGAAAATGCCAGGAACTGACGGTTGGATGACAAAACGGGTGATCGCAGGATGTGCGTCTTTTCTGATTGCGGCGGGGGCTCATGCCGATATCGATCATTTCAAAAACATCCTGATAGACGGCCGCGCATCAACAATGGGTGGCGCCTATGCCGCCGTGTCGGATGATGCCGCCGGCGCATATTACAATCCCGCCGGTCTTTCGCTCGCGCAGGGCGACAGCATTTCCGGGAGCGCCAAGGTTTTCAATATTTCGATGATAAAATATTCCAATGCGATCGGAACGTATGACTGGAGCCGGGACAATAAAAATCTTCTGCCCAATTATTTCGGCATGGTGAAAAAATACGGCCCTCATGCGTTTGCAATATCCTATGCGGTTCCTGATTCAGTCATAGAGCACCAGGATCTGATAATCAAAAATATCGTCTCCGGCGTTTCAAGCACCATTGCAATATATGATTACAATCTTCACTCCGAAGATACGGTCAATCTTGCCGGGCCTTCATATTCGTATAAACCGGGCAGAAACTGGTCCTTCGGAACGACGATGTATTATCATTACAGGATTTTCAGAAAAAATCTTCATTATACAATCGAATACAATGACGGATCGGACGAGATGTATTATTCCAATTCCACCGCAAGCGAGGGTGGTCTCAGGCCGAAGCTGGGAATCATGTGGATGCCTCTTGAAAAATGGTCGTTCGGTCTCACGCTGGCGCGGACCTTCCTGTGGAACTCAAAAATCGAGGCGCAGCAGACGGCAAAAACCAAAACTACGACCAATATACAGTTTTTGAGTTCAGACAGTTCTGAAAAGAGAAAGCTTCCGGTGGAAATCACGCTCGGCTCCGCTTTCTTTCCTTCTCCAAAGCTGCTTGTGACGCTTGATCTTGATGTTTTCATCAGAACCGATTATTCCGACCGCAACGTCTGGAATTTAAGCGCAGGCTCGGAGTTCTATATAACCCCGAATCATGCCGTCCGTCTTGGTGCCTACTCCAATCACACCAAAAAGCCGCCGGTCAGCACTTCAACGGCCTGTCCCCACCAGCATATAAACATGTACGGAGGAACGACTGGTTACAGTTATTTCAACCGTGACCTGTCCATTACCATCGGCGGGGTATATTCGCAGGGATCGGGCGATGCGCAGATTTTCAGCGGAAGCGGGGATTCCCGGCCCATGAGGAAGTACTCATTGTCCCTTGTCACGGCGGCCAGTTATGGGTTTTAAGCCGAGCCATAAAATTTACAGGCGCGTGTTGACCGCCCTTTGCATTGCCACTGTTGCGACGCTTGTTTCGCTTGCTCTGGAGCAAACTGGAACGCTGGATTTTCTCGAAAATAAATTCCTGGATTTGAATGTCCGGCGTGTTTCTTCGAACGACAAGCCATCAAAGGATATTGTGGTCGTTCTGGTTGACGAAGCTTCGCTTAAATCCATGAAGCCGCTTGTGGGAAGGTGGCCCTGGCCGCGGTCGCTTTGGGCCGAGATGATCGGATTTCTCCAGGCCGCAGGTGCAAGGGCCGTTCTTTTTGATGTTCTTTTTACCGAACCCCAGATTCCGCGCGACAGCAAGGGCAGGCTTGGGGTGGATGACGGGCTGCTGGTTGGCGCGACAAAAAAGGGGGGCCGGGTATTTCATGCATTCCAGCTCGTCGAGGATACCGAGGACGAGTACAACAGGGGGCTGATCGGGCGACCGGTTCCGCAGACGTTCTCGGATGCATTTTCCCTCCGGCAGGTTGTTGCGCGGGATTCGTCAACGGACGGATTGTTCAACAACCACTATCTGCCGGTTGACGAGCTTTATATCGCATCCCATGGCGCCGGCGTGGTTGAATTCAAGCCGGACAGTGACGGACTTTACAGGTCAACCAGTTTGCTTCGTAAATACGACGGCAAATACTATCCGGTTCTTCCGGTTGCGTTTCTGGCCGATGAGTTCAAGCCCGGCCGGATATTACTTTCTAAAAACCATATGGAGTTCGGCCGGGTTCCGGTTCCGCTTGTTAACGGAAATTTTTATCCTGTCGTACGGAAGGATTTTACAAATTATTCGGCTGGCGGCATATTCGCGACAATACAGAAAATCAGAAAAGGCATGATGGACGGGTTGGTGGCGGACCCAGCCGGATTCCAGGACAAGACAGTCCTGATCGGTGCCAGTGCGGTTGGAATAGAGGACTTGAAGGCCACGGCACACGGCAGCCTTCCGGGGGTGTTTTTGCATGCCTCGATCATCAATGATTTCAGTACCGGACGGTTCATACACAAGGCTTCGATTGCATGGATTGTGTTGTCCTCTTTTGTTTTTTGTTTTGTTCTTGCAATGCTGGTGTTGACCGCAAAATCCGTATGGTTACAGAACATGGTATTTCCGGCGCTTCTCGCCGCACACGTATTTGTTGCCATGCAACTGTTCTTTTATCGTCTCCTCTGGGTTCAAGAGGTATTTTCAATCCTGTCGATGGTTCTTGGTTATCTGGGGGCGCAAGTGTTTCTTGCGTTTACAGAGGGCCGTGAAAAACGGTTTCTGAAGGCCGCGTTTGGAAACTACATATCGCCGGAGCTGATTGAGCTGATGCATCAAAGCGGCGAATCTCCAAAACTTGGCGGAGACGTCGGGATTCGCACGGCATTTTTCACGGATATCCAGGGTTTTTCGTCATTTTCTGAAAAACTCGCCGCGCAAAAGCTTGTTGAGCTGTTGAACGAGTATCTGACCGGGATGACGGACATACTTCTTGCTGCGGGTGGCACGCTGGACAAATACGAGGG
>MEQJ01000038.1:0-6848 GCA_001770165.1 Bdellovibrionales bacterium RIFOXYD1_FULL_53_11 | reverse complement strand
TTGATATGCAGGCGGCCCTTCAACACCTTAGATTCAAGTGGAAAGCGGAAGGCGCGAAATGGCCGGAAGTAGTCCACAACATGCGCATGCGCATCGGGATAAATACCGGAGAGATTGTTACCGGCAACATGGGCTCGAAAAAGCGCATGAACTATACGATGATGGGCGACTCGGTCAATCTTGCGGCGAGGCTTGAATCATCGGCAAAGCAGTATGGCGTGTTTTGTCAGGTGTCGCAGCATGCAAAAGAGGCTGCTGGAGACGGATTCGTGTTCCGTGAACTGGATACGGTGAGGGTTGTCGGCAAATCAATTCCGGTCACCACATATGAGCTTCTTGCGCGGTCCGGTGATACGGGGGGCGGCGCCGGGCTGCTTGCGGAGTTGAAAAATTCATTCCATGAGGGACTCCGGCTCTACAGGGCGATGAAATGGGAGGAGGCGGCAGGTGCATTTGAAAAATCACTTGAGCTTGAACACAAACGGTTTCCTGAACTGGCAGGAAAGCCCAATCCTTCAAAACTTTATATCGAACGTTGCCGGGAATTCAGGCAGAATCCCCCGCTCGCCGGCTGGGATGGTGTGTTCACCCTGAAGTCCAAGTAAAACCCGGATCAGAACTTCCGTTTGCCTTTTCTCAGCGTCATTACTTCTTCAAATATCCCGCGCACGCCCTTGATTTCCTGCAGCGCTTCAAGTCCATATTGCAATTTGCGTTTCCAGTTGGGGCGTTCCTTCCAGGTGCCCGGGGTGTTTTGCGGAAGGGTTTCAAGCCACAGGTCCTCGGCGTTGACTTGCATCAACTTTGCCGGGCCGCCCGCCGTAAGAAGAAGCATGGCCCTGAGTACGTCAAAAAGCGTGAACCTGGGTTTAAGGAGTTTTTTCCTTTTTAAAAATGAAATCAGCACTTTTATTGATTTTTCCCGGTCCTTTTTCTTTTTTGGAAGGTCCTCCGGTTTGAAGTAACCGAGCTTCATCTTGTCTTCGATGTCGAGGCCCTGGAAAAAAGAGGCAAACGGCGGCATATCATGGGTGTTCAGGCTGCAGATGCAGTTCGGCGGGATGTCCTTGAACAGCTTTTTTGCGTCCGCGGCCGACGCGCGCCGCTGCTGGCAGTACATGCGCAAGATGCCGTGTTTTTGCATGGCGGATCTGATTTCGGGCGGCACCGTGCCGAGATCCTCGCCGATCAGCATGCATTTGTTGCGTACGGATTCAAGCGCCAGCATCGCAAAGAATTCTTCCATGTTGTACCGGACGTAAACACCCTCCTTTGCGGTCTGGCCCTTTGGTACCCAGTACAGCCGGTAAAAGCACATCACGTGGTCGAGTCTCAGCAGTCCGGTATATCGCATATGGTTTTCAAGGCACATGCGGAAGTATTTGTAGTGCGTTTCACGGCTGGTTTTGGGATTGAGCGGAAGGATGCCCCAGTTCTGTCCAAGGACATGCACCGGGTCCGGGGGACAGCCGGCTGTTGCCGAGTGGGCAAAGGCGCTGCGTTCGCGCCAGGCGTCATAGCCGCTTGCGTTTACGCTGAGCGGAAAATCAAGATACAGCCCGCGTTTTCCTTCCGTGCCGTATTTTTCCGACAGTCCGCCGAGTTGTTTGTGCACCAACCACTGTCCGTAAAGGTGATACCGTTTGTCGCGCTCGTCGTAGTCGCCGGATTGAAGAATGCCGTCGCGCATGCGATCGGGCCATTCCTGCCAGATCTTGTTTGTGTGGTCGCAGGCGGCTCTGAACTCGGAATAATCGGTTGCCGACGGCTGCACTTGAAGGAATTTTTTGAATTCTTCGCTTTCGTCGCCCCGGCCAAGAAAAAAATAATCAGCCAGAACCTGCATGGTTTCGCGTTTGAGTCTGGCAACCCCGTGGTAATCAACTTCGTGGACGGCCTGGAGGTCGCGCGAGCGGACGGCAAATGAAACGGAGTTTGCCGCATTGCGGGCGGCGTCGCACTGTGCCCATTCATCGGACCGGCGCGGATCGGCATAAAGCTCGTTCCAGAATATACGGCTTACGGGGGAGTAGGGGCTCGGCTCGACCATGGGCTTGTCCGTGTAAATGGCAAGCATCGGAAGAGTCCCGACAAAATCGCAGCCGAGCGAATATGCCCAGTTCATGGAAGCGTCCAGATCGGAAAAATCACCGATCCCCAGGCTTTCTTTTGAATGAAGGGCATAGAGCGGAGCGAACATTCCACAGGAGCGCGCAGCGACGGCCGGTGGTTGGGGGTTGTATGCTTTTCGCGGGGCGGAAATGATCATGCTGGACGCCAGCACTTCCGGTCCGATGCGCAGGGTGGCTTTATGATAGCCAAAAGGAAGCTTTTTATTGAAGGTGATATATGACAGGGAATATTCTTCAGGACCGAAGACCGCCCGCTTTTTTACCGGAAGTTTTTGAATATTGACCGGCACCTTGAATGATCCGGCGTCTTTTTCAAGATCAATCGTGAGTTCGGCTTTCTCGCGGCGCAGGGCGCCGGTCAGCCGGACCGGTATTCTTGGCGCTGATCCCTCCCAAACAACGCTGACTGGTTCGAGTATCTGCCTCCATGATTCAAGCACCTGCGCTTGCTGCAGCTCCTCGATATTTGAAAGATCCGGTTTTACTTCTACACCCATCGCGCCAAGGATGCTGACAATACCCTCGGAGGGTGATTCCACCATCGTGCCGAATGCGCTGTTGTACCCGGTTTGCAATCCATGTGCTTCTGCAAGTTTTTTCAGGGCATCAATGGATTTTTTTGAATGTGTCATTCATTCCTCTCTCAGGCCTCTCTCAGGCTTTGTTCAGGTTTCGTTGTCCAGGAGCCAGACAAGCCCGGCCAGCGGCACGCGCAGCCAGTCCGGGCGGTTATCCAGCTCGTATGACAGCTCGTAAAATGCTTTTTGGATAAGGTACATGTCAAGAAGCAACCTTGAGGCGGCATTGGTTTTTGGCAAAAAGACGGCTTTATTGCGGAGCGAAAAATATCCGCGTAAAAACGCTATGCACATCCATGCGTGCCAGTATTCAAGCCACGGTTCAAGGCGGCGGGATTTTTCTGCAGGAAGGTTTATTGCCACAAAATTAGCGGCGTAGTGAAATGACCGGAGCATTCCGGCGGTGTCCCGGAGCGGCGGATGAAGCGCGGTCCGTGAGTGTGCATCACCAAGCGGTTCGCCTTCGAAGTCTATGAACATGAAATCGCTGCCGGTCCAGAGCACCTGTCCAAGATGCAGATCGCCGTGCGTGCGTGAGGAGAGGCCCAAGTCCATCCCCTCTTTGCTTATGATGCTCGTACGAGAAAGAGTTTTTATTGCCGCGGGGTATGATTTCAGGATCTCACGGGCCGGCTCCTGCATGCCATCGGGCAGCGTGGAGAAGGATGCCCTGAGCCGTTTCACGGTTTTCAGGGCAAATGCGGAAGTTTTTCGGGCTTCGGCGGCAATAAACGGTTTTTTCAGGGCGCTCTGGTCTTTTGCCAGGGCAAGATGCAGCTCCATCGTCCGGCGGCCAAGAAGCGTGGCCATTTTGACAAAATTCCCAAGATTCTTTTCAACGTGCGGAGGCAGCGGCCTGGATGCTTCGACAACAAGCTGTTTTGGCGGCAGGGGGAAGTCAAACACACTCATTTGCAGTTTTTGCGGCAGGTCGCGCCTCAGCATGTCCGTAAAAACATACCAGGCATCGGATTTCACCCGCACCAGCTCGTGCATGCATGCCAGAGGATATTTCGCTCCTTTGGATGTTTTGAGAGTTAGCGCGGCGGCAAGTCCGGGGGCGTTTTTGAAGTGTGCACGGTCGGTCAGATACCTGCCCGTCTCGATTTCCCTGCCCGGCCCTTCGCCGAGGCGGCGGTAAATTTTCAAAATGTACCTGTTGCCGAATTTGCACGAAGAATTGCTCTGCTCGGCCCGTACCGGAGCGGGACCGGGAATGGATTTGATGCGTCTGAGTTCTTTTGCAAAGGAGCGGGTGGCCTGCGGTATCAACGAGCATTTTTTGTCCTTGAAGGGAGACGCGCCGGTGATGATCAAAAACATGTCATTCAGAAAGCGCTTGTCGCGCGAGGCTTCTTTTAGCGCAATATGGCTGCCGCGCGTGCGTCCTTTTTTAAAAGCAAGAAGGTTTTTATTGTTGCAGCGGCTCAGCGCTATTGCGGCGCGCGCGCGCACGATGGCGACGGGAACCAGATAGTCGGCGGTATTGCGTCCGGGGGCAAGTGTTACGCGCGCAAGCACGAGCCAGGCATGCGGCAGTGCTATCGTTTCCAGTATGCGCACGCCGGTTATCTTCCGCGATTTGTCTCCGAACCACCTGAAGCGCGGCAGGGCGCGCGGCAGGTTGCGTTCGAGCATGCGGCAGAGTGAAGGACTGAAAGCGCCCGGATTCATTATATATAGAGGTAATGCGGGTCGGGCCCGGGTACAAGGGGGAATATTTTCCCATTCAAATCAACCGTAAAAGTGGATATGTCAGTGTATGAATTTCAGGAAAGGCGGAATCATGACTGCTGTATCACGCAACCGGACTTGGCGAAAACCGGTGCACCTGCCCGGATTTTGCCGTCAATACGCTTGGAACATGCAAACACATTGAATTTGTCCTGGCAAAACTCAAACGAAAGCGGGCAGCGAAGCGGATAGTCGCGCACAGGTTTGTCCCAGAGTATTCCGAAGTATTTCTAAGATATGGATTCAAGCGCGCCGGTGGTGCGGCGGGATTCCAACGGCATGAAAAATCATCAAAACATTACGTTGCAGTAGAAGCCGATATAACTGTTCAGTTTGGCGCTTAAGCAAAGAAATCATCCATTGTCAGGATGTCGTCAAAATAATGTGATTGACCGAGGGACTTGTCGGCGCCGTTCGGGGTGACAAGGACCTTGTGTATCGAATATCTTTTTGCCTTGAAGAAGGCGAGCTTTTTTTCAAAATCACGTATAACCGGCTTGCCGGTTTCCGTGCCGGTGTATTTGATTTCACAAACCGTGTAAACCCTGTCCTGTCGTTCGAATACAAGATCTATCTGGCACGCAGCATCGTCTTTGGAAAAATACGCGCCGGACCGGTATGACACCGCGCCAAAACCGAGCCTGTCGGCGATCAGTGCGTTTTCTTTTCTGCAAAAGCGCTCAAAAGCATGTCCGAGCCATTTGCGGTAGCTGTCATGTTGTATTGCCCTACAGGGATTTTGCCTGAAATCACCATGTGCTATGCGGACAAGCACCGGCTCGATGAATTTGTGATAAAAATTCAGATACGGGTCGGAAATCACGAAACGGCTGCGGTACTCCGGATTTTTCTGGGTGAATGATGAGTACCTGTCGGCAAAACCGCATAAACGGAGATCCTCAAGCAGCTTCGAAACCGTTCCGCCCGAATCCGTTTTTAAATGCCCGAGAAGATCATTGCGGGAAGCGTACTTCCGGACTCCAAGAAAACGGATTATCTTTTTGTATTCGGGCCGAACCGCAAGCGAGCTGGTGAAGATCCTGTCGTATTCATGCGCAAAAAAAGAGCCAGGCAGAAAAGAATTGCGGCAAAGCCCAAGAAATATCGAGGAATCCCTTTTAATGTATTTTAAATATTCTGGAATGCCACCGACGGTCAGATATGCGTCGAGAACTTCATTGCGGGATTTGCCGACGCCAAGAAAATCATGGGTTTCCTTGAGAGAAAATGGTTGCAGCGGCATCTCATGCTGGGATCTGTTGTAAAGCGCCTTGGAGCGGACAACCGATTCGATCATGAATGAAGGGGATGATCCGCACAATATGACCAGAAGTGACGGATTGTTTTTCAGCTTGTTGTCCCAGGCATGTTTGAGTTCGGAAATGAATTCGTCATCGTGGCAGGCCAGCCACTGCAATTCCTCAAAATAAAGCGTCCATTTTCCTTTTGATACATAATCAGCGATGCAGTTGAAAAAATCCAGCCACCGGTTGAATTTCAGATGTTTTATGGATGGATCGTTTGTCGCATATTCCGACAGCTGTTTTACGCAGGTTTCGATCTGGATTTCCTTGCCGGCACCCTCGATTCCCTCGAATTTCAGGATGTTCCGGCTGCGAAACGCCCGTTCGAGCAGTGCCGTTTTGCCGACCCTTCGCCTTCCATGCATTATAATTATTGAGGGTTCACCCGCGCTGCCGATTTTTTCAAGTTGTGAAAGTTCATATTGCCTTCCGATGAACCCGGGGATTTTTTTAACCTCAAGCGGGGTGATCATGGAACCGGTTTGCATATTTGAAGACTATCATTATCCAGCCAATCTCGCCATAAAAATATCAAGATTGGCTAGTATAAATCATAAATTCCAGCCAATCTCGATATTTAATGCCCTAGATTGGCTGGCACTTTTTTCAAAATTACGCCGGATTTTTTGTCGCGTTTAGGCTAATTTTCATCGGTTGGTTTCAGGCCTAAAAAACCGACAAATCCCTGTTTGCCGAGCTCATTGCAATAAAATCGATAGGTCAGACTTTCGATCTTTTCGAGCCAGGAATTGCTTGAAAATATTCCGAAAGCCTTGTTGCAATCCTTTAGACCGGTTTTCGCGGGAAATTTATGCCGGAACTGCAGTGGATGGAAATGTCCTTGAAGTGTATCTCCATAGTCAGGGTTAAAAGAATCAAATTCCAGATCTTTACTCCCGTCGGCAGGCAACCAGACAACCCTTCGCGTTTTGAGTGGTTCTTGTGAGCCTTCTAACAATGGCTCGAACTCGATCCAGAGCCACAATAAGCGCTCAGATTCGGCGAACTTACTAAGCAGGCCGAAAGTATCTTCAGATATTACGCCGCGTAACGCGTATCAGGAGCTTGAAAAAATGACCGAATCCGCTCGGGACTTTTCT
>MEQJ01000037.1:34984-35190 GCA_001770165.1 Bdellovibrionales bacterium RIFOXYD1_FULL_53_11 | reverse complement strand
AAAAAGAATTTGACCCTGAATTTACTCCGCAAGACATCGTCAATTTGCCCAACTATAAAGTTTATATGAAGTTGATGATAGATGGCGTGACTTCTCGTCCTTTTTCCGCTAAGACCTTGCCACAGATGGTGAAGTCGGGTGATAGAAAAATAGAAGAGGAAGTGATAAAGATTTCTCGAGAACTTTATTGCAGGCCGAGGGGGGTT
>MEQJ01000037.1:21048-34933 GCA_001770165.1 Bdellovibrionales bacterium RIFOXYD1_FULL_53_11 | reverse complement strand
TATTCCGCGGTAATCCATCCCTGCCCCTTCCCCTTAAGCCATTCGGGGACCTTGTCTTCGATCGAGGCAGTGCAGATAACGTGGGTGTTGCCCAGCTTGATGAGCACCGAACCCTCGGCATAACGGTTTATGTCCGTTTCAAACAAAACAGGGCGGAGTTCGCTTTCGCTGCGTCCGGTGGGCTCTCTTTTAAGCATTTTTATATACCTCTTGTCTAAAAGTCCGGCAGGCATTAAACCTTCGGCTCATGAACGCGGATTATCATGTTTCGGGCGATTTTTGGATGGATTTGCTCAAAAAAGGCATGAATGAAGATGTCTGGAACATGGATTGGACCACAATCGGATGCCTTGGCCGTGCTGGTGCGAAAAAACAAGTCAAGGCCCGCATTATTTCAAAAGCCGGTGGCATCTGGGCATGCGCTGGGCTCAAGGATGCAATTGAGGGCTGTTCTGCGGCTTTCGGGATGTTGCTTGAAGCGAAAAACACCCTGGAAGACGGTCAGAGGTTCAAAGCCGGGCAGGTGGTAATGTATTGGGCCGGCTCCGCCCGCATGGTCCTTGCCATGGAGCGTTCGGCCCTTAATCTTGCGCAGTATGCCTGCGGCATCGCAACGGCAACAGCAGAGTTGACGGATATTGTTGCAAGGACGTGGAAAAAATACAGCAAGACGGCAAAAACATCCGCTCCGCGCGTGACCGCCACCCGCAAGACACTTCCTTTTTACAGGGATCTTGCGATTCATTCTGTGGTCTGCGGCGGCGGGCGCAGCCACCGGGTCAACCTTGCCGGCGGAGTGCTTGTGAAAGAAAACCATATTGCAGCGGCGGGCGGTATTGCCGGCGCGGTAAAGGGTGCGCGCGCGGCGGCTCCTCATGGACTCAAAATCGAGGTTGAAGTGAGAAATCAAATTGAATTGCAGCAGGCGGTGGAAGCTGGAGCAGATGCCGTGCTGCTTGATAATTTCAAGGCGGCACAGGTAAAAAAGGCCATCGTTTTCTTGAAAACCGCAGCTCCTGGTGTTCTTGTCGAGGCTTCGGGCGGAATCAACGACCGCAATATCCAGTCTTTTGTCCTGCCGGGCGTTGATGTGATCTCCTGTGGCGGGCTTACGCATTCCGTCCGGGCGGTTGATTTCACACTTCTTGTCGACGGCTGATCGATGGATAAAACGCTTTTTGCGAATATGATTGTCGATTCGTGCGAATCCACAAATGATATTGCGCGCGAGCTTGCGCGATGCGGTTGTCCGCACGGGACCTGGATCGCGGCAAGGACGCAGACCGTCGGCCGCGGACGATATGGACGCAGATGGGTTTCTGGTCCGGGAAATCTTTTTTTATCCGTGATTGTGGATTGTGGCGCTGAGCCGGCCCGGGAAGGCCTGCCGCTTCTGGCTGCCAGGGCGGTGGCGGGTGCAATATCCGTATTTGTGCCGGGGGCTGCGCTCAAGATCAAGCCTCCCAATGATATTTATCTTGATGACGCGAAACTGGCGGGAATTCTTTGCGAAACGGCGCCTTCGATGGGGACGTGCGCGGTGGTTGGAGTGGGGGTTAATTGCATGACAGCGCCGGATGGTCTTGATGTGAAGACCGCGTGCCTCGGGGTGATGCCGGAAATGGTGCTGGGTTCTGTAAAGTTTGGGATAATATGCATGAGATATTGAGCTGTACAGAATCAGGGTTGCAGGTTCAGAAGCCGGTTGATTTCCTGCTTGATCACGCGCTCGGCGATGTCTGGCAGTGCTTTTCTGGTAAACTCTTCAATCTTGCGTTCAAGTTCAATCCGGACAATGTCCTCTATCTGTGAAACAGGAATTGATGGCGGAGGAACAGCCGGCTGGACACCAAAACCCACCGGCGGCGGGGGCGGCGGCATCTGAAGCGGCGGCGGTTCGGTCGGCAGCTCTACGGACATTTCCGGAGAGGCTTCGGGCGCATTATGATAGGCCATGGCGTCTTCGGTTCTTTTTGCGCTATCGTTGACTTTCCATTGGAAGTCGTCGAGGCCGACCATCCGGATTGTTGATTCAGTGAGATGTTTGATGTCCGAATCCGGCATTTCAGAAGGTCTTGGCGGCTCAAGCGGCGGCGGCATGCTGAGTTCCGGAAACTCGTTGTTTTCCTTGTTGTCCCATAAATTGCCAATGGGTTCACCGGCAGGGGGCGGCGGGACGGAAAAATCGTCTTCGGGTTTGATCGGCTCAAGGATATCAGCGCTTTCGTTGTTCGCGCCCAGGGCTTCAGAAAGCACCTGTCGCAAATGTGTCGGGTCGAACGGTTTTGTCAGCTTCCCGTGAAATGCCGCCTTGGCCGCTCCGGCTTCGTCATGTTTTTCAAAGGCGCTGGACATGAGAATGAATTTTATTTTTTTGAACTCGTGCTGGCCTTCAATTGATGCCTTGACTTCGATGGCATTTTTTCCGGGCAGTGAAACATCAATCAAAATAATGTCGGGCCTGAAAAGAGCAATTTGTTGTATAGCATCGTTTCCGTCCGAAACCGTTTGGATTTCATAGCCCTCATTGGAAAGAGCCAGCCGGATGACTTTTTGAATCGTGAGACTGTCGTCAGCCACAAGAAGCTTTTTGGATGCTGCCATGGTTATAAATAGTGTGTCATTATTCGCTAGAAGTGTAAAGTGCTTGGGTTTTTCAGGATGTCTTGGCATTAGACGCGCTCCTGTTATAATTGGATTGCCCTGAGGCCGGATTCCAAACATTTGGACCCTACAGTCAATTACCCGGGGGGCTGTCACTGACAGTGGTGTGCATGCCTGGTTGTACCAGGAAGCCTGAAGCTGTCATACGGCGCCCACTTATATGCCTGGGGTTCCAATTGACGGTTCCGGCCCGGGGTTTTTCGCTATTTGACAACCCCTGCCAAACAGCAATACACTTTTTACAGGCGGGGGGGATCATATGGCATCTTTGGGTGATGGCAAACAGATTCAAAGTCAGGGATGGATTCACGAGCTGGCTCGTGCAGAGATGCATCCCGACGCGGAAAGAATATTGCATCTCGGAACAGGGACGGATCCGCAACAGATAATTGAAGAGAGCACGATTGATTTTATTGATGAGATGCGGAGCTATTTCAGTGAATTTGCAAAGTCCTTCAACGGATATTCCGAAGGCGGGAGCAGGTTCCAGGAAGTAAAGGTCTACAGTATCGCGAGTTCCGCCGCTGATTTCATGGTCTTCAGGAACCAGATCAAGCTTGTGGTCAGCAATGTCGCCCATGGCGTGATCCAGATAGCATTTGCCCATCACGTCAGAGGCGCGCTTGACGTCAACGGCCAGACCATGGGTCCGGAAAAAAACCCGCAAGCCCCGGAGGCCAAATCGCAGGATTTAATGGCCGGTATCGGCCCGTTCCGCGATGTTTACTGGACCTACAAGGGTGAAAAAGTTACCGCTGCGCAGGTCGCAAGGTATTTCTTTTCTGAGTTTATCAGGGCCACGAGGGATTCGAGAAAATCAAAGGCGGGTAACCAGGCTCTTCTCGAACAGATCAAAACCCTCCTCCAGGAGAAGGGGCTGGACCTTTAGTGTTTCGACGATAAAACTTGAGTTGAGC
This sequence comes from Bdellovibrionales bacterium RIFOXYD1_FULL_53_11, assembly GCA_001770165.1. Taxonomy (GTDB): domain Bacteria; phylum Bdellovibrionota; class UBA1018; order UBA1018; family UBA1018; genus XYD1-FULL-53-11. The sequence goes on along the minus strand of MEQJ01000037.1, from coordinate 31,352 downwards.
GAATAATCAAAGGTCTGGGTTTCAACAAGCATGCTTTCATCGCGCGGGCCTGTTTTCTTTTCAAAGACAAGTGCCGGATCATAGCCGAATCTCGTCGCAAAAGCCCGGGCGAATTCGCAGGGGGTCAGTTTGGTAAGGCCGCCGTAGTGAACGGTCTTGTTTCTCGGACCGCTGTCCACCAAGCGTACAATAAAATCCGTAAAAGCGGATATCGGAGCGAAGGAATGAAGTTCGTCGGTGGCCAGCTCAATGCGCTGACCGGTCTCGAATTTCATCCTGAGATCATCAATCAATGACGTGTTTATGCCATTCCCGCGTCCAAAAAGAAGGCTTGTTCTTACAATTATGTGATTGAAAGCCTTGCCCCGGATAAAGTTCTCGCCACCGACCTTGGTTTTTCCAAGAATACTTGAGGGCAGGACGGTGTCGCCTTCCTTGTAGTTGCCCTTGTTGCCGTCAAAGACATATGCATTGGACAGATAGATGAATTTGGGCTGCAGGATGTCGGAAATCGTTGATACCGTCGCAGGCCCGCCCGTGTGCAACCGTTCGGTGTCGCGGGCGTTGTATTCAGCCCACTCCAGCGAGTTGTTGCCGGCGCAATAGATCACCACATCTGGTTTTGAAGAATATACAATTCTTTTGACCCAGTTGCGGTTGGATACATCAAGAGGGATGCCGGTCACACCTCTTATCCTGAGGGGGTTGGAAAAATAGGTCGCAAAGACCTTGTATCCATCCCGGAGTCTCAGGGCAAGATGCGAGCCGATGAATCCGCTCCCGCCGATTATAAGAACAGCCTTGGTTGAAGGCATGTTTTCTTCCCTCCCAAAACGCAGGCCCTTACGGAGCCGCGGTTTGCGGGCAAACACACAGCTTCAGTTTATCATACGACATCATGCCGTTGTTTACATGACTATGTCATGTTGCCTCCTGTTTTCTGGCGCGGGTGTACGTATCAGCCCCCGGCGCGTCCCTGCGCCCCGTGCACACGATCCTTGTGCGTCTGGCGCGCTTCCGTGCGCGCGTCAGGCTTCCGTGCCAACCCCTCAGCCGTTGAGCAGTTTCAGTGTATTCGTGTTCGTCGTGTTCGCATGTGAGAGCACGGCGATACCGGCTTGCATGAGGATGTTCTGCTTGACCATCTCGCTGACTTCCTCTGCCATGTCGGTGTCACGGATACGGCTGTTGGCTGAAGACAGGTTTTCGTCGCTGATCGCCAGATTGTTGATCGTCGACTGAAGCCTGTTCTGCATGGCGCCGAGATCGGCGCGAATGCTGTTGACCCTGATCAGCGCATCATCGATCACCGCGAGGCTGAGCTGTGCGCCCTGCTTCGTGGCAAGCGTTTCGCCGCCAAGCTTCAACGTGTCGAGCGACGCGTCCGCGCGCTCACCGTTGAATACGACACGGTCGAGGATCGGGTTGTTTTGCGTGCCAACCTGGATTTCGATTATGCCGGTCTTGCCGTTCAAGAGGGGGGTACCGTTAAAGCTCGTGATATTGGCAATACGGTCTATCTCCTGTTTGAGCGACTGGAATTCGCGATCCGTAAACGACCTTTCGGTGTCGCCGATCGTGTCCGATGCGGCCTGGATCGAAAGTTCCCTGAGCCTGACGAGGATGTTTGAAATCTCGTTCAGACCTCCTTCCGTGACCTGGATCATGGAAATACCGTCCATGGCGTTCCTTCTCGCCTGGCGTATGCCCCTGATCGTGGCACGAAGATTTTCAGATATGGCAAGCCCTGCAGCATCATCTCCCGCGTGGTTGATGCGGCTGCCGCTAGCCAGCTTCTCCAATGTCTTATCGAGATTCGCTCTCGTTATAGACATTTGCCTCTGCGCGTTGATCGCAGTGGTATTTGTTGCAATACGCAACCCCATACTAGCCTCCTTTCATATTGCGTCCCTCCATGGTCGCCACAACGTTTTCCATAACGTCGTGCCGGCATCCTTGCCGGAAGTTACTGTCCGCGCCATGTCTATGGGCCTTTGGCGCGTCCAGCCCGTTCCTTGGGTGCCCGCATGAGAACAATTCTCATGAAGGCTTGTCCCATCCATGCAAGTTCCACCGGCCAGCCTTGGCCGTGCAGAACAAGACATCCGTTAAATTTTTCTAATACTACCCGTCTGTTACCTCCAGGCCTGTTATATTCCTACCGGTCCCATGCGGCTCAACCCGGACTATTGAAGATCCGCCCTGTACGAGCCATCCCTTGTAGGGGAGGCCCCGGAGAGCTGTCTTCCGCGCTGCCGTTTTATTCGTCGCATTTGCCGTTCAGCCTGCCTTCCTTAGTCCAACTCCATTGTCATGGTCCCCGCACGCATCCCTGCACGCGGCGGACTGGTACAACCGCTTCTACAACTGCTGTGTAATTCACACACATTCCACTTCCACAGCATTACTCATCACTCCTTCACAACTTCCTTGCGCAAACCCTGCGTTCGGCCCCCGGGGATCAGCCTGGGGCTTGGGCGCTATTACGACTGCAACAGCTTGAGGGCCATCGAGTTCGTATTGTTTGCCTGCCCAAGGACCGCGATACCTGACTGCATGAGGATGTTCTGTTTGACCATCTCCGATACTTCTTCGGCGATGTCGGTATCCCTGATGCGGCTGTTCGCGGATGACAGGTTCTCGTCGCTGATCGCCAGATTGTTGATCGTCGACTGGAGCCTGTTTTGCATGGCGCCCAGATCGGCGCGTATGCTGTTGACCCTGATAAGAGCGTCATCGATCACGGCGAGACTGAGCTGTGCGCCCTGCTTCGTCGCGACGGATTCGCCCCCTAGTTTCAGGGCGTCAAGAGACGCGTCCGAACGTTCGCCGTTGTACACGACCCGGTCCAGGATCGGATTGTTATGCGTGCCCACCTGGATTTCGAAGAGCCCGCACTTTCCGTTCAGGAGCGGATTGCCGTTGTACTGCGTGACGTTCGCAATACGGTCAATTTCCTGCTTGAGCGATTGGAATTCGCGGTCCGCAAACTGTCGTTCCGTGTCGCCGATCGTATCTGATGCGGCTTGGATCGCCAGTTCCCTGAGTCTCACAAGCATGTGTGAGATTTCGTTGAGACCGCCCTCTGACACCTGGATCAGTGATACACCATCCAGTGCGTTTCGCTTTGCCTGCCTTATGCCCCTGACTTGAGCACGCAGATTTTCTGATATTGCCAGTCCTGCAGCGTCATCACCCGCGTGGTTGATGCGGCTGCCGCTGGCCAGCCTCTCCAAGGCCTTATCGAGATTTGCTCTCGTTATGCCCATTTGCCTCTGCGCGTTCAGCGCAGTGGTATTAGTCGCTATTCGCAACCCCATACTAGCCTCCCTTCAACATATGCATCCTCCTTGATAGCCCGCAGCCTACCCAAGGCTGTGGTCAGCTTCCTGCTGGTATTTGCACACGATTCGCCCTTATGGGTCAGGCAATTCGTGTATTCCCCGCACGGTCCCCACGCCTGCGGCTCCCATTCCGCAAGCATGTGTTCCGAGCATACGGTCTGCCCGCGTGGCACCATGCCGCCGCGGAACCGCAAAATCTGTTTTCACCGGTGTCGGAGCATCCCCTGTGGATCGCCGTCAGCCGGCCCCTTGGCTTGCCCGTTGCGTTGTTTTCTGCGCATCTGCTTTTCTTTTCGAACCAGTCGCTTTTTTAGAAGCGACCGCTTGTTTCAGAGCGCATGATTCTCTATCGTTGAGTCCTGTTCCGTGGAATTATTTTTTCGGATTCTGCCCGGTCCGTCCGTGCCGTCTTGGTCGTGACGGAACGGGCATTAATCCGCTTTCCAGGAAACAAGCTCAGGCAACGAGCCATCGCTTTGGGTTAAATTCCTGTCATGCACTACCTCCCTGCCCCAGTAATCCAAGGGCGCTTTTCACGGTTGCATTTGCCTGGGTGAGAACTGACACCCCGGTCTGCATGAGAATCTGGTTCTTCGCCAGCTCGGTCGTCTCCTCCGCGATGTCTGCATCGCGGATGCGGCTGTTGGCGGCTGAAAGGTTTTCGCGGCTGATCATGATGTTGTTGATTACGGACTGCAGACGGTTCTGCATTGCTCCGAATTCCGCCCTGACAGACGTGATTGACATCAGGGCGCTGTCGAGCGAGCCCAGACTGTTCTGGGCCGCAGTTTTGTCTGCGACGCTGGCGAGATTGATACCGAGTGCGACGATGTTTATGTCTGCCGCGCTTGCATCAAAAAGTTTTACCCTGTCGGTGATCGGGTTGTTGCGTGTGCCGATCTGGATCTCGAATACATTTGCCGTTCCGTTGAGGAGCGGTACCCGGTTGTATTCGGTGCTGTTTGCGATGCGGTCGATCTCTTCCATCAACTGCTGGAATTCGACGTCCATGAACCGGCGTTCCTGGGTTCCAACCGTATCGGAGGAGGCTTGTACCGCCAGTTCGCGCATGCGTATCAGGATGCTTGAGACTTCGGCCATGGCGCCTTCGGCAACCTGGATCAGTGATACACCGTCCTGTGCGTTGCGTTCGGCCTGCCCCAGGCCGCGCAGCTGGGCTCTGAAACTCTCTGAAATGGCGAGCCCCGCTGCGTCGTCACCTGCGTGGTTGATGCGGGATCCTGAACTTAATCTTTCGAGGGTTTTGTCTAGGCCTGTGCGGGTCGTGCGCAGATTCCGCTGTGCGATCAGCGAGGGCACGTTTGTGTTGATGCGCAGACCCATATTCCTTCCTCCATGAAGGTACTTCCGGCCTATCCTTGGCCTATAATGGGGTCGCAGGAATTTTTTCTTTTTCCGTTTCCCGGTCCGTCTTGTTCCGGGCTCCGTTCCTGCTTCCAAGTACACAATCGGCGCTTGGCAGAATTACTTTAGAAAAAAAATACAAAAATCCACGAATGCCCGTGGGCTTCCGGAAGCTGGTAATCAATATGGAAAAACCGGGTTATGCCGCTTCCGTGAAATCCTCCTCTGCATGCCAGATTTCATAAAGGGTTTTTCCGGCTTCAGTACGGAGCCATTTGGATGCGTGCTCCGGTGGTTCTGTACCGAGACACTTCTGGGCAAAAGCATGGATTGTAGTTGTTTCGCCCGTGGATTTAACCTTGAATTCGCCGTTCGGCTGTTTGCTAATGGTGCATGTTTTTGACGGATCGCTAACAAAATAAAGTACTTGTCCGTCATTAAGGTATTTCTGATGTACCAGATAAGTGAGATCGAATTTTTTCTTTTTGGACACGCGTGTACCCTCCTGATGAAGCTCTATCGGCATTTTTTACCGGGCAGTTTATACTGCCAATGGTAAAAAATTCCCGGCGTTATGCCGATCATATAAAGGAAGGAGCATGCCATGATGTTGAAAAGCAGTAAAAAGGTGTTGTTTGCGGCAGTGCTTGCCGTGAGTTTCCCTTCCTTGTCGATTGCTGATGAATCCGGGCAGACGGGGCAGGACAGGGAGGTCTGGAAGGTCGAGCGCGTAACGGAGCTGCAGGGACAGAAGATCAGGCGCGTCTGGAAGGCGCTTGTGGAAAAAACCGGCAGTGTTTCGAAATTCTATTATTCGTTCAATGGAAATGATCCCAAGAAAATAGAGGGACAGCCGTGGCAGTTCGAATACCTGAAGAGTGCGATTACCAGGCTTTCGATGAAGGAGGCGGAAAGTCCGGCCGATAGTGCTTGTACGCAGTATATTGAATTTTCGAGTGGAGCCGGAAAGAGCCGCCTTTGTGAAGATGATGTGACGGTAAATACAAAAGTGCTTTCGGTTATGGGTGAGCTTGGAAGGATAAAAAACAGATGACAATCAAAAACGCGGCCATTGCTGCGGTTTTGTTTTTTGCGGCAATAGCCCAGGCCTCTGAAAAAAAGATTGCTGATGAGAAGCGCCTCAAGCAGGAATTTGAAAGGGCTTCGCGCACACTTCTTGTGCTTACGGACGGCAAAACAGCAAGAGACAAAATTGCCGCCGGGCTGCCCGGGGGCTTTGTGATCATAGTGCAGCAGGACGAGCTTTTTATGGTCAGCGGAGACAGGGAGGCGGACGAGGCGGTCATAAAAGCCATCAGAAGGATAAAGGGCGTGGTTGGCGTGAAATTGGACGAGGTGATCGGGCCGCGGGACGACAACACGGTATGCAAGGAGTGCGAACTGGCGGGCAGAACCAAACAGAACAATGGACAGGCCGGAATGATCCGGAAGCTTGTTGCTGCTGTCGCGGCGGCAAAGTGCCGTCTTTCTGATGCCTGCAAACAGGGAGGGGCAAAAAACTGGGCGCATACGGCGGTTGATGCAGATCTCATGAAAAGAAAGGTCGATGAATTGCTTGCGGGAAAAACCGTTAATGCAAAAGTCGCGGTTGTTGACTCCGGATTTGACAAGAAGCAGACGGCTAATATGGATGTGGTCGGGCCCTTGGTGGTGAGGGCGGGTGTTGATTCAAACGAGACGCATCCGGTCTCCGGCAAGGCTGTCACGGCACTGAAAAAGAACGAAAAACTCATTGGTGCGCTTGACGCTGACGAGGATGGTCACGGGACCATGGTGGCAAGCGTGATCGGCGCCAGGGGTGACATGGGTTTTGCGCGGAGTGTATCACTTGCGGTATACAGGGCTACTTCGCCCGGCAACGAAGGGACGGCCAGATCTGCAGTGCTTGAGATTGCAACGCTCAAGGCGTGCAGGGAGAACAAGGACCCGTCCGGAATCACCGTTATTAATCTCAGTTGGGGCGGGCGCAAGGATGAGGCTGGAATCGAGCGCGATGAGGATAAAATCGTAACCCGTGCTCTTATGCAAAAATATGCCGCCGAAGGATGCCTGATCGTCAAGGCCGCAGGCAACAGCGCGTTCCGAAGAAAACATGCCGAAAATATTGATGATCCATATCTCAGGGTAGCCGCCACGGATGAGTCAAACGAGCTGGCCGATTTTTCGTCCACCGGCGAAGTGTCCGCGCCGGGCGCCCGCATGTACGTTCTTGAAAGTACAACCGTGAAGGAAAAGGCAAAAAAAGAAAAACGTTGCAACGAGGATGATGACAATGCCGGAAGTCCGAAGACGCTCACCAGCGGAACAAGCTTTGCGGCGCCGCTCGTTGCGGCGCTGGCATCACAGGTCGTGCGGGTGCTCAAGGCGCAGGGTGGATTTGATTCCCTGCCGCCAGCAAACAGGATCAGCCTCGTCAACAGGATAATAAAGGCTTCGGTGATCAACGGCACCGTGAACGGACTCAGGGCGGTATTGCTGGCCGCGGTTTTTTGCAAAAAGAAGTCAACTGCAGCGGTGCTTCCGGATAGCAGGGTGCTGGCGGCATGGCTGGACGGCGCGGTTGATCCGGTTTGCACAAGGCCCGCCGGCAAGTGCGCCGGACAGGATGACTGCGCTGAAGCCAAAAAATGTTTTGACGAAGGCCGCTACAGGCTTGCGGTGTGCGCCGGAAAGCAGTCTGACGTTGCATACGATCTGGCCGATTTGTCATTTACTGCCGGCGCATACGAAAACGGGATAAGGTTCATGCGGTATTTCAAGGGGTCTGGCGATACTCAAAGATACACCAAGCTGCTCGAATCAGCCAAGACAAGATATCTGAAAAGCATAGGTTACAAGGCGGTTCCTGCCGGTGATGATTACTCATATGAGAGAAGCAATAACAGGATTAAACTCGCATTTGATGCGTCCGGGGTGTTTTATAAAAATGTTGTGCTTCCTTATCTTGAAGGATGCATTGCCGCAAAGAGCTGCGCGTCCGGGCTTGTTGGGGATTTTTTGCATGGTGCAGTCAATTCGTCAAAATTGATTTCGGCCCTTGAATTAGGTGTGGATCGCGAAACGGGGGAAGACCGTGGAAGCGCGGATGCGCTCGGGATAATCAAAAAAATCATCAGCATTTCGCGGGCGGAACTTGGAGATGCGGCTGTTTCGGACCGCATAAAGAATCTGGTTGATGACATTATCAAGGATGAATACAGGTCTGCCCGGAGCAAGAAACTGCGATTGACGGATTTGATGATGGATTCGAGGGTTGTTGCGGCCGCAAGGATAATCGATGCGTTGATTGTGCGGGCAGGAACCGGGGAAAACCCATGGCGGGAAAAACTCAAGCAGGAAGAACTCAGGCTTCTGGCGGAGGTAATGAAGCGCAATGATTATTACGGGGACAAGACCCAGAAGCGGGTGATCCTGTTTGAAAAATATCCCAATCGTTCTTCGTTTGACGGAATGATATCGCGCAATACGGATTTTATTGATGCCGCAGTGAAATCGCAGAATTTCGAACCTCTTGCGCCGGTGCAGGTGCACTATTTGCTCAGAAACATCGGATATTTTGGCGCGCGCACAGGCGTATACCTTTCACTGCTTGATTCGGTTCTGTCCGGTCGGGGCTGGGGAAGTGACAATGACGCTGAAATCATGCGCGAGGTGGTCTCCGGACTGGACCGCGAGATTGGTGAGCTCAAGAAAAAGGGACGTCATGCTGAAGCGGGTGAGTTGTATGTTAAATTCAAATCCATACTCGACACTTCGGTCAATCTTGGGGTGGGCGTCGAGATGTCATATGTTCTGATGAGAGGAAAGCTTAAACATCTTGGTCATGATTTGGCGTTTGGGCTGTCGCGCAGGGTGCTGGATATTTGCATGAATTTGCAGATGAAAACCGAACCACGTGAATGTTCCGGTTCGGCGTATGTTGCCAGAAAAACACTTGAGGGGATGTTCTCTGATATTGAAAAAAATGGTGATGCGGCGCGGGTGCAGGTGGCCATGACAGGGCCCGGAGATGTTTTTCATAGATTCAGTCCTGTCGTAAAAAGAACGGTGATATCTCCGGCCGGCGGCAAGGCCGGATTGATCGGCGGCATTTTTCATAAAATCGCCGATGAGACCATCAGGGGGGTGTTCTTGCGTAAATATGATCTCGAAGCCTTGCTTGAAACTGCGGCTGAAAAACCCGCGTATGCCAGAATTCTCAAACAAACCGGGGCGTGGAGCGGGATTGTAAAAATTCTCGCAGAGGATATCAAAAAGAATCCAAACAAGTATACTTATAGGCTGAAGGAGTATTTTGAAAAGGTAACGGCGGGGGCGGGAGCGGATGTCCGTTAAGACGGTGTTTCAGACAATAAGCGGCGAGCGGGCGCAGCGGGAGTACGAAGAGTTGCTCGGGTCGGCGTTCGGCGTGCCGCAGGGAACGTCTTTTTTTGATGATTTTCCGGTTTGGGACGAACGCCATGGCGCCGATATCTACAGAGCCGGAGCTTACGACGGCGGTCGGCTGGTAGCGGCGGCTTCGTGCCGCATCGCCAGGCTTGCCGTTGCAAAAGGCAGCGTCAGTGTCGCGGTGATAGGCGGCGTGGTGACGCATGCTTCGCACCGGGGGCGCGGACTTGCCAGCGAGGCCGTGAACATCGCAATCGAGCATGCCGCATCACAGGGCGCGGTTCTTGCTCTTTTATGGGGTTCGGAGCATTCGATGTATCGCAAGCTCGGATTTGAGCTGTGCGGGGTGCAGTCAAGGGTGCCGATAAAGCAGATCAAGGACCGTCTGGTGTCGCACGCTTTTTCCGGAATGAAGACCGGGACCGGCTGGCAGGATGCTGTTTTCAAGTGCATGCGCGGCCGCGAAGGCGGATTTATTATCGAAAATAAGGATAAAAAATGGTTGTCCGCCCACAAAAACGTCCATTGGTGGTGGATCGGCGACAATCTTGAGGTGAGGGCTTATGCCGCCGTGGGGCGCGGGATAGATCTTGGCGGCATGATCCACGAATGGGGCGGCGATAAAGAGGCGCTCATGCTCCTGCTTGCGCGGCTGCAGGAGACCGGCCCGATGCTTGAGATCCTTGGTTCGCCCGCTCTTTTTGAAAAATACGGTTTCAACCCGGCTGGCAGCGTGCGCGAGCATCTTTGTATGGCGCGAGTCGTGGATGCCGGGGCACTTGCGCGTGCCGGAGGGGTGGACCCGGCGGGCGCAGCTCCTGATGCACGGTGGTTTTTCGGAGCGCCGGACGCCCGGGCGGCCAGAATGCCGCTATGGGTATGGGGTCTGGATGCCGCCTAGGCCGAAGGGTTTGTAAGCTTCTCCTCAATTTCAAAAATGAGTTTTTTAAGGGCCTCGGCATAGTCCTGCAGTTTTTCATTCCCCTGCCCCGGTTTCCATTTGAAGCCAGGAACCGTGAGTCCTTTTTTGTCCATTTTATATGTAAATGGAACCGGCTCCTTTTTTTCGCGCGGTCTTGGCGGCTCGGCTGTTATTGCGGTGGCAGAGGGGTCGCCAAGGATCTCCTCTTTTTCGGACGCCTTTGCGATTATTTCCATGTGGCTTTCGGGCGGAAGATCAAGGAG
>MEQJ01000037.1:11167-21040 GCA_001770165.1 Bdellovibrionales bacterium RIFOXYD1_FULL_53_11 | reverse complement strand
CATAAGCTCCAGTTTGGTTTCTTCCGGAAGCCGTGTAAATCCGATGCATTCTGTGATCCGGGACTTTGGTTTTCCAAAGCCCTTGGCGATCGATTCGTGACTTGTATAAGACTGGGATTCGAGAAGGGAAAGGTAGCCCTCGCCTTCTTCAATCGGATGCAGGTCGACGCGGTCCAGGTTTTCGCGAAGCGCGATTTCGTGCGTGGCTTTGTCATTTGTTGAAAGCACGCGCGCCGGAATGCGATCGAGTCCCGCAAGTTTTGACGCCCTGAGTCGCCGCTCGCCGGCTATAACCTTATATCGGTCGCCATCCTGAACGACGAGGATCGGCTGCAAAACGCCGTGCTCCTTTATAGAATGAGCCAGCGTTTCGACTTCCTTGTCATCAAAGTGGACACGGACCTGAAGCTCTGAGGCGTCCACCTTTTCGACGGGAACAAAATTGACGAGAAAAGTGGTCAGATTCTTGAGATGCGTGTGTGTGGTTCCTGCGGTGATCTTCGCGGTCGAATAAAGCTGCTTGAGATAACCGCTTCCGGTGCGAGTCTTGATTTTATTCTCTTCCATTTTTTTGATCTCCTTATCCTGAGAGAAGTTCATCCGTGAGGGAATTCATATCGTGGGCGGCGGTCCCCTTGGAACTCACATCCCATACGGTGGTTCGACGCTTGGTTGCTTCGTTGAGGTCTGCGCTGCGGTTTATCACCGATCGGGAGCAATTGTCCGGGAACTGGGCCTGCAGTTCGCCAAGAACTTCCTGGCTTATGACTTCGCGGCTGTCGTACATGTTGGGAATTATTTTCACTTCAAGTTTTTTGTCGAACTCGCGTTCCATGCCCTCGATCGTTGCCATCACAAGCGTCATTCCGTGGAATGAAAGCGGGTTGGTGGCGCAAACGACATTAACCAGATTTGTCGCGACCAGCATCGATCCGTTGAGAATTGATGCCGCCGGATTTGTGTCGGCGACGATCAAATCATAACGATCCGATATTTTACGCAGCGCTTCAGAAAGCCGGTATTCGCGCCGTGATTTGTTGTTGAGCGGGATTTCAATATTGCAGAGCCCGAGGTTTGCCGGGATCAGATCGAGACCGGGAGCGACGTTCATGACGGCTTCGTGTATCGGAAGATCGTTGATCAGGACATCGTAAATGGTTGGGCGCTCATGTGCATCAAGAATGTCGAGATTAACGGTCAGATGCCCTTGCCCGTCGAGGTCCAGGGCAAGGACATTATATCCCATCATCACCGCCCTCATGACATACTGCGCCGTAAGTGTTGATTTGCCGGTACCGCCCTTGACGTTGTAAAACATCTGGATCTTGTTTTTAGGGATGCCGGGGATGAATCCGGTCGCCGCGGCGACCGATTGGATATCCTCCGTGGCGGGTGTTGCAGGACCTGCGGCGGTTGCGCCGTCTCCCTGGGTGAGATCCTGTTCACGGATTGCGCGGAAATAATTTTGCATGTCCTCAAGCGTGACCATTTTGCGGTCCACGTTTCCCATTCTTCGTTTTACTGTCTTGAGAAGCCCGCGTTGTTCGAGCGAAGAAATTGAATGCCTGTCGACCTTGGCTATTGCGGCAAATTCGGCAGGCGTGAAACACATCTCCTTGAAAGACGCCATCGCTTGATTCCCTCCGTAGTGCTTGTTTGAAAAATCCCTTTTCACAGAAATTCTATTCCGTCATTTTTTTAACGCAAGTGTATTATTTCTGAGAAGCGGTTTTTGATCATTTTTTATGTGTCGCTTGAAAAACGGTCGCCGCGGCGACCGTTTGAGATGCTGGTTTCAGCGTGCGGCGCTTATGGAACATCGTTTGCAGTGCTCATTTATTATGTGGAAACATTGGACAGTCAGAGCCAGTACCCCTCATGAGCCGTTTAAAGACTTCGAAACCGCGCAATGGACTTGGGCCGCGCTGATGAGGCTTTTTCCGGAACATGTTGCCGCGGTCGTCATGCCGAATCATTTTCACATTCTGCTTCCTGAAGAAGCAAAATCAGAAAACATTCCCCAAAAAATGGGTGCCTTCATTGCAACGATCAGCAAGCAAAAACGGCTTGAAAAGTTGTGGCAAAAGATTCCAGCCCCCGCTCTCATTCCGGATCATTACCATCTGAGACGTCAGGTGCGATATCTGGCGCTCAATCCCTGCCGGAAGGGACTTTGCGCGGATCCATTGGAATGGCTTTGGTCCAGCTATAGAGAGGCAATGGGCGCCGCCGTGGTGAGCAAGGATTTTGGCGGGCGTCTGGCGCAATCATTGCGGCTGTCTCATGCCGGCTTCAGAGTCCGGTTTCACTCCTATGTGTCCGGAGATCCTTCGGTGAAAGTAGCAGGAACTCCGCCGCCAATCCCTGCCAGCCCTCATGTATGGGCGGAGCATTCCATAACAGAGGTTTTACGGGCTTCGGCCGCTGCCCTTCGGCTTCATCCCTCGGAGGTCCGGCATCGGGGACCTTTGAGAATCCTGTTTGTCCACATGGCAAAGCGGCATGGATGGGGGCGGATCAAGCTGCTTGCCGAGTTCTGCAAAATTACTTCATGCGCGGTTATTAAAATTCTTCATTATTCTTCCCCTGAAGGAATTGATGCGGCGGATCTGTGTCTGGGAGACGTGCGTTTGACTTCAGCTTTGAAAGAAAGTTTTGATTTATTAAACTAAATGTCTTGTCCTTCGAAGGATAGGCCTCGAAGTTTAATTTTTTTGTACTTTGAGGTGCTTCATCGGAAGCAGTGTTAATGTTGCGGGGCGCCGCCGGGCTGTTTACTGCGCCCCTGCCAGCCTTGCCGCGGTTTCGATCGCCACTTTGACAATTGCAGTTGCATAGTCAAAATCCATAGTGTTCGAGAGATCCGTGGTTTGGTGGTAACCGGGTCGGCTCAGATTTTCCAGCCGGTTGATGTGTTCATTCAGTAAAATGACGGGGTATCCCGCATCCGACAGGATCAGGCCGTCCGTATTATAGAGGTAGCTCCGTTCGTCAAAACGCGAACGGAAAACCGGATTGAGCATTGGAGACGTGGTCTCTGCCGCATTCATGGCAATTGCGGCCAATACGATGGAATCCTGCGAGTTGCCGGCATTGACCTGCATAAGGCGCCGGCCCCTTGGATCGTAGCCGATCATATCCATGACGATCATGCCGGAAATATCCCTTTTCTCGCGCAAAAGACGCGAAGTCAGATTTCGTGCCCCCAGATCGTCAGCCGGATATTCTTCGCCGGTAAGATGGACAAGCCAGATGTCGTGACGGGGTTTTGAATTTTTAAGGGCGACTGCGGCTCGGATAAGAGCGGCGCTGGCCGAAGCATTGTCATCGGCGCCGGGAGCCGCAATGCGCTGACCGTTTTTATTGAATACATCTTCGCAAAAAGCCGTATCGTAATGATCAGCCATCAAAACCGGTTTGTTTGCCAAACCCTTGAGCGATCCGGGAATGACCGCAATCAGATTGGTTTGCTTTTCGCCGCGCCAGATAAAATCATCACGCCAGGTTTTGATTCCGATTTCTGTATAGCGCTCTTCGAGATAAGCGGCCTGTTCCAGCAGCTGGTTGTGGGCGGTGATGTTGTTTTTTCTGGTGAAGCGCATTTTGCGGCCGGAGCGCGGAAAGACCGCCTCTTCTTCGCCGTCAAGGGCAAGGAGATCATCACGGTAGGCCTTTAAAAAATCACTTTGCCAGTTCGTTATACGCGTTTTTGACGCTGATGCGGACAAAGCGGGAAGCGCCGGTTTTTTGTCCGGCGTCCAGCTGATGGACGCCGGCCATGTGGTCTTACTGCTGCTGACTTTTAGCACAAAGCTTACCGGTTTTCCGTTGAAGCGCGCCGGCTGGGGAAGGAGCCGACACACGGTTTGTTCGCCAAGGGGTTTGGCTTCCTTGTGCAGCAGCTCCTTATAAAAGCCGCTCAGGCTTGTCGCGAGCCATGCGTGTCTTACTTCGGTTCCGGTTTCGTTTGTCCAGATGCAGTCGCCAAAGAGGGGTTTTGTGTAGAGGTCTTTCATCAATAAAATGTCGTCGAAGAGCTGTGAATGTTGTTCAGTGTTCCGGGGATTATATAATGTTGAGACAAATGTGACGGCCTCATCGTCAGAATCATTGTCAAGATCCAGTTTATTTGCATCAAGCCATTTCCATGAATCTCCGGAACTGGTGCGCCATCGGGCAAAGGCCCAGCTGATTCTGCCGGCATCGTCGCGGACCGGCCAGGTTTCGAGTTCAACTGTCCGGGCGGAGGCTGTGTCGAGCAGCCCTTTTTTACGCATCAGGTCAACAATGTTTTTGGCTTTTGACGAGCCCAGTTTTTTAAGGCTGACGGGCATTGAAATTTTTTTGGGCCGAACGCGTCCAAGCATGATGTCTCTTGGAGGGGCGCCAAGATAGACGGGTTGTCTTTGTTCGGAATTGGCTTCCATGTTCAGCCAAGGCGAAGGATTGGTTGCAAAAGTTGAAAGCAGAACCGCAACGGCAGATATGGTGTTCAACATGGTGGGAGAATATAGTGTTATTAACCCACCGTGTCAACCATTGTGCTTACTTGTTGAATGTAACCCTTACGCTTACGGGCATGCCAATAATTGCTTTGTTTTCAAAGGTGTAACTATACATTCCAAAGGTTGAGTTGAATGAGCCGATAAACCCCATGTTGGACATATCGGGCATGATATCCGTCGGCAGGGAAATTGTGTCTAAAATGGCGGCAAACGTGTCGCCACCCGAACCCCCGCCCTTGTCGGATCTGTCTATGCTTATGGCCTGTACGAACGTCTTGTCTTCCTGTTTGGCTTCTTGTTTTACAACCTGGATTTCTTCGGTGCTCAGCTTTACAATTTTTGGTGTTTCCACCGGCTTCAGTTCTCCGGTTTCGGAATCCTTTGATGCTGCCGTGGTGGTCATTTGTGAGCCAGCAGTAAGGGCGATTGTTTCGGTCTTGAGTTTGGGTATTGCGGCGGCCGTACCCGCGCCAGCGATTCCTGTGGCCGCGGATGGTTTTGTTTTTTCGACCGACTGAGTCGTAACTTCGACTTTGCCGCTAATGACGGTGATCTGCGTTTTCGGACCCGATGGCTTGGCTATGGGGGCCGAAGGTTTTTGAGGCTGCGCAGGGGGGGGCGGGGCGGGAGCCATGAACTCGTCAATATCTGTTGCGACAACAAACTCGGTGCCGCGTACACCCATGGTTGCCGAACGTGTACGGATCGTGAATCTGCCCTTGGCGCCGACCGGATTGCCGACGGCGGCACGCATTTTTCCATACGGGAGGGACATGGTGATCTTCCGGTCTTCGGTGCTGTTGAGCTGGTATTCATCAACTTTAAAAAGCGTTGATGCGCCAAGGTCCATGATGGTCTTGTCGCTCATCAGGATTTTTGCATTGCCGTTGCTCGCGGTGTTGATTACGGTTCCTTTTTCAATCTGGTCGCCCGGTTTGAGTGTTTTGGCAGAGGAGCCGCCATCTTCATTTCTGACAAGCACCGAACCCGATACGCTGACCGCCTTGCCGGCTGGTGCGGCAAAAACAGATGAACAAAATACCAGCAAACATAACATCGAAACAGTAATGGTTTTCATTATTCCCGTGCCCCCGTTAAATTCTAAGGCTATTTTCTTGGCTTTGCAAAAGAGTAGTTGTCGTTTAGCATTATCTTGATGAAAACAATCAAAGTGATGCTTGTTGTGTGCGCGCTGTGCGTTATCGCGCGGTTTTCAATGCAGATCGCAAATGCCGAAGTTTCGAATACAATGGAAGCCGATTATGCCGAGGCGGTGATCGCCTACAACGCCAGAGATTACAACCGGGCCATAAAACTTCTGGGGGTGATGCTGCAAAAAGCCCCGGATACGTCTGAATTTCTTGAGCTTCAGGCGCTTTCGTTCAAGGCAACCAATCGCCCATCCGAAGCCGTCCAGACCTACGAAAATCTTATCAAGGCAAAAACGGCTGCCGGCAAACCGGAGGAGGAGATCGCACCATATTATTTTGAACTCGGGCTTACGCGCTTCAAGGAAAAGAAAACCGGCGAGGCCAAAAAGAATTTTGAATTTTCACTGCGTAACAAGTTCAATCGCTCGGTTTGTCATCTATATCTTGGAATGATGGCTTTTCAGAAGGGTACCTGGGGCGAAGCCGAGGAACACTTTGACGGGGTGGTGTCGCATGGCGCGGATGACCTGCTGCCGGTGGGCTATTTTTATCTCGGGCAGGCCTATGCAAAAACCGGATATCCGTCAGGTTCCACGCATAGCTTTGTCAGTGCTCGTGATTATGCCAAGAGCGTGATGGAAGACAAGGATTCGGGTCCCGACGCAAAGACAACCGCAAAAAAGATTCATGACGCAACCGAAAAGGTTCTTGCGCCGTTTGACAAGGGCGCGCTTTTTGGCAGCGCCGGTCTCATGACTTCATATGATTCGAACGTGATTTCGATGCCATCCATCGCGACAGACGTTCAGTCCGAAGCGAGCGGAAAAAAATCATTCAAGAACTCCTTGTTCATGGGTATCGGCTATGTGAGTTCGCCGCTCCGGCTGTTTCAGTTCGTGCCGAGTTACAGGGGCAATATAATGTATCTCTGGAACGACCGGTCAAGGGGATACGAGTTCCATGATCATACGTTTTCGTTTTATCTGACCCGGCGCCCCCTTGCCAGGTTTGTGACGGGCCTGAAAGCAGAGGGAACGCTGGTTTTGAAAAACAATGTAGTGGCTCCTGCCGGATTGGCCAAATTCAATCTCGAAACTTACAGCTATACCTTGTCTACAGGACCGTATTTCAAATATGAACTTTTCAGAAAGGTCATGCTCGGTCTTGACCTGTTCCTGCTGCCGCAGTGGTTTTCCGTAGATGGCACCGGCAATTACAAAAAGGGCGGTATAACATATTCCGGCAAGCTGTACGCAACAAATGAAGCCGGGCGCATGTTTTTCAACCCCGGCCTTTCGGCTAAGTTCGAATTTAATAATGCGGGCGGAATGGAATTCAAGTCCCGCACCCTCAATTTTGACTTTCAAAACGTTATGCATCTGCCGTTGCAGATTGAGGTTACGCTTGCCCAGTCGTTTGGTCTCATTTCGTATCCCGACAGGTTGTCCGGCCAGAGATCCGACATGCAGTTTGTGACGAGGCTCAATTCTTCAAAAAAAGTCTGGAAAAAGCTGTCCGCCATGCTGGGCGCCGATTTTACCTATAACACCTCGAATATCGAGGCCTCATACAAGTACAACAGGTTTTCGGTCAGCACGGGCGCGTCTTATTCGCTTTGAAGACACAGGGCTTTTGCTGTTTTTTGGGGACAGTCGTACATTGTTCCGGTTCTTGTCCTTAGCAGCCGTTTGAGGGGGTTGCTCTTTAGTGCCGGCAGCACGCGTGTTCGTGGAATTTTGTCGCAGCCTGCCGGTTCATTTTCCGATATGACCAGTATCCGGTGGTTTGCGGAGGTTGTATTGCTTGTCCCGCGCCAGACGCAGTATGGCCCGGCCCATCTCAGGTTGGCGGGCAGTAGCGCATCGACAGGCTCGTAAATGGTGATCATGACGTCACGGTTGATTCTTTCAAAATAATTGTAATTCCGGACGAGCAATGCCTGCGCGCTTTCCAGCTGTGCCCATATGTTCAGAGGATACAAACCGAAGTTCAGAACCACGTGAAAAATGGCGGCAGCCAGGATGGTTTTACGCACAAATGCGGATTTTATGACAATTTTCTGCAAATGCCTGTCGGCCGAAAGTGCCACGGCAAGAGCCATGAGCGGCAGCAGCGGCAGCATGAAGCGGGGTTCCCTGTGCGGAGTTATGATGTGAGCGGCCACATAAGGCAGGATGAAAAGCGCAATATGTGGTTGAAGCGCGATCGCCAGCGCGCCCGCAGCAAACAATAAGGGCGCCAGCCAGGGCGAAAAAGCGAATTCGAACATTTTGTAATACACAACAAGGCTGTCATTTCCGAACATCCTCGAAACCGGACCGCCCGGAAAATTGAATTTGAAATATGCGGGAGCACTTTCGAGGAATTTTCCAAACACGTGCCAGTCGGCGATTCCGCCCAAGGCAATTGCAATGGCAATGCCCGAAACCGCCACTGCGGCGCTTCTGAGCCTGTCGCTGTTTTTTCTTTGCAGATACCAGCACAGCATGAGCAGTCCGGGTATCCAGGATATGCCCGGGTATCTCAAGATGACGGCAAGTCCGGTCCACAGCCCGGCCCTGAGCGGCTGTGCGCGGGATATGCCGACAAATGCCATGAGCACCGGCGTGAGCGACATGGTTTCCAGAAGCTGTCTTGAATAAATGAACGGGAACAGCCAGAAGAGCGCAAAAAACCAGCCAAGCGCATCGCTGTACCGGCAGCCGCGTTCGCGCGCATGAGCCACCAGCGTACATAGCCCCCACCAGGACCAGAGCCCCAGGACCGCATGAAACATGGTCATATAGGCCCAGGGAAAATCCAGCCCGACGGCGTCAATCGCGCGGATCATCCATGACAAAACAAGCGGGGCCGTCTGGTTGCGCATGTGCAGAAGCGATTCCATGAAATCGTGCATCCGGCCATGCGCCTGAAAGTGCGCAAACGCCAGCGTCTGTCGCTCGTCGGGGTGGAACCATTGAAGCAAAAACGGAGCGACGGCAAGCCGCACGGCAATTCCTGCCCATAGCCAGCGCGGTTTAAAACCAAGCATATCTGCATCTTCCGCATTTCATGCGTCGGCTGTCCAGCAAAAAGCCGGTTTGAGAATATGTGTACGTTAGATGAGTAATACAGGCGGGAATCGAAAGTTTCATAAGCGGGAATTTTCGTGGGACTTTCAAGGCGGTGAGCAGGACCGCCTTCTTGGTTTGGATGTGAGCACTGACGTAATTGACTGAAGCAATATATCTCGGTGACGCAAATAAAATATGTTTGAAGACCGGGATATGGGGCGTTAAAAGATGTTTTGACAATCTCTTGAAAATTGTCTTTATGCCGAAAACAAACCCGCAGCAAGTCAGCACAAAAATATAGCTGTATATGTTTAGGAGCCTGACACGGCATCGCACACATGTAGACGTGTCGCATCTGACGGCTTGATTTTTTTAAGTGAAAATGAAGTCAAAATTAAGTCGACAAAACGAAAAAACATCGGAAGAATAATGTCTCAACACTGAGATTTTATTCTGAAGCGATTTTTCAAACGCGTTATTTTTTTCGTCCGACGGGGGGGATGCTCAAATGAAAATGAAGTCTGGTGCGGCTGCTGTCGCGCTTGCCGGGGTGGTTTTGTTTTCAAATATTATTTCAGCAACTGTGTATGCGGATTCAAATGCAGACCTTGATGTTTCCGCAATGCTTGCTTCTCCGCCCCTCGTGACGGCCCTTAAAACCCCCGCAGAGCCGAAACAGGGCGATTTTGTCACCGTGATGCTTGAGATTACTCCGGCGTTTACCTCGCCATCAGCGGTGCGGTCGTATATAAACGCCCGGCTTGACGGAGTGCCCATAACACTATTACCGGCCACGCAAACAATGTGGATTGCCCGGCTTGGCACTTTTACAGAAGTGGCCAAGCATGAGCTCGCGGTAGATATAATGGTAGAGAACAAAAATGAAGCCGACGACATTCGTGCCGGCATCACACAGCTTGATGCCGCGATTTTAAATCTTCAAAATGCTCTTGCAGTAGAAACGGATCCAGCAAAGCGGGCAGAGCTGGAGACGCAGATTGTTCAAAAGACCGCGCAGCGTGCGACTTTTCAAAACATCCTTATTACTCTAGCCAAGATCATCGGTACGGATACGATCACGTTTTCAGTCGCACCGAATATAAATCTTGACGCACTTCTGAAAAATATATCAAGGGCGCAGGGACGCAATATCATCTCGCAAAA
>MEQJ01000037.1:0-11145 GCA_001770165.1 Bdellovibrionales bacterium RIFOXYD1_FULL_53_11 | reverse complement strand
TGTGGGTGCATACAACATAACGCTTGAGCCGATGAGCCTTCAGGCTGCCAAAAAGACCGCCGAAGCCCTCATGGCAAAAACCGTTTATAGAAGAACCGCGCTCTATGCCACGGATGGAGAGTTCATGGCAAACGTGGCGGGGCTTTTTGGTTTTACAACATACCAGCAAAAAGCCGTGGCCAACGAGGTTGCAAACGAGGAGTTTTACGCAGCGATACATATTCTTAACAACCCGAATCCCAGCGTGGCGCAGGTGGACGCCATAGCGCAGGCCGCGCTTGATGCCGTGACGGACGAGCAAAGGGTTGCGGGCTGCCGCAAAAGGCTCATAGAGGCCGGCGGTCGTCCGGCGGGCCTTCGTGCTTTTGACTGGGGTGGACGAGTCAGACAAGCGGCTTATACAGGCAAGGACAATATCGCGCGTCTCATGGCTGCTACGGTGGCCGCAGACTATGGTGAGATTCAGATTGGCGCAAGGTATTATCTTTTAGGTCTTGCCAATACGATCACGATTCTAAAGATGCGAGAGAAGGACAACCCGGCCGTGTACACGCCCATTATCGCAAATGCCCGCACGCGGCTTCTCGCGCAGCAAAAGGAGAATGGATTCTTCTCGGTTCTTGCGTCAGAGGGATTGGAAGCCGGGGATCTGCAGGATGCAGCATTTATTGTGCAAGCACTCCTTGACCTTAACGAAGTCGAGCCGCTAAAGAAACTCATAAACTTTCTTTTTGCAGCGCAATTGCCGACTGGTGGCTATGACCATTTCGGCATTGAATTTGCCGAAGCACAATCAGAACTCATGGGTTCGCTTGCCAATGTTTATAAAAAATATGGCCAGCAGGCGATGGAACTCCTGCTTGAACCCATGATGGATGACTTTGGCAAAAACCCGCCGCCACAAAACCGTTACCGGCTTCCAAAGCTGAATCCGGATAAAGTGGCAACGCCGTTTATTTGAAAATTACGAGGAATCATGAAAATGAAAACACGCACAATGATGGCAGGAATTGCTTTTGGAATCTTTTTATCAATACAAACAAGCGCCGCCGGGCTTGGAGCGCCTGATTTTGTGGAGCTGCGAGCAGATAAGGCCGCGTATGCCCCCGGTGAGAGGGCAATCCTCACGGTGCATACAAGGATTCTCCCAAATAATCCAAATTATGAATTATATCTGACAGGTATGTTTGCAACCCAGCCCATCAAGATCATACGCATCTCGGACACCGCTGCCGTGGCGATCACGCCGTATTTTACGGCTCCGGGGCAGCCGGAATTTTTGGTGGATGTGTATTTGCAGGAAAAGCAACTTGCGGCGGATTTAAATGCAACTGTGATTTTTTATGAGGCCGAGAAAGTGCAGCTGGCATCCATGCTTGAGACCGAGACTGATCCGGTCAAAATCCAGATGCTGACCGACATGATCACGCGGGACACGGCTATTATCGCCGACGCGAAAGCACAGCTCTCTGAGAACCGTCGCAAGATCGAGACAAAGACGCTTGCGGTCACTGTAACCACAAAAACAAAAAATCTTCCGATTGATTCGGCCCCGCTCATGATTGAAAAGGATGGCGCAGGGTGTGGCTACAGCGTGGGCGCGCATGGGACGTTTACGGTGCAGGTGCTCACGGATTTTACAGGCGAGGACGGAGTGCAGGAAAATGTCGTAACGGCTTCCATTATATTTCCATCCGGCGCCGAGCGCGTGAGCGGCACGCAGGGATCATCGAAGGATTTTTTATTCATCACCCGGGATTTTGTGCAGGCCGATATTGGCAGCTGGTCATTTGACGCTTTATTATATATACGCTCCAAGGCGCGTGCTGATTCTATGAGGGACGCGATCCAGAAGGCCGCAGTGCGCCGCGCGGATTTTATTTTAAAGCGTGACACGACGGAAGACCTCATGTGGAAGGCCCATTACCAGCGCGAGATCGATGATCTTACAGCGGTGATCACGGTATTTTACCAGCAGCTTGACGGAATGCTCACGCTTGTCGGCACAAAGAGTTTGGCGTTTTGCATTACGGCTTGAAGTAGTGGAGCAGTAAAAAGCTGAAGTTTGCTTTTTGTTGATCGGGGGGCTTTCCATGTCATGGAGAGGATGTTTTTTATTGGTTGTGTCGGCGGCATTGCTGTCTGACTCAGTGGCAATGGCAGACGCATTTTCGGCAAATGTGGATAATGGTGATTACTGGCGCAAAGTTGGTGTTTTACTTTCCGATTCAGTAAAAAAAGAGAATGATAATGCTAAAATTAATTTGTTTTCAGAGATACTGCTGAATGACAGCAAGATTAAATGGATCAACGTCATACCGGATCATGTTGATCTGCAATATAATGAAGGTGTTTCTGCGGGTTTTACGGTTTTTATCAAAACAAAGCCAACCAACCCGGATTTTCGCATCGATCTGGAAGGCAGTTTTCCTGTTTCAACAAGTCCTGTTGTTTTCTGGAAGCTGGGAGATATTGCCTATTATTCGACTCTGCCCTTGAAGCCGGAAAATCCGGTATTTCAAGTCAATGCAATTCTGGAGGATTACACGCGCTCACAGAGGTATCGAGAGACAATACAACAGACAATACTGATTATTCAGAAGATACAGATTGTTCTGGAACAAGAAACCGATCCAGTCAAACGTCAGGAGTATGAAAACCAGATAGGCGAATTGAATGCTGCAAAAAATGCAATGCAGGATGAATTGGAAAAGCTGCATCTTGTTGTGCAACAAATTTCAATTCCACTTGTTGTAATTGATATAATAAATGATCTGCCTGTTGCAAATTTCACATTGCAACCTGATGCCGCCGATATCGGGCAGGGTGTTACTTTCACATCCACATCAATCGATGCCGATGGCACC
Source organism: Bdellovibrionales bacterium RIFOXYD1_FULL_53_11 (assembly GCA_001770165.1). Taxonomy (GTDB): domain Bacteria; phylum Bdellovibrionota; class UBA1018; order UBA1018; family UBA1018; genus XYD1-FULL-53-11. The sequence goes on along the minus strand of MEQJ01000037.1, from coordinate 8,278 downwards.
ATTGTAAAATATGAATGGGATTTCGGGGATGGTGAAACGGGTGCAAATCCAGTTGTTGTACACTCGTATGGCGCTTCCGGGACAAAAACCATAAGACTGACTGTAACGGACAATGGTGGAGCTTCTTCTTATATTGAAAAAAATCTGGCAGTACTTACGCCCAACCAGCCACCGGTAGCAAATTTCACACCATCTGCTACACAAATAGAAACCGGTTCCGGTGTTGTATTTACATCCACCTCAACGGACCCTGACGGGCAAATTGCCCAATGGTTCTGGAATTTTGGTGATGGCTCTAGTGACCGAGTATCCGGTGGTATTGTATCACATGTATTTACAAAAACCGGCATGATGTCTGTTTCCCTGACCGTGATTGATAACAGGGGCGGATCTCACTCAAAGGAAATAACAATTGAAGTAACGGGCGCAAATCAACCGCCGATTGCTCAATTCAGCATCAATCCCGGTACTGTCGAAAAGAATCATCCGGCGGCATTTACTTCAACATCCCAGGATGTGGACGGGCAGATTGTAACTTATGAATGGAATTTCGGGGATGGAACAACCGACACAACTTCAGGACCTGTGGTCAGCCACGGCTATTCTAGTCCAGGAGTTTATATAGTCACCCTGTTTGTAACTGATAACAGGGGATCGAGAAAATCAGCAGAGAAATTAATTGTAGTATTGGAAGAAAATTCGCCGCCCGTGGCGGAATTCAATTTCCAGCCTGAAACGCCTCTTGTCGGAGAGGAAACAAGATTCTCATCGGGATCGACAGACCGGGATGGCGAGATCGTGTCGTATGCATGGGACTTCGGGGATGGCACGACCGATACAACCAACAGGATATTTGTCACTCATTCATATGCTCAAGCGGGCAATTATATTGCAAGACTGACCGTCAGGGATTCAAGCGATGCGGTCAGATCAATTGAGCGCGTGGTCGTGGTCAGGGGACCGAACCAGAAGCCTGTTGCCGTTTTTTCCTATTCGCCAGCTGTTTCAGGCGGCACCGTAATGGTTGCTACTGCAATTACATTTACTTCGACCTCGACGGACAGTGATGGAACAATTTCAAAATATGCATGGGATTTCGGGGATAATACTGTAGTTGATGAAAGCACAAACCAAGTATCTCATACATTTGCCACAACAGGTGATTATATTGTTTCATTGACTGTGACGGATGATCGGGAAGGAACGACGCGTTCGCAGTATCCCATAAAGGTTGTGTCTGGAAACATAGCGCCGGTTGCGGAGTTTTATGCGGACAAGTCGGTTGTAAACCGGAATGAAACAGTGACATTTACGTCAGAATCAACGGATGCAGACGGTTCAATAGTAAAATATACATGGGATTTCGGCGACGGAACAACGGCAGATACAACAAATATTGCCGTAACACATTCATATGGCGATATCGGTAGTAGAAAAATCATTTTGACTGTGACGGACAATGCCGGGTCAACCGGCTCGAAGGAGTTGACAATATCGGTTGTCGAAAATGTAAAGAACGGCAGAAGGGATATTGCTGATCCGGCCAGCGTTGTGATTGATGATCATCTTTTGCTGGAAATGTTTGCAAATGGTAATAGTCGTTATATTTATGCGACAGCAAGAAACTCTGCCGGTAATGCATTAAACACTGATATTTCATGGATATCAAATAATCCTGATGTAATTACGGTCACATCCCTTGGTGTTAATGTCGCAAGAATCGAGTTCAAAAATGCAGGCGTGGCGACAATAACTGCAAATGCAGGAGTGATTGCCGGTATTCCAATGCAAATTACAGTAATCAGTCCCCCGTCCGGATCTTTTGCAGTTTTATCACCTCCGGGCTTGTTTGCTTCAAGCAAGAGAGTGGGATTGACAGGCAGGGTGTCTCAGCAAAATACCAGATATGATATCTATAATGATCATTCTGATGGCGGGGATGGCGCTTACTGGAGCAGTGTGCCGGATTGGTATCCGCCCGGATTTTTTAATCCATATGTGCTTTTATCACCAGGTAACAATAATATATTGTTTACGGCAAAAACTTATCCATGTTCGTATTTTTGTGCTCCTTCGGCGGAGTATTCGCTGACAAGGACAATAAATTATTTCGACGGACGGGGTAATACATTATTATTTGACGGCATAGATGATGTTGCATGGGGCAATTTCTCTGCAAACAACCCGCTTGTTGGCAATTCATTTTCAATATCCCTTTGGATGAAACCGGAAAATATTTCCAGCAATATCCCCGTAATATCTAAAAACGGTCAGATCATCTGGCTGTTAAGTATTGTAGATGGCTCGCCTGTATTCAGAATAAAAGATAATGTACATGAGTATGCGATTGCGGGGGCAAGGGTCAGTAGCAATGAATGGGCAAATCTTGTGGTGGTGTATGATGCCACGTCAAGTAATTTGAAACTTTATCAGAATGGACTGTTAAGAAGCTCTCTAGTGACTGCTGTTTTTGAAAATGCAGGGGTATTGGGCAGCATTCAGATTGCCGGTGTGCCATTCAAAGGACAACTCGATGAGCTTAGAATATGGAATTCAGTTCTGACAAATACAGATATTGAAAACGAACTTTTCAATCCGGCCGGTACTGGTGATCCAAGGGCGATTGCTTTCTTTTCATTTGACGGTCCAATGGGGCAAACTATAAATGATGATTCTGATAAGGGGCATGTGCTTATGCTTGGCTCGGATTATGGCATTGCTTCCGATGATCCGGTTTCCATATCTGCTTCAAGGATTATTGCAACAAATACCATAAGCCGGAAGGATGGCGGCATTATTTCAGGAGTTGTTGGTCAGAATCACTTTCCGGGCATAAGTCCATCAAGCAAGATAGCTCTTGAGATACCTCAGTATTCATTGCTGGATTCCAGTGGCGGATTCACAGGCAGCAAACAAGTAAGTCTGGAAATATCTGATCCCCAAACCGCATTGCAAGCATACTCTTTGACCGGCATAAACCCGATCAGCCCTGTAGTTGGCATACATCCATGCGGAGAACCTACATATTTGAAATTAAGAAGATTTGACGCGTATGGGCACTCAAAGATCAGCATCCCCTTTGATGTTAACAAAGTATCAAGAGAAAATATCGGCAGTGTATATGGATACAGGATTGGATGCACAACAAGGAGCCAGAACATTGAAGTCATAAGACCGTTCAGTGTTGATTATGAGAATGGCATTGCCACATTCTTGATGGCTGAGCTTGGAAGCATTTGGGTGGCAATCGAAAAGGGCGATCGACCCGACATAGTCTATACTTCCCCTCAATTCTCAGAAGATCAATATTCGAGTGGTGGCGCCAAATCCCTATATACACAGATGACGCTTCCGGGGAGTGGGCCTTACAACATCACCATAAATGGTGATTCGGATGGCGCGTATCTGGCGTCCTGGTACACATGTAATAATCAGTCCATAAACACGAGCCATTTTCCTGTTACGTTTCAGGGGATCAAGGGCAACAACACCTGCTATTTGAGATTTTCAAAAAGTCTGGGATGGACCGGGTTTCAATACGTTTATGAACATAAACTTAATATATTTATTAAATGATGGAGTGAGCGAGTAAATGAAGATTAAAACATTAATCGCAATTGGCTTGACCGGCATCGGCGCGGTAACGTTCGCGCTTATGCGAACTCCAACGGCTGAAAATCAACACAAAAATGAAATATATCAAGCCCGGTTATTGAATAATGATGACCGGCGTTTTCTTCAAAAGACGGCAAAAGAAAGCAGCCAGGCAGACGATGTGGACAGCATCATACTGGGCAAGCTGGTTTATTTGAATTCAGTGTTGGACCAGATTGAATCAGAATCTGTCCGAAATCAGAATGTTTTGCAGACACGAAATATAACAAGATTGAAAAGTATTGCAGAAGATCTTTCTTTTTATGAAGAGAAAGCCAAAAACAAGGAGATAAACACCAGAACAAACACGGCAATCAGGCGTATAATGGCATTTAAAAGCCAAAATACTCTAAAAGAACTGGTAGGACAATTAAGAGAAGATGTTGGGATTAAATTCAAGCAGAGCGAAGTGGCATCTTATGGAAGCAGGATTTCCATTGATGGCATTGATCTCCCAATCAAAAAAATCCCGGGTGGATTTGGAAAAGGTTACGGACATTCATTTGCCCTGCTGGGATTTGATGATAAGGCTCAAACAGATACAATATCATGCACGCATCAGGATTTTCCTGATCCCGCGCAATATGGTGATTCATTAAATGGTTCTGACATCTATACCGGGCGGACAGGTGATGTAGTCGAACTTGCGCAGAAGCTGCAAACGGCCAGTACAGCGTTCAGCTATGTGAGAGACAATATACGTTTTATCTCGCTGTTTGGCGCAGCGCAGTCGGCAGCACAGGTAATACGATCACAGGCGGGCGGCGCGGCGGATAAAGTCACATTGCTCGTAGCTCTTCTCAGGGCAATGAACATACCCGCTGTATATCAGATGGGCGAAGTGATGGTTGAAGAGGAAAAATTAAAACGGATTTATGAAGTAGAAGGGTTGTACGATCTGGCGTGGGCGCATTACAGGTTTCATTATCAGTATTTTGGCAAGAATATTGCTCCAGCGGACGTATTCAAGGTTTTTGTAAATTTCAGAAATGGAAAAAAAGTGTGGCCGTTGCCACATGTATGGGCAAGGGCATATATAAATGGTCAATGGATTACGCTTGATCCGCTAAATGACAATAATGGATCACAAACAAGTTCTCCGCTTCTGAGAGAACTGCCAATAACGCAATATTATGTGAGCTGGCTTTTTGATGTCGATAATCTGGGCCGCTATATAAAACCGGGTGGATTCATAGATGATTTGATGCGAAAGGCCGGTAGTGCTATCAGGGAGCAGGCCGGTAATGGCGAAACGATATCCGATATAGGATGGAGATCTGTAAAAAGAAATCTGCCGGAAACACATGATTCAATCGCTTCTGGTTCAATCGGAGAGGGCGATGCGTGCATTGAAGCGCAGAGTGCGACAGTACCGGAACAATACAGGTTTATTTCAAAAATAGTTGTCGGCCCTGAAATATCACCGGTTTTGTCCTATCAGTCACCAACCGCCCAGTGGCGTAATGAAGTTGTTACCCTGACCCATAGTGCGGGATTGCTGGGTGATTCTGGAAATGGAAAACCCGGAAATCTTGAAGTCAGAGTTGGTGATGCAGTGGTTGCCAGTGCTTCCATGACAAGTGGATCTGAAATCGAGATCAGACACACAATGCTTGAACCCGCAAGATACAGGACCCTGCAGGCCCCGATGAAGCTTTTGGGTGACAGAAATTTGTCTGGTGGGACATATGTTTTCAATCATGCGCTGGCTCCGGTAGTTGATGCCGATATTCATGAGTTGGTTCAGGAAATAAGAAATCAGACAGGGCAAGGCGCTTCAAGGCAGACACAAATGGTGTTGTTGCTCCGGATTGCAGGAATGCTGGCGATGACGCAGCAAAACAAGGAGGCAAACGAAGCAGAAAAGTTGTTTGGTGTTAAACAAAATAATTATCATCTCCTGAACACAAAAACAGTAAATGGAATAATTTCAGACAAAAATGACAGGATACTTGGATTCATCCCGCTTGGATCAACAATTGATTGGGTAGGTGGTGGTGGATTATATTCAAAAGTTGGTAATAAAACGTTTCTGGCTGATTACAAGAATACTGCCAACAGCACAAACGCCACATTGCTTGCCGGCTCTGCACTTGAGCATCAGATATGGGAGGAGCTGTACGGCATTCCCGCACTTTCAGCGGTCAAGATCATACAAACTGCGAACAAGATGAATATAGACGGCAATCTGGGATGGGATTTCATCAGGGGCGAACAGCTTGGTGTTGGAAATGATGCGGCGATATTCAATCGTTTTCAGGAAAGCGTTAAACCTTATATTGCTCAAATAAACAAACCGGAATATGTGGACAAAAAATCAACATTATATTCTATAACAAACAAACTGTCTCTTCCGTCCGGCTGGAGCGGCATCGGATGGGTAATATTACAAAGTAATCTTTTGGGTGGAGCTGTGGCTACGTTTGGGACCATCACTCCAGGTGTAACTTCGCTGGGTGGAGGCACCGAAGGTTCTCCCAAGAATACAGAGAAGCCGGAAGACGGCAATGGTTTCGGTTCTCCGGCCAATACCACGGGAGAGAGCAGTTGCAATCCCGTCAATTATGCAAGCGGGACAATGTGGCATGCTTTTACGGATTTTAGCCTGAGAGGCAGAACTCCCTATACGGATCTTGGTTTTCAGCGGACATATCTTACAAAACCATATTCCGTAACAGGTGATCTGGGGTCAAACTGGGTTCATAACTGGGACACGCGCCTTATAAGCGAAAATTCGCAGACATTGATCCCGAATGGCATGGGCAATATTTTCTGGATCGATGAAACAGGCGGGGAATTTCTTTTCAAAAGAAACCCCGTTCCAAATAATAATACATTTGTAACACCAAATGGTTTTTTCTTTACGCTTGCCGAGCATGAAGACCGGCTGGAGCTCAAGAAAAAAGGTGGCATTACATATGTGTTTTCAAAAACCGGTCCAGAACCCACAGGAAGGCTTAGGCATATCCAGGAGCCGCATGGCGAAAAACTCGAAGTCCAGTATGATGCTTCGGGCAGATTGAAGTCGGTCAGTACCGGTTTGGCAGGAACAATCGCATTCACCCGGGATCAGCAAAACAGGATAGTATCGGTTACGCGCGAGCGTGATGATTTGACGTATAGATATGAATTTAATGATGACGGCAGACTGAAATCATCTATTGATTTCAGCGGCAATGAAACCCGATACGAGTACAATGAATTGCAAGCAGGCACCCCGGCGCATGGCCTGATGACTTCAATCGTTGATCCGCTGGGCAGGCGGATTGAGTTTGATTATTTTGACAACGGACGGGTTTATGAGGAGCGGACCCCCGGCGGCGGAAAGCGCAATTACATTTATGCCCCGTTCTCGATGCAACATTTAACCCGGGTTACGGATGAGAACGGGCAGGTGTCGGAATTCAGATTCGATGACAAGTTCAGGGTTGTCGAGACGGTGTTTCCAAATGGCGCAAGACAACAGAAGGAATGGAATGAGCAGAATCTGATGACGGGTTTTGTGGATGAACTCGGGTTCAAAACCGATTTCACCTTTGACTCTCGCGGCAATCAGACCGGAATCAAGAGGCCGGAATACAACAGTTTTATTGCCACAACTTATGAATCAATATTTGATAAACCCACAAAAGTAACGCCAGCGGTGGGGGCGCCAACGGATTTTACGGTCAGCTCCGTAACTGGAGATATTACCGGGATCAAACGCCCAGATCAAAGTGGAGATGTGTATCTGAGGTTGACGCGTGATAATTTTGGAAACATTCTTCAAACAACAAACAATTTGTCAAGCTATAGCAATCTTACAAATCAGGATGGCTTGGTTGAATTTGTTTTTGACAGCCGCAATGCTGAAACAAGGGCTTATGACAAGCGGGGAAGAGTTGTTGAGGGCAGGTTACAAAATGGCAGGCTGATTTCATATGAATACAATGATTATGATCTTGTTACAAAAGTATCTGACACCAATGGTCCAACGGTTTTAAATAAATACGACAGGATAAATCGTCTGGTTGAGCGGACGGTTACGGATGGCAGTACATCTAAAATCACCAGATATGAATGGGATGATCTGGACCGGATGACTGCATCGATTGATCCCTCGGGGCGAAGAACGGCGATGAATTACAACCGTGTGGTGCTGGGCTGCAATGTTATCAACAAGCCGGTGTCGGTAGTTGATGATCAGGGACGCATCAACCGGATGGAATACGATGTAATGCAGAATCTTGTTAAGGCAGTCAATCCGAACGGTGGTGTTGCGCTTTATGAATATAATCTAAGAGGGGATCAGATAGCAGTAACAGACCAAGGCGGGACAAAAACAGTATTCAGGTATGACGGAAACAAAAGGGTGATTGAGAAAAAGATCCCGACAGTAATTGCAGATGGTTCAGGAAAACCAAAAGCAGTTACACAGTTGACCGAATATCAATACGATGAAGCAGACAGGGTGATCAAGGAAAAGACGATAATTACGCCAGAGGCGGGCGAGAGCGACAGGGCGTATCTCACGACTGAGTACACTTATAATGAGCTGGACCGGCTTGTAAGAAAAACAGTAAAAAAAGAAAAAGGTACAAGGGTACTTGAGACCGAAGAAGATGCGACGTTTTCATACCAGCGG
>MEQJ01000036.1:23433-23821 GCA_001770165.1 Bdellovibrionales bacterium RIFOXYD1_FULL_53_11 | reverse complement strand
CTTTTATCAGGGCCGAGGGTTTTTTGGGTGACAAGTTTGTTGAACTCAAGCCGGTGAAATTCACCGGGCCGCGCAATGCCGAGGAAGATGAAGACGAGGACGGTCTGGAGCCGGACCCGGCGGAAAAAGGATTGCCGGCAAAGAAACCCGGAAAAAAGAGTTCATTCTTCAAACGGGTGATTGACGGTTTTTCGAGCGTGTTGATTCCGGTCGCATACGCCGTTGATATTCCGGCCGCAAACATCGCAGGCGAAGGCACACGGCATTCGCGCGAGATACCCGTGGGCCCCGCATCAAAGGACATGCAGCAGGTCGTAAACCAGGTCGATAACCTTGTGCGTGAAGTTACCGAGCTTACCAATAACATCAAACAGGGCATCGACCCCAA
>MEQJ01000036.1:10779-23383 GCA_001770165.1 Bdellovibrionales bacterium RIFOXYD1_FULL_53_11 | reverse complement strand
ACCCAGCTCAACAAAGCACTCGAAAATGCCTCAAAGGCGCTTGCGCCCGAGGGGGGGCTCAATACGACCGCGCAGCGCACGCTCGCAAAGCTCGAGGATGCGATCGAACAGCTTCGCGACCAGCTTACGCGCATCAACCGCGGCGAGGGGTCTGTGGGCATGATCTTGAACGACCCCAAATACGCAAACGAGCTGCACGAAGCCCTCAAAAATATCAACAAACTTCTCGTGCGTGTGGGTGGCATCCGCCTTGCCATCAATCTCGGGGCAGAACAGCATCTTGGCTATGAGGGGGGCAGGGGTTTTTTCAAGCTCGGAATATGGCCGGCCGAGGACCGGTATTATCTGATCGGCATTTCGATCGATCCCCGCGGCAGCCGCAGAGTGGTTACAACCACTACATCCTCCGGCGGCGTGACCACGCAGACTCAGACTACCACCATGGAAACCACGGCGCTTCTTTTCAACGCGATGCTGGGCAAGGTGCTCTGGCACAGGCTCGATCTTTCGGCCGGTATTTTACATAGTGATGGCACCGTGTCGGTCGGCATCCAGGCCGGTCCGCATGAGATCGAGGATGCTCTCGTGCTCCGTAACGATATTTACACGCGAGGCAGTGCTTCCGGCATTGACGATCGCATCAGCCTCATGGGCAGGCCATTGCCAAAGACCAATCTGCTCAATACACTATATATACAGGCAGGTCTGGAGTCCCTTAAGAAGGTTAACGGTAAACTGGACTGGTTTTTTGGCGGGGGGATAACGTTCGATGACGAGGATATCAAGCTGCTGTTTGCGTTTAAATAAATGGCTTGCGCCCCGCGGGGCGATGCTGGGCGTGCTTTTTTTTCCGTTCGGCGACGTCGAGGATCTTTCTTCAAAACCCAATCCCTGGCACGGCATTGAAGAAGAAGGCGCGGTGTTTGTATTCGCGCGCGCTGAAAAATTCACCGGTGTTTCAAGGGCGCGTTGCGAGGCAATGACCTCGGCACTGAAAAAACTGGATTATGGAATCGAGGTCGCGGCCAAGAGGCTTGATTTTTCGTCCGCCTGGAAGGCCTGGGGGCCATGGAGCGAGGATGACAATGAGGCGGTCGCTGACTGTGATGGCTCGCCCTGCAAGGTGAAGATAAATGCCGCGGAGGGCGCGAAGATGAAGGCCGCTCCGGAAGCTGATAGAAAGGCCGAGTTTTTCAAGCTCGTTGTGGACAGGGCTAAGGCTTATGTGTCCGGCGGAGTGCGACCCGGGTACGAGTTTGATGGTCCGATCGCCGATCCGTGGGTGGTATTTGAAAAGCAGGGGCTGAAAAACAATGTTGCGGCCATGAAACCGCGCATTTTTGTGCGCCGGTATGACATGGAGAAGATGCGGCCCATCCGGCAGGTGCTCGATGTACGGCTGGCGGAGACAAGGGGCAGGGGCGCTTCGGTGTGGGTGCGCGATGTGTATGTTGCCCATTATTTTGATTCGTGGGGCGAACTGCACGAGCTTACGTGCGATCCCAAGGCAAAGACGGCCGCGCTCATACAGGGGCTGGTTCTGGAAGTCGACCAGATGAAGTCCAAGAGCTTTTTCTGGATCTTCGGTCGTGGCAAGGTTAAATCAATTGCCCGCGAGCAGGGCCCGATATACCTGGATAAAATAAGGGATAAACTAGTCAAATAATGTCGGCGCCATGTGTAAAGCGCCCGATCCACTGACGCAGTGCATATACCAAAAGTTGGCGGACACTTTCCGAAAAGTTGGCGGACACCTTTTGGCCTTTTGTTAAGATGATCAAGAAAACATGAAATCTGTTCGATCTTGAATACATGGTTACTACGCGTGACGTAATGTTGTCGTTTCTGGATGATGCCCTCAGGATGTCGAATCAGGCGACGCAATATCTGGACGGGATAAGCAAGGGCGCGCAAAGCGCACGGGATCTTGATCAACCTTTATATAGAATCGTTCATACGATTAAAAGCACGGCAACGATGATCCGGGGCGCGGAAGCGGTTGTGCGGGCGCTCCACGATTTTGAGGCAAGTTTTTCAGCATCAGCGCGCGGAACCGGGTGGCTTGCGTCTGCACGCAAGGCCATAGGACTTGCGTCACGGCAGCTCCGGGAAATCCGCGAACGCAGCACGCTTGAGGCCGGCGGTGAGCCGGATGAAGGCATGGGGTTGCTGGCCCAGGCTGAATACAACGGTGTCGACATGCGTGTGTGGTTTCCGCTGAGCTGCGTGCTTCGCGTGGTTGCTCCGCAGGAGATCGAAGGCCGCAAAATGCTCTGTGTGCGCGGGGAGTGGGTGCCGGTCCTCCGTACAAGCCCGAGTGAAGCCAAGGGCTATTTCGGAATTGCCCTCGAATTCCGCAGCCGCAGATATGTTCTTGCCGTGAGCGACGTAGACGGGCTGGAGGAGTGGAATCTTTGTCTCCGGCGCGGCGTATTGCTGGGAACCGCGCTGCTCGATGATGCCGTTAGAACAATAATCTCCGCAGGCGGCATCTGCGGGGATGATACCGATCGCCTGGCCGCCTGAAAATATTCTTTTGAAATTATTCTTGAATCGCGCCCGCACGGAGTTATAAAGGGCGCATGGCACAAAATCAAAGTCTGCTGGTAACCGGTCAAACGGGGCAGATTACTGCCGGGTTCTGGGGCAAAAAACTCCACAGCCTGAGCGGCATCATACCCGTCGGCGTGTTCCTGCTTGAACACATTTATACCAACTCCTATGCGATTTACGGAGCCGAGGCCTTCAACAAGGCTGTCGATGGCTTGCGTTCGATTCCGTATGTGTTTTTTGTGGAAGTCTGCGGAATCGCCCTGCCGATCCTCTACCATGCCTTGTATGGAACGGTGATCACGCTGCAGGGACGCCCCAATAACCTGCGCTACCGCTATCCGCGCAACTGGATGTATCTTGTTCAGCGCGTGTCGGGCGTTTTTTTGATTGTTTACATAATATGGCACGTCTGGAATACGCGCATCGGTTTTGTAGTCAAGGGCGTGCCGATGAATTTTGAATACATGGTCAAGGAACTTTCAACTCCCGGAATGCCATGGTTCTATGCGGCGGGCATGCTTACCGCGGTTTTCCATCTGATGAACGGCGTCTGGTCGTTCTGCATAGGATGGGGCATCGTTACGAGCGAGATTGCAATGAAACGGCTTGCGTGGCTGTGCGCCTTTGGCGGCGTGTTTCTTGCCGGTCTCGGGATAAACGGACTGCTCGGATTTTTCGGCCGGTCCTTCATGATCAATTTATAGGATGCGGGGAATTATAAAATGGCAAAACCTCACAGGTTGATAGTAGTGGGCGGAGGCCTCGCCGGCCTTATGACGACAATCAAGGCGTGCGAAGCGGGAATGGAAGTTGATCTGTTTTCGATCGTACCCGTCAAGCGCAGCCATTCGGTGTGCGCGCAGGGCGGGATCAACGGCGCCGTCAACACAAAAGGCGAGGGCGACTCGCCATGGGAGCATTTTGACGACACGGTTTACGGCGGCGACTTTCTTGCCAACCAGCCGCCCGCCAAAAAAATGTGCGATGCCGCGCCGGGCATCATCTATCTCATGGACCGGATGGGCGTGCCGTTCACGCGAACGCCCGAGGGGCTTTTGGACTTCCGCCGCTTCGGCGGCACGAAACACCATCGCACGGCTTTTGCCGGCGCATCGACCGGTCAGCAGCTTTTATATGCGTTGGACGAGCAGGTCAGGCGTTTTGAAAGCATGGGCAAGGTGCGCAAGTTCGAGTGGTGGGAATATCTCGGTTTCATAAAAGACGGTGAAGGCATCTGCCGCGGCATCACCGCGCAGAACATCGTCACGATGGAAATCAAAACCTTCCGTGCCAGCGCGGTGGCGATCGGGACGGGGGGGCCGGGGATCGTATTCGGCCGCTCGACCAATTCGCTGATCAATACGGGTTATGCGGCGGCGATCACGTATATGCAGGGCGCGAAGTATGCAAACGGGGAGTTTATCCAGGTGCATCCGACCGCCATGCCCGGCGAAGACAAGCTCCGTCTCATGAGCGAGAGCGCGCGCGGCGAGGGCGGGCGCATGTGGGTCTACAAGGACGGAAAGCCCTGGTACTTTCTGGAAGAGATGTATCCGGCTTACGGAAATCTCGTGCCGCGCGATGTGGCGACGCGGGCGATCTACAAGGTTGTATATGACATGGGGCTGGGCATAAACGGACAGCCGATTGTTTATCTCGATGTTTCGCACATGCCATCTGGCGTGATCCGGCAGAAGCTCGGTGCCATATTGGACATCTATGAAAAATTCATGGGTGACGATCCGACCAAGGTGCCCATGAAGGTGTTCCCGGCCGTGCATTATTCGATGGGCGGACTGTGGGTTGATTATGACCAGATGACAAACGTGCCCGGGCTTTTTGCCGTGGGCGAGGTTGATTATTCCATCCACGGCGCCAACCGCCTCGGCGCAAATTCGCTTCTGTCGTGCATTTATGCGGGCATGGTCGCGGGCCCCGCGATGGCCAAGTGGTCAAAAGGCCTGGGGACGCATGAGGACGATGTTTCGCCATCCGTTTTTGATGATGCCTCGAGAATCTTCTCCGACAAGATTGAAAGCATGAAGAAGATGGACGGACCCGAGAATCCGTATCTGCTCGGGCAGGAACTCGGCGAATGGATGACCAAGAATGTCACGGTCATCCGCTACAACGACCGCCTCAAGGAAACGGACCAGAAGCTTGTGGAGATCCTGGACCGGTGGCACAGGATCGGCATCAAGGACCGCGGCGGCTGGGCCAACCAGACGCTTCACTGGACGCGGCAGCTTTATCCGATGATCCAGCTTGCGCGCGTGATGACCATCGGGGCGCTTATGCGCGACGAGAGCCGCGGGGCGCATTACAAACCGGATTTTCCGCAGCGTGATGACACGAAGTTTTTGAAAACCACCATCGCCGAGTACAAACCAGGCGGCGCGCACGGCGCGCCGGCAATCAGCTATGATCCGGTTGATGTGTCATTGATCAAGCCGCGTCCGCGCCAGTACGACGTGGACAAGAGCGCGAGCTGAGGGGCGGGGGAGATATGGAAAAGGAAAAGAACAGGCAGCAGGACAAATCAGGCAGGATGATCGAAGTGCACGTAAAACGCCAGGATACGCCGGATGCGCCGGCCAAATGGGAGGTGTTCCAGATCAAGTGGCGTGCCAATCTTAACGTGATTGCCGTGCTGCAGGAGCTGCAGATCCATCCCGTGCGCGCCGACGGACATGCCACGACGCCGCCGGCCTGGGAGGCCGCGTGTCTTGAAGAGGTTTGCGGCACTTGTACCATGATCATAAACGGGGTGCCGAGGCAGGCCTGCGCGGCGCTGGTCGACAAGCTTGAGCAGCCGATCAGGATTGAGCCGCTTTCAAAATTTCCGGTCATGAGGGACCTGATGGTGGACCGCCAGAGGATGTTCGATCATCTCAAACACGTCAAGGCGTGGGTGGGTATTGATGGCACCTACGAACTCGGGCCGGGGCCGCGCTATTCGAATGATCTCGCGCAGGAACGATACAAGCTCTCCGAGTGCATGACTTGCGGCTGCTGCGTCGAGGCGTGTCCGCAGTACGGGCCGCACGCGAAGTTCATCGGTCCGCAGGCTGTCAACCAGGTGCAGCTCTTCAATACGCATCCATCCGGCGCCCTGAACGCCACCGAGCGGCTTGAGGCGGTGATGGGCGATGGCGGGGTGCAGGATTGCGGTGATGCGCAGAATTGCGTCAAGGTATGTCCCAAGAAGATTCCGCTCACCGAATCGATCGCGAAAGTGAGCCGGGCCACTACGGTGCATGCGATCAAGAAGATCATTGATTGACGGGCAAGCGAGCCAGTGCGAAGGGTGCCTGAATCCGAAGTCGAAAGCGAATTCGAGCGCCAGTATGCCTGGGGCGACGATGAGCGCAATTTTTATCATCCGCTGAAAAAAAAGGCGGCCGTGCTTGGCTGTCATCTCAGGCTTGAGACCGTGGTTTCGCTTGTGAAAAGGTATGTGAAACCGTCCGGGCGCGCCTTGGGGCGCGCCTTAGGGCGCGTGGCTGATTTCGCCAGCGCGCAGGGCAATTACGCGCTGGCGCTTGCCGAGGCGGGTTATGATGTCACGGCGGTCGACATCAATGAAGAATTTTTGCGCTATGCCCGTAAAAAATACGAGCATGGAAAATTCACGACCGTGCAGGCCAATATCATCGGGTACCGGGACGGTGCGAGGTTTGACGGTTTGATTCTTGGCGAAGTGCTCGAGCACGTGGCGCACCCGGGTGAGCTTCTGAAGTCCGCCTTTGAAAATTTGAGACCGGGCGGATTTCTTTTCATTACAACGCCGAACGGCGCGCAGCATGGTCAGAAATTGCCGACTTTTTCGCAGGTGACGGATTTTTCTGCTTTCGAAGGAAGACAGTTTCATTGGGGAAATCATCTGTTTTTGTACACGCCAAACGAGCTTCGCGGTCTATTTGATGCGGCCGGGTTTGAGGTCCTGGAGATGTTCGGGGTCAACAGCGACTATGTGAGCCAGATCAAGGGGGTGAGGTTCTTGCTTCCTTATTTTTTGTTGCGCTGGATGGAACGTCGCACGCGCACATGGCGCATCCGGGGCCATGAATCTACAAATACTTTAGTGGCGGTTGGCCGGAAAAGGCAGAATTCTGCGTTGATGTCCGCAAAGTAAAATATCTTAACAGGATCTTCACTCTTACTTTCAGCGCTGAAACCGACGATAACGGTCGGTTGGCCACATGAAAAGCCCGAGCGCCGCCCAGATGCAGCCAAACGTGATGGCGTGCGCGCGCGTGAATTGTTCGCCGTAAACCGCAACTGCGAGCAAAAACTGCAAACTCGGTGAGATGTATTGCAAAAAGCCGAGTGTCGAAAGCGTTACGCGCTTTGACGCTTCGACAAAAAGCCAAAGCGGTATCGCGGTCACCGCGCCGCCCACAACAAGCAGCCATGTGGTTGACGCGCCAAAATCCGGCAGCGGAGAGACAAAACCAGTTCCGTTTCCCCCGGACTCGTAAACCACAAGCCCGATCGCTACCGGCACGCCAAGCAGCAGTGCTTCAAATGTTGATGCCTCAAGCGGTCCGCCGCAGTGTCCGGCATCGCATTTTTTACGAATGAGTCCGTAGAGCGCGAACGAGAATGCCAGCCAGAGCGGAATCCAGGGGGAAGTCATTGTGCCGCCCGCGCCGAACCCGCCTGAAGCCATATAAAGGACGCCCGTAAAAGCAAGCGTCACGGCAGCGATTTGCTGCCGCGAAAGCTTTTCGCCCAGGATGACGACACCAAGCAGTATGGTCATCATCGGATTTATGAAATACCCCAGGCTCGCGTCCAGTATCCGCCCGGTGTTGACCGAATAAATATAAACCAGCCAGTTGGAGCCGATCAGAAGCGCCGACAAAAAAAGCTGCAAAGGATGCCGACGCATGAGCGCGCCGAGCCGCCTGAAGGCCGCCGGTCCGTTTTTGAGACGCAGGATCAAAACAAAAAACAACGCCGCCCACACCATCCGGTGCGCGACAATTTTATACGGATGCACATTTGCAAGCTGCTTCCAGAAAAACGGGAACAGTCCCCATGTCCCGTAAGCTCCGACGGCAAGTGCCACGCCCAGATGTGATTTTACAAGCCGCAGCAGCATGCTTATTTCCGGTATTTTTTCAGATTTTCAAACGAGCGGTCGTAGGTTTTCTCGCCTTCGGCGTTGAAATAGCATGCCGGAAACTCGCCCATGCTGCGGTGATAAGCGAGGCACTCGCAGCATTTGCCTTTTTTGGAACAGGAATAGGTGCAATTGCAGTCTTGCATGTTCTTTTTCTTTTCGGTGCAGTCGGCCATGGCGGCTAGCTCCTCTTGAGTTTTTCGAGCACGAGCGCGGTGCGGCTCGGGAGGTACATGTTGATAAAATGCTGTAAATCGTCGCCGTGGAAGCCGCCCCCGGAGGTATACGTCTGTCCCGCTTGAAGGCGTTCGAATCCACCGAACTCCGGGCTGTCGGAATCGAGGAGGAGGCGGTATCTGCCTTCCGGTGCCTTTACCTGGTAACCGGTGAACGACCTTGTGGCGTCGAAGTTGAAAACAAAAAGGAGCCCGGCGCGCGAAAACGACAGTGTATGGTCGTCGACATGCTCGTGCCATTTCCAGGGACTTTCGGAGCGGATGAGATCGTACTTGGCGGCGATGCGTATCATCGCCTCGTCAAACTCCGCCAAAAAACGGTATTTCAGTTCCGGATTGTCGCGGAGGCTCCATTGCCTGCGCGCGTAGTGATACGACCAGTTGTTGCCCTGACGCGGAAAATCGATCCATTCGGGATGGCCGAACTCGTTGCCCATGAAGTTGAGATACGCGCCGCCGGCGGTTGCAAGCGTGACCAGGCGGATCAGCTTGTGGAGCGCGATGCCGCGGTCGATCCGGAGATTTTGTTTTGCAATGCTCATGTCCCAGTACATGGCCTCTTCAATCAGACGGAAAATAATCGTCTGGTCGCCAACCAGCGCTTGGTCGTGGGACTCGCAGTAGTTCACGGTTTTTTCGTCCCAGCGCTTGTTTGTGAGTTCGTGCCAGATTCCGCTCACGTTCCATTTTTCGTCCGGCAGCTCTTTTATGACCTTGATCCAGTAGTCGGGCACGCCCATCGAAAGGCGGTAGTCAAAGCCCACGCCGCCTTCGTCAATTGGCGCGGCAAGCCCCGGCATGCCGCTTACGTCCTCGGCAACCGTGATCGCGTCCGGACGGATTTCGTGGAGGAGGGTGTTTGCCAGCCCGAGGTAGACCAGGGCGCTCCGGTCGACGTTGTCGCCGAAATAATCGCCATACGAGGTGAAAGTCTTGCCAAGCCCGTGATCGATGTAGAGCATGCTCGTTACGCCGTCAAAACGGAAGCCGTCGAATTTGTACTCGTCGAGCCAGAAGCGGCAGTTTGAAAGCAAAAAGTGCAACACCTTGTCCCGGCCGTAGTCAAAGCAGCGCGAGTCCCATGCGGCGTGATTGCCGCGGTCTCCGGCATGGAAAAACTGCGTGTAAGTGCCGTCGTAGCAGCTTATGCCTTCGACTTCGTTCTTGACCGCGTGCGAGTGGACGATGTCCATGATGACCGCGATGCCCATGCCGTGGGCTTCGTCGATGAGTTCCTTCAGTTCTTCGGGCGTGCCGAAGCGCGACGACGCCGCAAAATAATTTGATACATGGTAGCCGAACGATCCGTAGTACGGGTGCTCCTGTATGGCCATGAGCTGGACCGTGTTGTAACCGGCTTTTTTAATGCGAGGCAGGATTTTTTCCCGGAATTCCACATAGGTGCCGACCTTGCCGTCTTCCTGCGCCATGCCGATATGGGCTTCATAGATGACCGGGCCGGCGTCTGGCCGGCGCCACTTCGGGTGCTTCCATTTGTATTTTTTTTCGGGCGCCCAGACCTGTGCGTTGAAAATTTTTGTGTGGTTGTCCTGTACCACGCGCCGTCCCCAGGCGGGCAGGCGGTCGCCGCGCCCGCCGTGCCAGTGCATGCCGAGGCGGTAGAGGTCGCCGTGCCGGAGCCTGTCGGGCGCAAGCCAGAGTTCCCACGTGCCGTCGCCGCCCACGCGCTTGAGCAGGTACTCGCCCTGGTCCTGCCAGTTGTTGAATTCTCCGCGCAAAAAAACCGCCGTGGCATTCGGCGCCCACTCGCGGAGCACCCACCACCCTTCCTTGTTGCGGTGCAGACCGTAGTATTCGTGACCTGCGGCAAAGTCGGAGAATTTCTTGTATTCCCCCTGCAGCGTCCGGGCTTTTCCGGTTATGTCATTGATGCGCCATCTGACGGCCTCGGTGTGGGATTGCAGATACGGGTCGCGCCGGACTATGGCCGGGATGAGATGGTGCGTCCAATCATTGCGGTTCATGGTTTAGAAAAGCAGTATAGAGCAAAAAAGGCGGATGTAGTAGAGGGAAGGTTACTTCCAGTAATAAAGGAGCCTGGCCATCTGTCTCGCGGTTGTTGTCCGGTATGCCCAGCATAATGAGGTGTCTTTAAGATTATGGTCGTGAAGGCATGCGCCTAGCGCATCGGTGAGCGGCTTGTGATTGCGTTCCTGTGCCCACTCCGGGAACATGTAGAGTTTGGCTGGTCCGTTTTCAAACCATGCGGTTTTTGCTTTCATGGGTGCAAGCCATGCCTTGATCTCGTCCAGCTCTGCCGCGCTGATCGCGCCGCTATGGTGTGCGCTCGTTGCATACAGCGTGACGTCCTTGATATAACCGCTTGCGCACAGTGAGAGATCAAGTGCGCTGGTGTGCTGTCCCGGTTTTATCCAATTGCATCTGGCCGCCAGCACCGCGCGATAGTTCTTGTCATCGATTACGGTGATATTTTTAAGATTCGCCCCCTTGGCCAGCAGATTCTTCACCCGGTCCGGAGTGACGCATCGGCCCCCGCCCTGGTGCGGCACGCAGCGGAAAAGCTCCGGTACGGATTTGTCCGCAAGCAATTTATCATATGCGGTTTCGAGCCGGAGATACTCGCGGTAGATGTTGCAATGGATTTTACGCTCGCGTTCGTTGTAGCGGTGCTGCTTCAGGGCGCCTTTGTGGGACTTGGCCGCCCAGCAGGCCTTTGAGGTCCCGGCGCGCATATCGGCGAGGATTTTGTAGGGTTTGAAACAGTGATTGGACCAGAAATAAATTTCATCTTCAAGAACCTTGCCAGGCTCATTGCTGTTGTGTTCTGCCGGAGTCTTGTTGTCTGTTTTTGTAAGATGCAGCAGTTCGTGAAACCAGGTGTCTTCGCTTGTAAAACCGTCAACAGAAAGGAATTTTATCCTGTTTTCGCCGTGGAATGCGCATGCGATTGCCTGTTTGCACACATCATCCGGGGGGCCGCATTCAATGGCCGGTTTTTGTGCGAGCACTTTGCGGATTGCCGCCGGGTGCGCTGAAAGCGCCCGGTTTTTAATACACGAGTTGATTCCAGCCATCATTTTGGAAACAACGGAATCGATTTTCCGGGTCACCGCGGCGTCAGTTTTGAAAGCATCGGGCCGGCTGGTTTTTATGAAGGAAATGCAGGATTTGCTCACGACCGCTCCGGCGGCTGTCTGGTATCTGCCATCGGATAAAAACCCCGGTTTGAATGCCACCGGTATTCCGGAAAAATTTGAATTTTCAAACAGCGGCTTGAGGCCTTTTGTAATTTCAACAAGTGATTGTGTGGTTTTGTGGTCGCATCCGGCGCAGTTTTCGCCTGTGGCGGGCGATTCCAGGAGCAGCAGAGCCAGCGCCATTATTGATGCCGTATATGATTTCATTCCCACAAAAAGATTTTACCATTTATTTTTTTAGCCTATATATGCATTGCGTCATAAATGTGTTATGCCTTTGAATATGTTTAATAATGTGTGGCGGTTGGCAGTTGTTTCAATTTTTCTGGTGGCGTTGACCGGTGCGCGCGGTGGTTGCATGGATAACGAGCCGTTTCCTTCATATGCGGGCACATACGAACTGGTTGAAAGCAATTACGAAGGTTATGGAGTGGCGGACGGCAAACCCACGGAAATCTTTCCGGCAGTTGTCACGGTGCCGACAAAACTTGAAATCTACCAAACGCCGTTCAACAGGACGAACGCGCACAACGATCATTATCTTGTGAGCCTTGTCGATACCGTCGCTGGCAGCGGAAAACTTTTTGGAGCACATTTTGACGGCGGCGGCGTGGTGACCGAACAGCTTTTCAAAACCGCCTGGGAGGACAACGAGTCGCCCCTTGTCTCTTTCGATGAGGGCTACGCCTGCAAGTTTGAAACCGGTGCGCGCATGACACTCACTCTCACGCCGGACACGCCTGCGCTCGATAAAGCCTATCCGGTTTGTGAAATCGAGCAGACAAGCAGCGGCAGCGTATGCGTGCAGCCGCAGGAGTGGTCTGATCTTCCGGTTGACGAAGCCAGATGGCTTGGCGTCGCGCCGGAGATGGAAGTGGAGTTCGAGGTTTACCGCAAAAAACGCGTCGATGATCCCGGATGCGCCAAGCAGAGCCTTTCAAGCCGCGCGATTGCAAAATACAAGCGTTCGAGTGCGCGTGAAATGGGTGATCTCAGGGTGCGCGACAACCCGGAGACGCTCGGCATTTTGAAGGCCGCCCTGGGCGGAAAAGAAGAGGTCATGCGGAAGGTTTTTCTCGTGGACGGATCCAGGTACATGACGCTGTTTCAGGATTGAGAAGATTCCTGCTGGCTCGAATCAAACTTGTAATACACCATCACCAGAAGCGCGATTGCCAGGGCAAGAATAAAGCCGCCGGCGAGCTGCATGGTCGAGGGTGTTATCGACCAGAAGATGAAATTGAAGAACACCGCAAAAAGCGGGTACAGGAGCTCAATGAAGGTTACGATGTGCGCCGGCATGCGCCGGAGGCCCGTGTAGTAGATGGCCATCGCGGCAACTCCCGCAACCGTGGCAAGGAGAAAAAACGACGCGAGCGCGCGCGGGGAGAGCACGGTCTGCCAGTCGATCGGCGTGCCTTCGGCAAGCACGGCTGCGCACAAAAAACCGGAGGCAAACAGCCAGCGCCAGAACACCAGCACGGATGGCGAATAACGCGCGAGCAACG
>MEQJ01000036.1:8812-10766 GCA_001770165.1 Bdellovibrionales bacterium RIFOXYD1_FULL_53_11 | reverse complement strand
GAGTTTGAGAGGTCTGCGTTTGCGTCGCCAAAACCGAAGCTGTAATCGGGCAGGCTGATCAGCAGTGCGTTCAAAACCACCCAGAGCGCGAGCGGATAAAAGTTACGTCCGGCGCGTTCTTTTAAAAACACATAGGCCGCTCCGACTACAAACATGGGCTGGAGCATCTGGAACATCGTCGCGATCGAAGGGTTCGTTTCCTTCATGCTTGAAGTGAAGAGCATCCCGCCCA
The DNA here is from genome assembly GCA_001770165.1 of Bdellovibrionales bacterium RIFOXYD1_FULL_53_11. GTDB lineage: Bacteria > Bdellovibrionota > UBA1018 > UBA1018 > UBA1018 > XYD1-FULL-53-11. The sequence goes on along the minus strand of MEQJ01000036.1, from coordinate 10,534 downwards.
GGGCCGATCCGCCTATGCCGATGACAGCCATGAGAAGAGCATCCTTGGGCGGCGGCCTGCGGAGTTCGCTCCGGTGACGCCAGAGCACCCACGGCAGGATCAGCACGAAGCCCGCCAGGTGCTCGAACAGCACGACAACCTTGAAATCAAGCTGTGCCACGGCCGGGTACCTGAATATCGAGTCCGTGGCCCAGAGCAGTGCGGCAAGTGCGACGCAAATGGCCGGAAAAAATCTGCTCTTCTGGATGTTCATCTCCAATAATCGTAACATCGCCTGCGCCGTTGGGCCAGTACACCCTGTGACAACGGCAAAAACCGCACTATAATGCAGTAATGGGGTTTTGGCTTCCGGAAGGTGGTGCTGCCAGGTGGCGCGGCGGCCATCTGTATGTAGGTGAAAAGCAAGCGGTGGCGCTTGTGCGTGCGCAGGGCACGCCGCTTTATGCTTATTCAGCGCGGACGATCCGGCAAAAGTATGCGGGATACCTTCGCGCCTTCTCCGGTTGCGACGCGCTTGTGGCGTTTGCCGTGAAGGCGTGCCCGAACGCGGGCGTGCTCCGGACGCTTGCGCGGCTTGGCGCGGGGATGGACGTGGTGTCTGGCGGCGAACTCGGGCGTGCCCTTGCGGTCGGCGTGCCGGGTGAAAGGATTGTGTATTCGGGCGTCGGAAAAATGCGGGAAGAAATCAAGGAAGCACTGCGGGCGGGAATCCTGGCTTTTAATGTTGAATCAGAGGGGGAACTGGAGCTGATAGCGGAGTTGTCCGGAAAGCTTCATCGTGCTGCGCGTGTTTCTTTCCGGCTTAACCCCGGCGTTGATGCCGGTACGCTGAAGGGCATCACGACCGGGCGGCATGCCGACAAGTTCGGTCTCACGGCGCGCGAGGTGCTCAGGCTTGCCGGCAGGATATGCAGGATGCACCGGAATATGAAACTCACCGGGCTCAGCATGCATATCGGCAGCCAGCTCACGCGTCTTGCGCCGCTCGGGCGCTCGCTCGGGTGCCTGCGCGAAACCGCTGCCAGGATTTACAAGGAGCACGGCCTGATGCTCGACTTTCTGGACGCGGGCGGCGGGCTTGGTGTGGCGTACCGTTTTGGCGAACGCGTGCCATCCGTAGAAGATTATGCGCGTACGGTACTGCAAGAGCTTGGCCCGGGGCGTGCGCCGTATCCAGTGCGCATCATTGTGGAGCCGGGCCGGTCGATTGCGGCCGATGCGGGCGTGCTGCTTGCCACGGTTCTTTACATAAAGACGCGCGGAGCGCGCAGGTTCTTGATCCTCGATGCCGGGATGAATGACCTCATGCGCCCGGCGCTTTACGGCGCGCATCATGAAATTGTACCGGCGCATACCGGGCGTCGCGAACGCATGCAGAAATTTGACGTTGTCGGCCCGCTTTGCGAAAGCACCGATACGTTTGCGGCGGGGCGCCTGCTGCCGGCCTCTCTCAAACCGGGCGATGTGGTTGCGATTTTATCCGCCGGTGCGTACGGCGCTTCGATGGCGGGTACGTACAACAGCCGCCAGTTGCCGCGCGAGATCGTGATTTAGGTGCGCCGTTTTATCGAATCATTGTTCCACTACAGCCTTGCATTTGAACGCGGCGCCGGCAATTCCTCGATTTGATATTGTGACGTCAAACGAGCCGGACTTCATGAGATGTTTTTTTGCTATGATTACGCTGAAAAGAGGCTCGGGTCCGTATCCTGTTCCGCCCTG
>MEQJ01000036.1:6943-8804 GCA_001770165.1 Bdellovibrionales bacterium RIFOXYD1_FULL_53_11 | reverse complement strand
TGCCCCGGGCGGCGTCCCAGCTCGAGGACCACCAGGGGTTGAGTGTCAGTTTACCGTATTTTTTGTGATTGTCTTCGGTAAACATCAAAAACGCGCATGCTGTTTTTTTTGTGTCATCTTCTTTGTAACACGAGATTTTCTGAACCGTTTCGGCCTGCGCCGACAACGAAAAACAAATGGATGCCAGAACAGCAATAAAAAGTTTATTCATGTAAATCCCCTTATGGGAAGGCAAATAGCATTATATGGGGCGGTGCGCAATGGCGTATTGTGGCTTGGTGGGATGCGAGCATTCAAAAAGTGCTTTTATTGGGTCCGTCCTATGATTCCTTGGTGATTCAATATCAAGATATCAAGATAAGTTGTCAAGATAAGTCAATTTTTTGCCGAAACTCAAGGTGGAGGACGGATAAAGGTATGGTGTTTGTTTTGTTTGCTATTTCAATGGTAACGTCAGCATTTGCGGTCGAAGATGAATTTGATCTCAATTCAATAGTATTGAAACGCATCAGCCCAGCCGCGGCGTGCCAGAAATGTGAAGCACGGGATTCCCGTGTTCAGCCGACAATTATCCGGCGAACTTCAGGTGTTGACCGCTGCAGCGATCTCTTCAATGCGTCCTGCATGGATGAGAATGGCAACATGAAAGAAAGTCTCGGTCTTGCTGATGAAATGGAAAAAATTATCGAACAGGGTTATCTGAAAACACTCAAGCGGCAAGGATATGATTCGGTTGAAGCGGCTCTCACCGCCCATATGAAATCCAACGGCTTTGAAATAAACCCGAAACTCGAGAACCCCCAGAAGAAGTTGTTTTTTTCCGGCAATCTGTCCGGGGATGTCAGAATCGAGGAATTCATCTCGAACGCACCAAATAACTGCGACAGGCACTCATTTCAGAAGGAAATGAAAAGTGAAACCAAAAGGCTGAAACAATCCGTACATGACAATGCTACGGAGCTTGAAAACGCAAGGGCGCGCGGCATGCCCCAAAAGAGGATCAAGGCGCTCGAAGAAACTCTGGCGGCGGCTGAGCAAAAGCTGTTCGCCGACCTCAGAAGCGAGATCTCGCGGGCGGGCGAGATCTCCAAAAAATACACTGATCGCGACAGGATTCTGCATCAGCTCGACTTCGTGAGCATATACACCGAAATCCTTGCGTTCTGCCCGGCAAATCTTCCCGTCACTATTACCGAAAAAAAAGAGGAATACGCAAAAGCGGTCAAGAAGGCACAGCCCGTGGATAGCAAGGAAAAACCAAATGTGGCCATTACTGCATTGAAAGTGCCGGAAGCTTGCTCCAACAACGGGATCTACTCGATCAGGCGCAAGATATTGGAGATCCACAGAAACACCGACCCCGCCAAGGCAATACGGAGTAAGAGCAAATTCGTGAACGATAATTTCGAATTTCTGCTTCTCCTTAGAAGACTTGATTTTCAGGTGAATGGCATGCCGGTGACCGTCAACAAAGAAGAGATTGCCGTGCAGGAAAAACTCGAAATGGATGCGAATTCAGCCTTCGAGCTCGCCCGACAGGACTGCGTTGATCTTTCGAAGACGCACAGTGCCGCCGTCAAGGAGGAATACCGGAAGTTCTTCCGCCGCCTGGCAGGATCCCGTCCGTTTGTAGAATATATTTCCGACACGGCATATTCGGCCGACAACAAGCAATCCGTCTCTGCCATATTCAAGAAGGCGCATGCCGGAGTCACATATTTTGTCACCAAAGAACTCGGCCGGATGCGTGGATTGAAATGGACAAGAAAACTCTCCCGGATGAAACGTGAACTCAAGCGTCTGTCGCTCACCTGGAACCAGAAACCGCCAGCGCGGTATTACAAGGCTTCAGGAACGCTTG
>MEQJ01000036.1:0-6933 GCA_001770165.1 Bdellovibrionales bacterium RIFOXYD1_FULL_53_11 | reverse complement strand
TGCACTCACGCATTTCCGCAATATCAACGCATATTATGCCCCGATGACACAAACCGGTGCTTTCCGGCAGAATGAAACCGTGAGCATCATGCCGGTACTGTTTCCCATGGCTGCGAAAAATCCGTACGCCCTTTTGATGATCATGGCGCACGAGATCGGCCACAAGTTCGGACTTCGAACAAGTGGCATGAACGGGTATGACTTGTCCGGCCACTATGGAAAACTCGTCTCATGCCTTATGGGTGCCGGGTCTATCAGGATCAACAATAAACAGGCCGACGAAGCCATTGCCGACTGGATAGCGGCGAAGGTTGTTGGAAGTGTTCTCATGTCCCTGCCGGCCGGTGAGCGCAAAAACGCCGCCCTCAAACTAAGTGGCTTTTTCTGCGAGACCGAGGGAAGCGGTTTTTTGCAATATTCCCCGTTTCTGAAGGCTTCGCATCCGGACGCGGTTCTCAGGGTAAATGGCATTTTTGGAGCAAATTCTGATGTTCGCAGAGCTCTCGGTTGCGCACACCCGGGCATGTATAAAGAATGCACTCTGGCGGGGGAGGCAAAATGAAGACACTGCTTGTGTTGTTATTGGTTGTTTCTGCCATCCATGCGGCGCCGGGTGGACAGCCGGGTATTGTCGCGGTTGTTGAAGATTTTTCCGCCACACCCGGCGGCAGCCCGGTTATATACAGGATAATGGTCGGCGAAGCGATTGGATCGCACAAACTCACCATGAACGGGACATCTGTTGCAACAAAGCCGGAGGTTGCCATTTCCAGGGAGCGATCGGGAGAAATCATTTCCATGCTCCGGAAATATACGATCAGTCTGGAAGCCCGCGGAAAAAACGCCAGCCAGTTGAAATGCCCGCATGCGCTGAGAATTACTCTTTCGTCGCCCGAAGAAAACGTCGCTGTTTGTGTCGGCGATGAAAGAAGCTATCAGGAAGCCAAAGCGATCATTACAGAGATGAATGCCGATCTCACAAAAAAGCAGCTTATTCGTTCGCACCAGAAGTGATCTGCAGCTCAGTTGCAGGTCGCGCCGCTGAACCGCGCCTTCTGGGCGTTGCAGTTCTGGGATACCTGGGCGGGGGTGAGGACGCCTTCATAGAGGCGGAAAACGGCCATGGAGCCACGAAAAAAATTTCCAAGATAAATATCATTGCCAATTGTTGCAGTAAAAACACCACTTGCGCTGTTGATATAGGAACCATTGAAATAGAGCGTGACTGTCGAGCTTGACTCATCGATCGTAAATACGACATGTCTCCACGCGCTGTCGTGGGGTGTCGCTGTTAACTGATAATTTGTGCCATTGTAGTAACTCACACTTTGCGGTCCATTGTCATCCCACATCAGGCATGTCCTGTGTAATAATGAATTTGTTGTATCAAACAAGTAATCACTGACGATCTTGGGTGAATCCTTCAGCCAGTATTCCATAGTAAATGATTTACCGGCGCCGGACGAGTAGTTGGATATTCTTACCATATCCCGCGTGCCGTCACTATTGAATGCCAGCTGATAGGGAGAACCAACAGAGCCATCGCCAAGCCATCCCGAGTCCGCACCGCAAGCTGTGAAAAGCCATAATATTGCATTGAAGGTGCCAGAGCCCGAATTGAACCATTTTAGATCACTTGCTGCGCAGCCGTTTGAAAAAGGAAGTTGCCCTTGTTTTGCATTTGCCGCATCAAGATGGATTTTGAGGTTGTCCGTCACGATATTGCCCACCGGTGTCGTGCGGTACTTGTCGCTGGAGGCAGCGTAGTTTGACGAAACCGACGCCGAGCTGGCCGTCTCATACGCCCGCACCGATCCCACCTTGCCGGTCCACTCGTTGGCTGCGGCGGCGGTCGCGCCAAGCGTGAGATCGGTCGAAGGCGTGAACGTGGTTCCAGGTGTGACCTTGCACTCTTTTTTGCCGTTTACATAAAGCTCGGCCACGGTGCCGCTCCAGAAGCCGGTGACATGGTACCAGAGATTGTCGGCTAGCGTCTCGCTTGTCCGGCAGACATGGTATTTTGAAGAGGCGTAGAGCGCGCTGATTTCTGTGGCCGTCAGAGCCCGGCGGAAGATCGCGACTTCGTCGAGCCAGCCCTTGAACGGATAGGTGCCGCCGTTGTTTGCTCCTATGGTGAGCAAATTGGTGGCGTCTCCTGCTGCTGGCGCAGGCAGTGCCTGCGGAGTGCCGGCAACTGCATCCTTGTATACGGTAAGTGTTGAGCCGTTTCCGACGGCAACAATTTGGTGCCAGTTGTTGTCAGAAATGGCAGAGGGTGCCGAGGCGGTTACGTTATTCGTGCCGTTTGCAAAGAACGAGTAATAAGTATCGGTTGTGTAATTGTATTGAACGGTAACCCCTTTTTCGGCGCCTGCCGTGGTGTTGCAGATGATTGACTCGTAATCCCCATGCGTATAGGCGTATTGCCTGGCCCATGCAACGACAGTGAATTGCCCGGTACTGCTGACAAAGGAAAAATCGGATACTGTACCGACGTTAGAAACATAGCCGTTCACCGTCCCGTCAAAATACGCCGCTGTGTCCGGATCGTCAGCCGGTCCGGACGAGTTAGACGGATCAAGCGCACCGGTATGGTTGAGCTGTACCGCCGAGCCATACGTGCCGTTGTTTGCTTCGACCGTTTTGTCGGTCACTGCAGTCGCAATGCTTGTTTCGTTCAGCCGCCAGTAGCTCTCGGGCCCGAGCGCCATGTAGCGGTTTTCGGGCCAGGTGGCGTACTTGCCCATGTTGTAGTGGTTTTTGATCTGCTGGTACGAGAGCGTGTAGTTGTATATCGCAACCTCGTCGAGCCATCCCTTGAACTTGTATGTTGCCGTGGCTCCGCCGATTGCCGCCAGGTAAATGGTGTTTGATGAATCGCCGGAGGCAAGCGCGGCGGTAAATGCAGCGGTGTTCTTGAGCGTGCCGTCCAGATAGATCTTGCATTGGGTGCCATCGCCGGTGGCGATAACATGGTGCCAGTTGTTGTCGGTCATGCTGTCCACGCCGGTATTAAGGTGGCAGATTGACGAGCCTCCAAGGCCGTTTTTGACGGAGATGGTGTAAAAGTGATCAGCATTGAGCGTGCTGTACATGAAATTGAAGCCCTTCAGTGCGTCCGAGTTGGCATTGCCCATGAACCAGCCGTCCGTGGTCGCATTGTTTGAGTTGTATGCAAAGGTCTTGACCCAGGCTTCGAGCGAAAATATTCCGGTGTTTTGAATGAATGAGTGGCTCGAAACCGAGCTGATTTCGGCTCTTCCGCCTCCATCACCGTTGAAGTAGATCGCTTTTGTCGAATCCGTTAGTGCACCCGTCTCGTTCATCGTGTAGCTGTTTCCGATTCCGCCGTCAAAATTCACCGAGCCCACATCGTCGAGCACTGCCCCCGCTGTCTCGTCGAGTTTGAAATAACTGTACGGATTATCGGCAAGCACAAGGTCGGTGTACGCTTTGCTGCCCACGGTGAATTCGAGTTTTGAAGTGTCGCCCGTGCCGCTTTGCTTGAGCTCAAAACCATTGCCAGCGCCGCCGCCGGTAGTGAGTATTGTTTTGTTTGCCGTCGCGATCGATCCGGGCGAGAGCCACATGTCAAATGCGAGATTGGTTATGGGATTCAAGCTTGATCCAAGGGCTACGTAATCGCCCGTGCCGTCAAACGGGAGATGATACGGATTGGCGGCAGTACCCGCCCCCGCCCATGCCGAAGAGAGCGAGCCGTTTAGTGAGCCGTGACATGCGTTGGTTGTGAGATCGTACCAGGTGGCGCCGGATGTCTGCGCATAGCTGCGATTGGAGAACATGGCTTCAATATCGAGCAGCAGGTTTGTGGTCGAATACGCCTCGCGCACATCGGCCACCACGATGCTTGAGCTTGAACCCCTCACATTGGTGCCGATGACCTTGATTTCAAAACTGCCCCATACCGTGCGGTTCGTGGTCCAGGTCAGAATTCCGGTGCCGGTGTCGAAGTTAACGGTGCCCGTGAGAGTAGAGCAAGCTGCGCCGGCAGCAACCGCGCCGTCAATAACAAGATCAAAGGTGCAGGCGTAGCTCATTGCGTCGTCGGTTGGTGCGCCAGCGGCCGTATTGCCCCAGTCGATGGTGCCTTGGGTGTTTTGCACAAAATTGTTTGAAGGAAATGTTTTTGCCGTAGGGGATGCGGTTGTGACCGGGGGCACAGCATCAATTACCAGTGCTTTGTTGGCGCCAAGTGAATTTGCGGCGCCAGGGGCTGCGAGCGTGAGTGTCGCATCATTTCCGGCTGCATCTTTTATCGAGGTTCCAGCGGTGAGTGAGGTGGTTGCCACGTAATCAAGATCCGACGAGATGTCTCCCGATTGCACCGTGTACTGGAAGGTCAGCACGCTTGTGGTTGAGCCGCTTGTATAGTTGACAGTTTGATCGCTCGCGCCCGTTTCAAGTGTGATCGTCGGAGTTCCGACGACCGTAACTGCTTCTGTAAAGGTGACGGTAATGTCGATTACCTCTCCAGTGGTATAAGTAGCGTTTGCCTTTGTAGAAGAGACGCTGCTCACGGCTGGCGCGGTGGTATCAATCACGATGGCCTTGGCGTTTGCAATGGAGCCTGCGGCTCCTGGGGCTGCGAGCGTGAGTGTCGCATCATTTCCGGCCGCATCCTTAATAGTTGTTCCTGCAGTCAGCGAGGTGGTTGCCACATAATCAAGATCCGACGATGTGTCACCAGCCTGCACCGTGTACTGGAAGGTCAGCACGCTTGTGGTTGAGCCGCTTGTGTAGTTGACAGTTTGATCGCTCGCGCCCGTTTCAAGCGTGATCGTTGGAGTTCCGACGACCGTAACTGCTTCTGAAAAGGTGACGGTAATGTCGATTACCTCACCAAGTTTATAACTGCCATTGGCCTTGGTAGAAGAAACGCTTGAAATTGTTGTAGCTGATGGACCGACAGCGGCCGATGCGGCGGTCGTTGCTGCACTTGTGCTTGCTGCCGTCTCTGCCGCTTCCTTGCCTTCAACGTTTCCGCCCACGCGGCACGCAGTTGCGCCCGCAAAAAGGCAAACAACGGCAAGACAATTACATACTGAAATCCTACGCATATATCACACACGTCCCACTGTTGACTAAATTAGTACGATATTAATTATGCTATTTTTTCAGGTGTTTGTCAAGCCCCGCATAGCGCATAACACATTGAAATAATTCAGCAAACAAGCAATCCCTGGGTCATTTCACCACGGCTTTGCATTTGAACGTGGCACCGGCTATTCCACGATTTGATATGGAAACGTCAAACGAACCAGACGTCATCAGATGTTTTTTTGCAATGATCACGCTGAAAAGAGGCTCGGGTCCGTACCCTGTTGCGCCCTGTTCTTTGGTTTCGTAAGTGGCTTCGCCAAGAAGCCAGTCCATGAAGTGTGCTTTCTTTTTGACAGTGATGCCACGGGTCGCGTCCCAGCTCGAAGACCACCAAGGGTTGAGCGTCAAGCTTCCATATTCCTTGTAATTATCTGCGGTAAACAGAAAAAACGCGCATGCCGTTTTTCTTGTATCATCTTCCTTAAGTAACACGATATTTTCTGAACTTTTTTGGCCATTGCCGGAAGCGAAAATACAAAAGCCGCCAGAACAGGAATAAAAAACTTGTTCATACAAATCCCCTATATAGATTTTAATCCAGCTTGACCATCCCACGCTTCAGCGCTTCGGCCTCACTGAAGGGAAGTTTTGTAACGTGAGAGAACATGGCGCCTGTCAGGTTTGTGGAAGCTGTTTTACATCCCGACAGGTTTGCATTTCTCAGGTTCACACTCCTCAAGTCTGCCCCGGTCAGATCGCAATTAAACAATTCCGCATTTCTCAAGTTGGCCTTGCTCAACCTGGCTCTCACAAGAACCGCTTCGGCCGCTTTGCATGAAATCATTTTCACATCCTCAAGATCTGCCCCAGTGAAGTTTGTGCTCACCAGAACAGCGCTTGTAAAATCTGTTCCGGATATCCTGGCGTTCGAGAAATTCGCACCCGTAAAATCTCCTGCATTCCAGCTGATGAAACCACCGTAAGAGCCCGAAAAATCGGCTCTGTGCGCAATTACCGAGATGAAATTCGTCCCATTGATATTCTTCATTCCACGTGCATCCGAAAGATTGGCCCCGCTGAAATTTGCAAAGGTAAGATTTGTATCGCCGAAAGTCACTTTTGAAAGATTGGCGCGGTTCAAGCGGGCATATGAAAAATTAGCCCTTTGAAAGGAGGTATCCCTTGAAACAGGTGTGAAAACCGCATCAGTGAGGATGGCCCGCTCAAAGGATGTATCAAGAGCGTGCGTATCTGAAAGAATTGTTTTTTCCATTTTGGCATTCGAAAAATTGGCATGATTCAGATTCGTTAATGTCAGATTTGCATTGCCCAGGTTTGCTTTGACAAAGTATGCCTTCTTCAGATTTGCTTTATAAAAATTAGCAGCAATAAGTGCAGCTTCTTCAAAATTTGTTGATATTGCGGTCGCAGAATTGAAGTCTGATCCATGAAAAAGCGCGCCAGCAAGATTGGCGCCGGAGAAATTGGCTCCCCGGAAGTCTGCTTCGAGATATGATCTTGAATGAAAATCTGCATTCTGGAAATCTCCACACTGTCCGTTGCCATGACGTTCTGCTTCGCTGATCCAGCCATTGTTGTATCCAGAACAAGTCGGGTTGAATCTAAAACCACCGTCTGAAGCAAATGCAATGCTTGAAAAGGCCATAAGAAGAATGAAGCATCTCGTAATCATAAATATTTTCTCCATATATCCTGCTATTATTTGTAATTGACTGTTAAAATGGCTAACATGGATAACGCTCGGTGACAATGGTCGCATGAAAGCCGTCCCCCCAGCCTGTGCATGTTGAGTAAAAAAGGCGAGCCCAGCGGTTAACTGCTGCGAATCGAAAGCCAAAACACCCAGGTTAT
>MEQJ01000035.1:18421-23259 GCA_001770165.1 Bdellovibrionales bacterium RIFOXYD1_FULL_53_11 | reverse complement strand
TAAGGGCTTCGAGCATGTGAATGTGCGAGTTCATGGACTTGCGGTTGCCCTTGATCCCGATGTCCTCATGCTGCGGGATTTCCTTCCACCCTTGATCAAAGGATTCGATATAGCCGCCATGCTCCCGGTCCAGTGCGTGCTTTTCCAGCAGGGAAAAGGTTTCGAGCGCCGTATCCAGGGCGCCCGGGTCGCCAAAGGCCCGCGCATATTCTGAAAACGCGTAAATCACAAAACTGTGCGGATAAACGTGCTTGCGCGCGTCGAGTGCCGGGCCGCCGGCGCTTACGGACCAGAGCCAGCCGCCATGAAGGCGGTCGCGGAAAAAATCCTCCAGAAACGAGCGTGCCCGGTCCGCCATGATTTTGAATTCCGGTCGTTCGAGATGCCGGTACGCCGCCGAGAAGGTCCACATGAAGCGCGCATGCTGCACGAGCCCCTTCGGGGCCGCCGGATCAGGCTCCCACGCGGGACCCAGTTTGCCCAAAAAACCTCCACGTGCAGTGTCCGGCGCGTGCTTTATCCAGTGCGCCAGGATTCCGCGTTCAAGATGATCGAGCCAGTCCATTTATCCGGGATATTCCATTGCTGACGCGATGAGATCATCGAGCCGCGCGGTTGCGACGCACATGACGGTGTCCGCGCCGCCGTAGTAAACCCTCACTTCGCCGCTGTCTTCGACCACGGCGCCGGAGGTGAATACGACGTTCGGAACGTCGCCCGCGCGCTCGTAGCTTTCACGCGGACCGAGCACGTAGCCGCCGCAGCGCCCGAGTACTTTTGAAGGGTCCTTGAGATCCAGCATCATTGTACCCAGACGGTAAATCATTCCGCTGCAGGAGCGGTAGACGCCATGATAAATATTGAGCCAGCCTTTGGATGTTTTTATGGGCACGGCTCCGGGGCCCACATAGGCGTCATCCCACCAGTGCTCCCGGGTGCCGGCTACGAAGCGGGATTTTCCCCAGAACACGAGGTCGGGTGATTGCGAGAGCCAGATGTAGTTGCGCGTGCCGTCCTTTCCGTGAGGACGGTCAAGGCGGGTGTAGAGGCCGTCGATTTTTTCCGGAAAGAGGACGCAGTTGCGGCAGTCGGGGGTCGTGCCGAAGCCGATCCATTCAAACGATTCGAAGTCGCGGGTCCTGGCTTGTCCGCCGCGGACGCCGAGGCGGTCGGAGTGGACGGCAAAGTTGATGTAGTACATTTGGTCTTCGGGCATCCAGGTGATGCGGGGGTCGTAATAAAAAGCGTTGTAGTCCCTGAGTTCCTTGTCCCCCTTGAACTCGATTGCATTTTTTTGAATGCGCCAGTTGTCAATTCCGTTCTCGCTCCACGCCATTCGAAAGTGCTGTTTGCGGTCAAGGTCTTCGATCCTGAGCATCATCGCATATTTTCCTTCGTGTTTTGTGATACCCGAATTGAAGACCGAGTTGACCGGGGCGGGAATATCCCGGATTGTGATGATCGGATTTTTTGGGTGACGGATCAGGACTTCGCCGCGAGTTGAGATCATGGGGGCTCCTTAATTGGTTCAATGCAAAAAATGACACGGCCGACGGGTAATGACAAAGATTTAAACATTGACCAAATACGTTGCCTATTATATAACGCGCAGCATTCTGAGTGATGAAGGGAATATCAATGATTAAGGAAATCCTGTCTTTTTTGATAGTTGCGCAAGCGGCGGTGCTTGTTTCTACATGTTCAGATGCATTGGCCGTCGGCGGCGCGGGTGGTCCCGGCGGGATTGACTGGTGGGACAGACCCGAAAGGCCCGGCATGAATAACGGTGATGCCGGCGGAAAACTGGTTGTTTTTGATGATGGCACGGCCGGCGTTTCGTATCAGGCCGTGATGAAGGGCGACGGGGATTTCGAGCATGAGATAAGCGTGCAGATCGAGACAAGGCTCAAGAAAAAAGGGAACTTCCTGTGGCTGCCGTTGGAGCTGGCCGTTCGCATACCGCTTGCCGATTATTATAAGGACGGCAATATGGTTGATGCCGAGCTTTTCAGGGCCGGCGTGGTGAAAATGCTGTTTCCAGCACGTTCTCTCGGTCTGCAAATCGCGTCGTTCGTCGCGGCAACTTACCGGATGCTTCCGGTAAGAAGCGTCGGTGTCGAACCGCTCGCGCTCAGCGTTGATCATGCGGTCGTGATCAACGACAAGACGACCATGATTGTCAAATTCAATTTTGCCCCGTATATGGGCTGGGCGAATGTATTCGGTGAGGATACCGCCAAGGAATTCGGCTATGCCATTCCGCTTGGCGTTGACGACGGTTACCGCCTGCATGGCGGGGTGCGCGGGTCAATAATGCTGGGAATCGTTTTGGCGAAAAAGGTGCTGGTGGCCCTTGGTGCTTCGGCCGATATCAGCGGCATGAAGGAGAACGGGAGCGCCCCCAAGAGCATGATGCTGTTTAATCACGCCGAAGGGGCAAGCGTCACATACAGCCCGGTCAAATGGTTCAACCTGAGAATTGGCTATGAGTTCGTGCAGACGATGGCGCTTTCGAGACAGGCCTTGTTTCCCGGAGCGGAAGACAACCCCATGTTCGAACGCAAACACGGCAAATCCTCTTGGGGCCATGTGCTCAAGGGCGGCGTTGAATTTGTCTGGTGACCTGTCAATAAATGCTTTTATACCCATGGCTTCTGTTGTTTAATCTGAAGCATGAATCTCAGCTCCGTTGATCTCGGAATAATACTTGTCTACTTCGTCACGGTCGTTCTGCTCGGCCTCTGGGTTTCGCGCCGCGGCTCCAAGGATCTTGATTCCTATTTTCTGGGCGGGAAAACCCTGCCCTGGTACATGCTCGGAGTTTCGGATGCATCGGGGATGTTCGACATCAGCGGCACGATGTGGATGGTTTACATACTCTTTGTGTATGGTCTCAAGAGCATCTGGCTGCCGTTCCTCTGGCCGGTGTTCAACCAGATCTTTCTGATGATGTTTCTGAGCGCCTGGCTCAGGCGGTCCAACGTCCTTACGGGTGCCGAGTGGATCGAAACGCGTTTCGGCCGCGGCACGGGCGCAAACCTTGCACACCTGAGCGTCGTGTTTTTCGCGCTCATCAACGTGATCGGGATGCTGGCATACGCCTTCAAGGGCATAGGCAAGTTCGCGGTGGTGATGTTTCCATGGAATTACAGCGAAAACACCTATGCCGTCGTGATCCTTGCCCTGACGTCGCTTTATGCAATCAAAGGCGGAATGATCAGTGTGGTCATCACCGAGGTGCTGCAGTTTTTGATCCTCTCCGTTACGTCGGTCATGATCGGCATTATCGCGATAGTCAAGGTGTCGCCCGACATGGTTCGTCGTTTCGTGCCGGCGGGGTGGGAGAGCCCGTTTTTCGGCTGGAAGCTGGGGATCGACTGGACCGGTATTTTTGACAAGGTTAATGATGCCATCCGGCAGGACGGCAACGAGTTTTTCATGATCATTTTTGGGATGATGTTCTTCAAAGGGGTGCTGGCCAGCCTGGCCGGTCCCGCGCCCAACTACGACATGCAGCGCATCCTCGCGACCCGCAGCCCGCGCGAAGCCAGCCTCATGAACGGCATGGTAAATGTAGTGCTGTATTTTCCGCGTTATATGATGATCACGGGCATCACGGTGCTTGCGATCGCATTTTTGATGCCCGAACTGCAGGCAATGCCAAAACCTGATTTCGAAAAGCTCCTGCCGATTGTTTTGGCGCATCATGTGCCGGTCGGCGTGGTGGGGTTTTTGCTGGCGGGCCTTCTGGCCGCGTTTATGTCCAATTTTGCAGCCACCCTCAATGCCGCGCCGGCGTATATCGTCAACGACGTCTACAAACGCTTCATGAATCCGGCCGTAAAACCAAGGACGCAGGTGACGATGGGCCGGCTGTCCTCGGTGGCGGTGCTCGTGATTGGAATACTCTTCGGCCTTCTCACCCACCGCATAACGGACGTCATGATGTGGATCGTGGGCGCGCTTTACGGCGGCTATGTGATGTCCAACGTTCTCAAGTGGTACTGGTGGCGATTCAACGGTCATGGATATTTCTGGGGCATGATCGCGGGTATTGTGAGCGCGATGTTCATCCCGTCCCTCGCCTCGATGGTGATGGGGTACGGCGTGAATCCGCTCTATACGTTTCCGTTCATACTCGCGCTTTCGATCATTGGTTGCTTTGCCGGTACGCTGCTTACCAGGCCGGAGGACGATGAAGTGCTCATGAAATTCTACAAGACCGTCAGGCCCTGGGGTTTCTGGGGGCCGATCCGTGAAAAAGTCATGCGTCTCGATCCGTCGTTCGAGCCGAACAGGAATTTCAAGAAAGACATGACGAATGTCGCCGTCGGAATCGTCTGGCAGCTCTCGCTCACGGCGCTGCCGGTTTATCTCGTGCTGCAGAACTGGCAGTGGTTCGGCATCGTACTGGCGACGCTGGTGGCGACGAGCGTATTCATAAAATATAACTGGTACGACAAGCTTCCGAGGTAAAATATGAAACGGCTTGATTCGGTTGATGTCATGCGCGCGCTTGCAATTATTTTCATGGTTGTCTGCCATTTTCAGATATTCCTTTCGCCGCTGGAGCCGGATCATAAATGGCTTTATTTTTTCTCCAATCATATCGTGGGTGATCTTGCGGCACCGTTTTTTCTTTTCCTGTCAGGTCTGAGCCAAGTGCTGTCGATTCAGAAGAGAGCAGGCATGGTACAGCCGGTACATGAGCCGCTTTGGCGTGACCGGACGCTTAAGCGTGGTGCGGCGGTTTTTTTGGTCGGCATTTTGTTTTCAATTTCCATCCACGGTCCCGGTGCGGCTTTTGAATGGGATGTGCTCACGCTGATAGGTGCATC
>MEQJ01000035.1:16999-18403 GCA_001770165.1 Bdellovibrionales bacterium RIFOXYD1_FULL_53_11 | reverse complement strand
GGTGCGTGGCGCCGGGCCGAAGCTGCTTGTTTTTTTTGCCGTAGGAGTTGTCGTTCTTTCGCCAGTGCTCCGGTCGTATGGAGGATATATTGAGCCTTGGGGTGGAGTGCTGAATCCCGTGGCCGGCATAACTGATCTGTTCCCGGCCATAATGTTCGATCCTGCGGCGGAATATTCCGCAGGCCGGAGCTTCTTTGAAGTCTTGAACGGTTTTTTTATCGGCGGTTATTTTCCGCTGTTTCCATGGCTTGCTTTTCCGCTTGCCGGTTTTGCCGTCGGCAAGGCGATGGCGGTCGGCACGGCCGGAGCTTTATTGCGGATGTTGCTGGCGGCAAAAGGCGTGTTGTTTCTTGCCGTGGGTCTCGTGCTTGCCGCTTTTGGCGCCGCGCGCGGCGGCGGCGACCTCATCGGCGGATTTGTCACGGCGCTTGGTTTTTATCCCGCCACGGTCAGCATGTGGTGTGTGCAGATGGGGTTGACGCTGCTGGTATTTGTGTTTTTGACGACCGTCTGTGACGGGCGGGAGGCCACGGGCGGTGTCTGGATTTTGTTCTTCAGACTTTTTAGCCGTTATTCCCTCACTGTTTATGTTTTGCACCATATGGTCATTTTCTATCCGCTTTATGTGGCAGGCGCACTGCACGGGGATTTGAAGATGTATCATGCCGGCGCAATTGGCGTGTGGGCTGCGTTCCTGCTCTCGCTTCTGTTTCTGGCGCTGATGGTGCCGGTTCTCGGCTTATGGGACAAAAGGGGCGGAAAATATTCACTTGAGTGGTGTCTGGCAAGACTGGTCTGACCGGCACTCAAAGTAACTGCTGCGGTTTGCAAAGCCGGTAGGCCGCAAGTGCGGCCGCCGCGGGATGCCGTCCGATTGCCGTTTCGTCGGAGAGCACAATGCCCGAAAATCCCGCGCGGGCCGCATCATACAAATGCACAACCTCCGAGCGCGTGGGTTCCCTGCAGATGCTCATGTGCTCAAGTACCTGGCCGGCAAGACAGGCCGGCCTGCCAAGCTTTACCATGGTACGGATGAACTCCTCTTGCAGGGGGCCGAGATTTTCGATTCCGGCCTGTGCGCCGAGATCACCGCGGCAGAGCCAAAGCTCGTCAAAGACGTTTGCAATGGCGGCGAGATGCTTCATGGAATCGGGTCTCTCGATTTTTGCGGCAAGCACCCGGCCGGAGATGAGCGGTTTGATGATCGCCGCTTCGGTTCCGTCATGGACAAATGAAAAAGCAAATTGCGTAAACTCAAAATCCAGTGAAGCGCGGATGGCCGCCAGGTCGGCCCTGGAGGGTTCGGGGTAGGGCAGGGGATGCGCCGGGCGGTTGACGCCCTTGAAGGATGAAAGCGGACCGTTGGTGACGACGGTGGCGCGGAAATTCTTTTCCATGCGGACG
>MEQJ01000035.1:10611-16974 GCA_001770165.1 Bdellovibrionales bacterium RIFOXYD1_FULL_53_11 | reverse complement strand
GCTCGTCGCCCTCGCGTATGGCCTCAAAAAATCCGGCGTGCGGCACCGGCAGCACGCCGGCGCGCGAACTTGCCGCCGAATGCACGAATTTAATCTTCTCCGGTAGACCGCGGGTTTCCGGGATGCGGCCTATGCGCATTTTGGCGCCTTGAAGATCAACTACGACCGGAATCGAGCGCGAGGCGGTCCAGTATGCGCGCCTTAGTTTTTTGAGCCAGGCCCCCAGTTGTGGGGCGGTGAGATGCGAAGAGTTGAGCCTGAACCGGTCGGCCGTCTTGAGCAGCGCGGCGATGATCTTGTCACTGCTGCTTGCCGGTCCGAGCGTGCAGGTTACGTGCATCATGCTCAAGGCGTTCAGAATCCCGCTTCGCCGCTGCCGGCTTTCGTGCCGTTTACGAGCACATCATATGTGATCCTGGCGGTTTTGGCGATCATCGCGCTGACGCCGCAGTATTTTGTCTGCGATTTTTCGACCGCCGCGAGTGCTTTTTCGTGCGCCATGGACGGGCCCTCAAGGCGGTAAACCAGATGAACCTTGTCAAAAACATTAGGCATGTCCTTGGTGACGGAGGCCTCGGCTTCGAGCGCAAACGATGTCACCTCGACTCGCATCTTGCGCAGGATATAGATCACGTCCATTGAGGTGCATCCGCCAAGACCGGCAAGCGCAAGTTGTTTTGGCGTTGCCGCGGACGCCTTGCCGCCCGAAGCTTCGGGTGCGTCCATCAGAACCTTGTGGGGCCCCATAGAGGCCTCGAAAACCATGCCGTTTTTCCAGCCGATTGAAAGCTTCATGTTTGTATCAATTCTCCCTCAGGATCACGTCATCATATTCGACTTCAAAACGGAGTTTGTGCCGCGCCTCATCCTGCGCAAGCGCCAGAAAAAGATTCTTTGTATCAATGTCGGCGGTCCGGGCGGCAAGATCCGTGTACAGCCGGAAGGCCGCCTTCTCGCGTTTCATGGCCCCAATGAGCGCGCGCTGGTAGTCCATTTCCATGAGAGGGTCGCCTTCGACCATGTAGTCGATGATCTTGAGATTCATGATGTTGTCATGGCCGGACGGCGAAGGGCGCCACCCTCTTTTGATGCCCTGGAGCCTGGTCTTGTGCGCGGTTTCCTCGTTTGCAAATTGCGTGAAGATCTCGCGCATCTGGGGTTTGTTCTGCGACCTGCGGGCAAGCTCATTGTAAAAATCAACAGCCTCCTGCTCCTTGTCGATCGCAAAATCAATTACATCTTCAAATGAGTTTTTATCCATCTGTCCTTCCATCCTTCCGCTGCTGGCGTGTGGGCTGTAATACGGATACAACTTTTTTTGAGCGCCCACAAGGGCGGGATTGCCAGCATGCCCTACTGGTGGTTAAATCATCATGATGGCAAATGAAATCAAGAATCCAAGGGCGGCGGATTACGGAATCAAGATCGGAAGATTCAGAGCCGGAAGAAACAATGCGCTGACGGATGTGTCCGGCGTCCGGGTCGGGCATTCGACGGTGGTTTTCGGTTCCGGCAAGCTCAATCCCGGCAAAGGCCCCGCAAGAACGGGGGTGACGGTGATCCTTCCCGCCAGGGGTGACGTGTGGAAGGAAAAAGTGCAGGCCGGCAGTTTTGTCCTCAACGGCAACGGCGAAGCCGCAGGGCTCATGTGGCTCAAGGAAGCGGGCATAATTGAAACGCCGATAGCGCTTACCAACACCTTGAGCGTCGGGACGGTCCAGAAGGGCCTTGTGGAATGGATTTTGAAAGAACACCCGAAAATCGGCATCAGCGACGACACGGTGACGCCGCTTGTGTTTGAATGCGACGACAGCACGTTGAGTGACATCCGCGGGATGCATGTGAAGGAAAAGCATGTCTTTGAGGCGATCCAGAACGCGTCGGGCGGACCCGTGGAAGAAGGTTGCGTGGGCGCCGGCACCGGCATGATGACCTATGAGTTCAAGGGCGGGATCGGAACGGCTTCGCGAATCGTGCCACTTAAGGGCAGGCGCTATACGGTTGGAGTGCTTTTGAACGCCAATCACGGGCGCCGCCATACGCTCAGGATCGGCGGCATCCCGGTCGGGCAGCTGATCACCGACCTCAAGCCAAAAGAATACCAGGACGGATCGATAGTGATCGTGCTTGCGACCGATGCGCCGATGGACTCGCGGCAGCTTTCGCGGCTCTGCAAGCGCGCGATGCTCGGGCTTGCGCGCACCGGCGCGGTGGCCAGCCACGGCAGCGGCGATGTCGCCATCGCGTTTTCAACCGCCAACAGGATCGCGCACTATCCCAAGGCGCCCGAGTACAAGCTGAGGCATTTGTCTGATTTCTGGTGCAACGAGCTGTTCGAGGCCGTCGCCGATGCGACCGAGGAAGCAGTGCTTAATTCCCTCTTTGCGGCACGGACCGTGATCGGTCGTGACGGAAATACCGTGTATTCGATTCCGCACTACAGGTTGAAGGATCTGCTGTCGGGATCGGAACGGCTCGCACAGTGGTGAAAAAATCCGGCCACTCGATCTGGTGGTTCGCGTTCGGGTATTTTGCCTGCTATGCGCCCTATAGCGCGCTCACCAAGGCGATTTCGGATGGAATGATCCCGGGGCTGTCCCTGCGGGTGTTCGGCTTCGAGCTTCTGCCTGTTACGGCCGTTGCGTCGCTGGTCGGGATGCTGCTTTCCATTACCGTAATGGACTGGTGGAAATATGCCGGCCGCCGTCGCATTTTCGGCCGGAGCGTGCCGTGGCCCGGCCGCTGGACGTTTCTGTCGGGGCTTTGCACCGCGGCCATAATCCCGACCACCACGCTGGCTTACACGTTCGGCGGTGTCTCAATAGTGTTCATGATGTTGCTTATGCGCGGCGGGGTGCTGGCGATCGCCCCCATGGTTGATCTCATCAGCAACCGCCGCGTCAGGTGGTATTCCTGGGTGGCTCTTTGTCTGGCCATCTCGGCTCTTTTTGTCGGCTTCAGCGGCAGGAGTTGCGTGATTTCGGCGATCGCACTTGTTGATGTGGCGATTTATCTGGCGGCGTATTTTGTGCGTCTCAGATTCATGAGCCGTCTGGCAAAAAGCGATGATCTTCATGCCCGCACCCGTTATTTTGTCGAAGAACAGATGATCGCGACGCCCGCTTTCGTTCTGATGCTGGTAATCATGGCCGGGCTGGGGTTTGCCGGCGTGGACGGGAATCCTGCCGCCGTGCTGAGGGGTTTTGCTCTTTTCGCCGACGCGAAAATCACTGTTGTTGCGATTGTGATCGGACTGTTCTCCCAGGGCACGGGCATGTTCGGCGGTCTGATACTCCTGGACAGGCGCGAAAATACGTTTTGCGTTCCGGTGAACCGCGCATCGAGCGTGCTGGCCGGTGTTTTGGCCACCATGGTCCTCTGGCTTGTCGCGGGTGCCCGGGCGCCGTCGTTGAGCGAGATGTCCGGCGCGATGCTTATCATCGCTGCGATCGCGGTCCTTTCAACCGGCAGCCTCAAGCTGTGCCGGAAAAAATGTTAGCGCACCGGCGCGCTCAGACGTCAAAATACAGGCTCATCTCATACGGATGCGGACGGTTGCGGACCTCATTGTGCTCCTTGGACATCTTGTAGTCGATCCAGGCGTCGATCAGGTCTTCGCTGAACACGCCGCCTTCTAGCAAAAAGGCGTGATCATTCTTCAGGGCCTCAAGCGCGTCCTTGAGTGAAGTCGGCAGCGACTTGATGGCCGAACGCTTTGACTGCGGAAGATTGAATACATTTACGTCATAGGGCCCGAAGCCCGCTTCGGTCGGGTCGATTTTGCGCCGGATGCCGTCGATGCCGGCCATGAGCTGGGCGGCGAGGGCAAGATAGATGTTGCAGGTCGCGTCGGGCGGGCGGAATTCAAAACGTTTTTCGAAGGGCTTGGTTGCGTACTTTGGAATACGCACCGCCGCGCTGCGGTTGGCGATTCCGTAAAAAAGTTTTACCGGGGCTTCGAAGCCCGGCACAAGGCGCTTGTACGAGTTGGTGCTGGGATTGGTCAGGCCCAGAAGCGCCGGGCCGTGGGAAAGAATCCCGCCGATATACCACCGGGCGGTATCAGAAAGGCCGGCATAACCGTTCTTGTCGTAAAACACCGGCTTGCCGTTTTTGAGCAGCAACTGGTGGAAATGCATGCCGCTTCCGGCTTCGTTGTATAGCGGTTTGGGCATGAAGGTTACGGTCTTGTTGTGCTTCTTGGCGGTCATCTTGACGATGTATTTTACCAGCAGCGTGATGTCGCCGGCATGCCGGAGTGGATTGAGCCTTATCTCGATTTCCGACTGGCCCGGTCCGCCGACCTCATGATGATGATAGCGCACCGGCACGCCCGAATGCTCGATCTCGCGGACCATCTCGGCACGGACATTGTAAAGCACGTCGAGCGGCGGAATGGCGTGATAGCCGCCCTTGCGCGGGATCTTGTAGCCGAGGTTGGCTTCTCCGTCGGAGCCGGTGTTCCAGTCGGCCTCTTCGGAATCAATGCGATAGTAGGCTAGATTGATGTCATTTTTATAGTTGATGTGGTCGAAGATATAGAATTCGAATTCGGGCCCCCACAGGCTTTCATCGGCGATCCCGCTTTTTATAAGGAAGTTTTCGGCTTTTTCGGCGATATGGCGCGGGTCGCGCTCGTATCTGGCAAGCGTCACCGGGTCGGCGATGTCGCAGATGAAGCCGAGTGTTTTTTGTTCCCAGAACGGATCGATGAGTGCGGTGTCGGGATCGGGGATGAGCACCATGTCGCCGGCTTCAAGCTGTTTGAAGCCGGGGATGCTTGAGCCGTCAAAGCCCTCGCCCCTTGCAAAAAGGTCTTCGTTGAGCTGGCTTGCCGGCAAACTGAGATGATGCCAGCCGCCGATGAGGTTGCAGAATTTGAGGTCTATCATTTCAACGCCGGTTTTTTTTGCGTGGGCGATCAACTGGCGGACTTTTGCTTGCCTTGACTTTGGTTTTTGTTTTGAGCGCATGGCTTGGACTATAAAACTCACCCGGCGGAGAGTTCAAGGATTTTCGCCGGGATATCTTCGCGGATTTTTTTCAAGCCGGCTCCGGCCGCCAGGGGGCCTTGCCGGAAGCCCAGATGCCCTGCAGATAATTCTTGTCGCGCTGGGTGTCCATCGGCTGCCAGAACCCCTTGTGCTCGAACATCATGAGGCCGCCATCGCCGGCAAGCTTTTCAACCGGCTCGCGTTCAAGGATGCAGCCCTCGCCGGTTGAAAGATACTTGCGGAAATCCCGTTTGAAGAAGAAAAAACCGCCGTTGATGAGTGCCTGCTGCTCTTCGGGTTTTTCCATGAAGCCTTTGACTTTTGCGCCTTCAAGCTCCAGCACGCCGAACCGTGCCGAGGGACGCACGCCAAGCACGGTACCGGTTTTGCCGTGCTCCTTGTGAAATGACAGCTCCCGGCCGAGGTCGATGTCGCAAAGCCCGTCGCCGTAGGTAAGGGCAAAATCCTCAAACCGGTCCTGCCCGCAGATTTCGTCAAAGGCGCGGGCCACGCGTCCGCCGGTCATGGTCTCAAGGCCGGTGTCGATAACGCGTACGCGCCAGTTTTCCTGCTCCTTGTTGCGCCCGAGCGGGGACGGCGGGGAGTCAAGCGCCGCGCGGTGGTCGATAACGATGTTGTTCTTGCGGAATTCATAATTGAGAAAAAATTTTTTGATCTCCCAGGACCGGTAGCCGGCGCAAACCACGAAATCATTGAAGCCAAAGCGGTAGTACCAGCGCATGATGTGCACGAGAATGGGGATGTCGCCGACTTCCAGCATCGGTTTCGGTTTAAGATGTGTTTCCTCGGAAAGCCGGGTTCCGAGCCCGCCCGCCAGTATGAAAACCGGTACGTTATTGCTTTGGATCATGGCCCGCTCCTATCATTTTTGCTCTCCAAATGCCATTTTGTGGTGCGTTCGATGGCTTCGTCAAGTTTCAGCCATGTGTCCAGGCCGAGCTTGTCGCGTGCAAGTTTTATCCGGGGCACGTACCAGGAGGTTTGTCCTTCGGCAAGCGGAGTGCCTTCGATTTTTACGCCGACTCCGAATCTTGAAGCAATTCTGGCCGCCAGATCCCCGATGGTGACGGCTTCGTCAGAGCCCACATTGTAGGCATCGCCCTCACCGCCGCGTACGAGGATTGTCCAGAGCCAGGCGGCAAGATCGGCGGTGTGAAGGTAGGACCTGTACGGCGAGCCGTCGCCCGAAACATGAATGTTCTTTCCGGCGAGTCCGTCGCGGATGAAATTTCCGGCGGCATAATGAAGATCAAGCGGCAGATGCGGTCCGATGAAGGCAAAACATCTGGCGGTTGTGGCGCCGAGATCATCAAGGGCCGCCGCGTCCACGCAGAGTTTTTCGGCCTCG
>MEQJ01000035.1:6461-10572 GCA_001770165.1 Bdellovibrionales bacterium RIFOXYD1_FULL_53_11 | reverse complement strand
GCCCTCGATAATCACGTCTTTCATCATGGCCGGCTGCTCCGTGATCACGTTGGCGTTGGCTTCGGTGGCCCCGTGGATTATGTGAGTGAATTTCCGGTCCGGAAATTCAAAGGTGCGCACGTCGCCCTCGATGAACCGGAGGCATTCACAGGAAGCAAGATGCGGCATGGCGGTTTTGAAGGCTTCCGGGTCCCTGGTGAGGACGGTGAGCGATCCCCGTCCTTTGAGCCTGCGGCAGGCGTGGACATAAGTCTCCAGCAGCCATTTGCCAAAAAAACCGGTGCCTCCCGTGATAAAAATATCCGCTCCGGCAAGGGCTTCAAAGGCTTCGCGGGCCTTGTCAAAGGTGTGTTCGAGGTCGGTCTCGGGAACGCCCCCGGTATCACCCATTTATGTGCCTCGCGTAAAAATCCCAACTTGCATCCCAGTCGATCTTGGCGGCTTCTTCCTTGTTGTTCCGGTGGTCGCCGAGTTTTTCGAGTGCTGGATCCGCATTGACCCTGACCGGGCAGGCAGCGAGCCCCAGGCGTTTTGTGATCAGCTCTTCGTTGACAAACTGCACCCAGGCGAGATTTGTCGAAACCCTGCCGGAGGGCCTGGCAATGGACGAATTTCCGTCAAGAAGTCCGCGGGCAAGCCAGTCGTAGACACGCGCGAGATATTCGACCGGCAACCGGTCGGCGCAGATGTTCGGCGCATTCATTACAAGCTCATCACCGGAGCGGGCCTTTTTGATCATAAGCGGTATCAGCCGGTCTTCGTTCTCGAGCGGTCCTACGGGATCCGGAATCACGCACTTTGAAAGCGCAAGCCCCCTGCCGGCCGCTTCGGCGTGGAGCGCACGCCAGACGTCGCATTTGCTTTGAGCGTAGGGGGTGATATGGGCCTCCGCTCCGCGTCCTGCTTCGCCCGGTTCGAAGTAGCTGCCTGTCTGGATGATGCCCTTGCAGTCACTGTCCGAAAGCGCTTTTACCAGGCCGGTAAGCGGGTCGACGCCTATCTCAAGCGCTTTTTTGCGGTCGTACCCGGGCGACCTGAAACCGGCCATCCAGTGGTGATGATTGATCCATACCCCGGGCCGCACCCTCCGGATCAGCGCTTCCATGGAGCCGTCTTCGGCGCGGATGCCGAAGATTACCGGTTCGTCCAGAAGGCCGAGAAGCCGGATGCGTTTGGCCAGGATTCCGGTGCATTCGTTTTGCTTTTCCGCCGTATGGGCGATTACTTTCCAGCCCTTTTCATGAAGGGTTTTTGCGATCCACGCGCCCGTGAAGGAGGTTGCCGCAGATATGGCAATGACGGGTTTTTGTTCCATGTCTACATTAAACTTTAATGAACTTGTCCGGGTCAAGTCCTTCAAGGCGGATATCTTCGCGAACCATCAGCGTTACCAGGTCATTGAATGAGAATTTTGGTTGCCATCCAAGTTTTTGCCGGACTTTGGCCGGATCGCCGATCAGGATATCGACCTCCGTGGGGCGGAAATATTTTGGATCTATCTTTACGTAGTCCTTCCAGTCGCGGCCCACCTGTCCGAAGGCAAGCTCAAGAAAATCGCGGATGGAGTGGGTTTCGCCGGTGGCCACGATGTAATCGTCGGATTCGGGGGTTTGAAGCATCATCCACATGGCTTCGACATAATCTTTTGCATAGCCCCAGTCGCGTTTGGCATCGAGATTGCCGAGAAAAAGCTCGTTTTGCCTGCCGGCCAGTATGCGCCCGATGGCGCGCGTGATCTTGCGGGTTACAAAAGTCTCGCCCCTCCGGGGGGATTCGTGGTTGAAGAGGATGCCGTTTGAAGCGTGAAGCTTGTAGGCTTCGCGGTAGTTAACGGTGATCCAGTAGGCAAACACCTTGGCGCAGCCGTAGGGGCTGCGGGGATAGAATGGAGTGGTTTCTTTTTGCGGGATCTCCGCAACCTTTCCGAACATCTCGGAACTGGATGCCTGGTAGAACCTTGTGTCGATCCCGGTCTCGAGGATCGCGTCGAGAAGCCGGATGGTGCCGAGTCCGGTTGTATCCGCGGTGTATTCGGGGATGTCGAAGCTGACCCTGACATGGCTTTGGGCGCCGAGGTGGTAGATCTCGTCGGGTTTGATTCTGCGCAAAATGCGGTTGATGCCGGTGGCGTCCGACAGATCGCCGTAATGCAAGAACATCCTGACGCCGTTGACATGAGGGTCCTTGTAAAGATGGTCGATCCTGTTGGTGTTGAAGGAACTCGATCGCCTGATTATGCCATGGACTTCGTAACCCTTTTCGAGCAGAAGCTCGGCCAGATACGATCCGTCCTGGCCGGTGATGCCGGTGATGAGAGCGCGCTTCATTTTAATTCGTACTGGCATTCCATCCAGGACTCGCCGCTCGGGCGCTGGTCGTGGCGTTTGTATTCGAGAGCGTTGCCCTGTCTGGTGACGAAAAGATCAATGATCGCAACGCGGCTGCTGTGGAGTCCGGTTGTGACGACCGTGGTTCTTGATATCAGCACGTTCATGGATATGTAGGCATTGGATTTTGTTTCAATGAGCACGTCGCGCAGCT
This sequence comes from Bdellovibrionales bacterium RIFOXYD1_FULL_53_11, assembly GCA_001770165.1. GTDB lineage: Bacteria > Bdellovibrionota > UBA1018 > UBA1018 > UBA1018 > XYD1-FULL-53-11. The sequence goes on along the minus strand of MEQJ01000035.1, from coordinate 8,031 downwards.
CGCGCACGTCATAGCGGTCACCCTTGTTGATGTATTCGATGATATGTTGATAAATCTGTTTGGATTCAGGATTTGTGAAGGCAAATTCCAGCGCATCGCTAGCGGCACCGTATGGTTTTACGGTGAGTTTTGCGGGACATCCTTCATGTTGTACTTTAAGTACATATAACCCCGTGAAATCATTTGGCGATGTTTTTTTGGGCTGGTCAGCCGCAAACGCCATCGAAGAAACAAACATGCAAACAAGTACTGCTGATATTTTCATTTTTCCCCCGTTACTGATTAAGGCGCACATGACGGATGCTTTACATTTTATTGGTATGGTATGTCAATGGCGGCTTTGACAAAATTATAACGAGATACGTCCGTCCCGGTAGATGTTGAAAAGCTGCATGCCCCGGCAGATGCGCTTTATGCGAGTGATTTCACAAACTTTGCCATGTGCTCCCGGCCAAAAGTTTCTATCGCGGTTTGCGTGTTGTGCGCGGGGCAGAGAAGCTTCATGTTTTGTAGCGTGGCCGGGCCGCCAAGCGCAAATGGGTGGACGTGCTCGTATTGCAAGGCGCGGGTGCAGGCGCATCTTTGGCCGGTGAGGGGGCTTATGTATTCGCATCTCATGCCGGCACGGGCGTGCAGCGCGCGCTTTATATGCGCGGGGACGTAGCGGGAGCGTGCGGGTGGCGTGGCGCGGCGCGGCCCCGGCGTCGGGGCGCTACAGCTGTCCCCGCAGGGGGGATTCTTGACCTCCGGAGCAGGCTTTTGAGAAATCTTCGCCGCACTTTTTCCGGCCCGGGTCGCAGGATCTTTTTTCTCCAGATAAACATGCGCAAGCTTTTTGAAAATCTCAGCATATGTCGGTGTCATGCGCCCGGGGCATGCCATTATATCCTTCACGCGCGCGAGCATTTGCATGAGTTCTTCGTCGGCTTCGAACCGGATTTCTGTACGAGTGCCGCCAGCCAAAACACGGACATTGTCCTGGCGTGGCGCTGCCGCCGGCAAAAGTGACGCAAGCGACTTCTGCACTTCGCGGGTGGATTTGCCCTCCATACAGGTGAGCAATCCGGCTTTTTCAGGAGCCGAATATTTTTTGCCGCCCGGTTTCCGGCTGGCCCTCAAAAAATCCTGTACGGCACTTATAGTGCTCAGGGTAATCGTTCCAGTGGCGACTTTTGCAGCGGCCGCCGGAACATCGGCGATGAGGCGCATGGCCTCGATCCGCCGGTAAGCGGCGCCGCCCGAGTAGCCCAGTCCCTTGATTGCGTAGTCGTACAACGATGAAAAGCCAAGCGTGGCGTAAAGCCGCCGGTGATTTATCTCATGAAGAAGCCGGAGCACTTCGAGCGTCACGCGGCGTTCTTCTTTTACGGCTTGCAATGTCCTGTTTGTGAGTTCCTGGTCCGAAAGAATTGAAAAATCCAATTTTGCGCCCCCCTTGAAGCAAAGGACCATATCACAGTCGTTACATAAATAAAGTATAAAATTCATGAAAATAATAATTTTCGGGAGTCCGGACCGGCGCCGCACAGTGCGGATGCCGGACCGTTGTGACAGACATCGGCGACTGGCA
>MEQJ01000035.1:550-6378 GCA_001770165.1 Bdellovibrionales bacterium RIFOXYD1_FULL_53_11 | reverse complement strand
TTATGTAACGATCAAAATGAGGGGAGAATCCAGATAATGAAAACTGCTTATATAAAGTCCACGGCTCTTTTTTGTGCACTTTGCATGTTTGCCGCACTGCCCGCAATGGGAGTTGGCAAAAAGAAAAAAACCGGCATCGCGGCTGCTCCCGTCGCACAGCGGCTAACATGCAAAGAGCTGCTGGCGCATTATAAGAATATTACGGGCATGGAACAGGCAAATAAAGTATTTGGGAATGTTAGTAATGAGACCTATTTTGCAAGCTGTCTAAAAACCTTCAGACCGTTCATTCCAAAACTTTATGAGACGCAAAAGCTGATATTATCGCTTGAAAAAATGGATCTTGAAAAGATTTGCAAGAAATGCATGAATAACAATGATGGCAATTGGTGCGAGGATTTCAAATGCCTGCACGCAAGGGAAGTGGCTTCTTTTCAAGTATATTACGACATGGTTCAAAGAATTCAAAACTGCAGCAACAGCAAGCTTGTCGACGTTTATCGTCCCATTACCAACACGTATGCCGTAAAATTTTATCTTGAAACCACCAGCCAGATCGTCAAAAACCTCATGATCGAGGCCTGCGGCCTGAATCTCCCGGAAGAAGTCACAAAAGCCGTGGGGAGTGACTACAAAAACCGCGCTGTGAGCGAGCGCAAGGGCAAGGCGCCAAAAGGCGAAGAGCAGATGATCGCGGACAAACCCTCACACGGGACAAGCGGCCAGGCAAAAGACTGAGTGGCTTGCGCCGCGCGCAGTTACTTGTACTGCTGCGGAGGCCGGTATTTTTCGGGCAGTGCAGTAAACGCCTCATCGAACGGGGTAAACAGGTTGAATCTGGCAAGATGCCTTTTTTCTAATATCATCAAGGCGTGCGGTACCAGGAAGGTGTAACTCGGTACAGCATGACGATGTTGTTTCAAACTTAAAAATATTTCAGGTATATCTTGCAACAGCACCGGCGGACAATTTGACCTGTCCGGCGATTTTGGATAGAGAGTCTTTTTTTCTGAGTTTTTGAATTTCTAGAACAGCATTTTGGGGCAGGGCAGGACGGCCAAGGCGCACACCGCGCTCTTTTGCGCGCTCAAGACCGGCAATCACCCGCGATATGATGATGTCCCTCTCAATTTCTGTCATTGCGCCAACCATGGTGAATATTGCGCGGCCCATCTGTAATAACGTGTTTGTCGGGGCCATAGAACCAAAAAAACCGGTCCGGTGTATTATGAACACTGTTTTTGGTATTTGAAAATAGTCTCAAAACACCGGAAAACAGATGACGACAAAGATGGGGGATTTATGAACGCACTTGTGGAGCATGCTTTTCTGGTTTGACACCTGTATTGATAAAGTATATACTGAGTAAAGATTATGGGAACGATAATCAGATACAGCGAGGTTGATTACAAAATCAATAAAAACGACCATAACCCTCCGCATGTTCATGCGGTCGGACGTGGTGGCGTGGCTTTGATTGATTTAAGAAGTCTTGACGTTCTTGAGGTTGATGGTTTTTCAAAACGAGATATGCGCGAGATTCTCGAAATCGTAAAAATCTACCATGATGTATTGATGGATGAATGGAGGACATTGCATAATGAAGATTAGAAAAAAATTGAATTATGGAAAAAAGGATTTACTCTCTTTGGCGCCCATCATCCATCGCGATGTAAAGGTTATGATTTCTATTAAGCTGGATGGCGATGTTTTGCTGGCTGCCAAAGAAAAGGCAGCAAAAGATGGTTTGCCATATCAGACGTGGATTAATCGGTTGTTAAGGCAAAACGTATTAACCGAAGGTGACAGTATCGAGGCTCGTCTCGCTAAGGCCGAGGCCCGTGTTGAAAAAATCGAACAGATGATCCGTGAAATACAGTCCGGAAAAGCAGCTTGATTGAAAAAGGAATGAATAAAAGGCATTCCGCGCGCAGCTACTTGTACTGCTGCGGAGGCCGGTATTTTTCGGGCAGTGCAGTAAAGGCCTGCTCAAAAGAAGTAAAGACATTGAATCGCACAAGATGCATCAGCGCGGCCAGTCCGTCCTTCCAGCCGATCTTCTTGCCCTGGAGCCGGGTGCGCGGGAAATAGGAAATCGGCAGCTCGAAGATCCTGAGGCGGGCTTTTGCAATATATGCCGTAAGCTCGACCTCTATGCCGAATCTCTGCGACTTGAGATTCATCGCTTTGATGATGTCCGTGCGGAAAACCTTGTAACAGGTTTCCATGTCGGTGAGATAAATGCCCGAAAGCAGATTGCTCACGACGGTCAGGAAATAATTCACGAAATAATGGTAGGTCCTGTGCACCTGGAACACGCTTTTCTTGAAACGGCTCCCGTACACGACGTCGGCTTTTCCGTCGATGACCGGCTGCAGGAGCTGTGGCACGTCGCAGGGGTCGTATTCAAAATCCGCATCCTGGATCATGACAAGATCGCCGGTGGCTTCCTGGAAACCGCGCACCACCGCCCGCCCCTTGCCCTGGTTGGGATTTTGCTCGATGACTTTGTATCCGTATTTTGGAGCAAGCTCTTTCAAGATGGAAAGGCTGCCGTCCCTTGAACAGTCGTCCACAAAGATCCATTCGCGCTCGATCTGGCAGGGCGACGACATGAGGACGTCGATGACTTTGGCCAGATGGCGTTCTTCGTTGTAAACAGGAACAATGACGGAAAGCTTTGGCATCTCAACCTCTATGGATATATGCTGTAAGTGACAATAATATGAATGGTGCGAAAACCTCAAGCGGATTCAACGCTATTGCAATCAGGATTCTGATCCTTGCCGCGGTTGTTGTGGTCGGGGTTCCGGCCGCGAAGCATTTTGTGGACTATGTTGCGGTAGCCGGCGACGGCCTGCCGTACGGCTGGCAGGACGAGGGGCATGCGCTTGAATCGACAATGAGCGTCTATAAAAACGGCTACAAGGGATATCGCTGCCGGGAAAACAATCCTTCCGCGTGTTACGGCTCCACACAGGCGTTTTCGGATGCGTTCATCCTCAAAAGACTTGGCGCAAAACGTGTTGAGGAAGGGAAGCTCAGGCCCAATCCCGGCGCGAAATGGTTTTTCATGTCCGAATACCCGGACGCCCTCAGGTATCTGCGGCTTGTGCGGGTGGCGTATGCGGCGATGCTTTGCCTTGCGCTCATGTGGCTGGCCCGCCGCTCCGGCATGACCAAAGGCATGGCGTGGGTCGCCGGTCTGGGGGTAGTGTGTTTTGGCGCGTTCTGGGGCAGCCGGCAGGGGTTGAAAAACGATTTTCCCGCGGCGCTGGTGCTGCTGGCGTTTATGTGCTTCGCAAGTCTTGCCCTGCGGGACGCCCGGAAGGGCAAGGGGCTTTTCTGGCTGGTTCTTGCAATGCTCGCCGGTGTCGCCGGCATCGGATTCAAGTTCGGAACGATTCCCGGCGTCGCGCTCCTGGTGCCGGCTTTTTTGGCGGCCTCGTGGTCGGGATCGCGGTCGTTTGCAAGGGCCTTCAAGCAGTGTCTGATAGCCTGCGTGCTGGCCGCTGCGGCATACGCGGCCATGAATCCAAATATATTGTATTCCTCTTCCGAGGCCGCATGGTTCATGGTGTTCACCGCGGTATCATCCAAAAACACCGATGCCGCGCGCGCGCGGATAGAGCTTTTCACGTTTCTCATTCCCAATGTCTGGCCTCTTGCCCTGGTGGCGTTGTTTTGGGTGAGGGAGTGCTTCACAAAAGGCATCACGCATGCGCTTCTCAGGTGGGGGTATTTTCTTGTTGTTCCGGCGTTGATCACTTTTTTGAACTACCGGAGCGCGTGGCTCCGTCCGCCCTATTATCTGCCGGTGCTGGTCTGGTCGCTTGCGGTGCTTTTCATGATGTGGCGCGAAAACGGCGGAAAACTTGCGCGCGCCGGGCAGCTCGTACTTCTTGCCGGGATTGTCGGCACGCGTTTCTGGGATGTGAACAATTCGTGGGACATCGCCGGCGCCATCAGTGGAGCGGGCGGGCCCCGCCACGGCGAACCGCTTTACGGGTTGCTCAGCAAGGACCAGGCAGCTTCTTCAAAACTCTGGCTGCTTGATCTGGCGCTCCGGCCGGCCATTCGCGAGGATGCCCTTGCGGCCTCGAACATCGTGTTTTTCGATTCCCTGTCCGAGCCGCCGGCCACCGCTCTTGGGCGCGCGCGCGCGAAGTGGAAGGACAGGCCCGAAGCCGCGAAAATGGATTTCAATGTGGTGTCGGCGTGCTGGAAGGGTTTTTCCCCGTCCGTTCACAGCCCGGCGGCGGAACTCTGGGCTTTGGCCATGGCCGCTTTTTGCGCCGGTCGCGCCGAAGAGCTTGGCCAAAAGGCGGTTTATGCTTTTGAAAACGGCTGGCGCCCTGCGGTTTATGCGGTGGCAAAGGCGTCGGAGCTTGCGGCTCCCGCGGCCAGGGCGGCTTACCCCGCCTTCGCCGCCAGGCGTCTCAATCCGAGAATGATGTCGGGCGCTATTGCGGGCGTGGATTACTGGTTTTCGCCGCTCGTGATGGCGCGTCCCGGCGTGCTGGAGGCTTCGTACAGATGGAAATACGGCATGAAGGGGGTCCGGCTGAAAGTTGAAAGCACCTGCAAGGGACGGGGCACGATGAAGATCGAAATACTTTCGATGCCGCAGGGGATGGGGCCGGGCAGGCTTGAGGGCGCCCATGGCGTTTCGCTTGACGTGAAGGAACAATTCTGTGCGGACAAGAAAATCCTCTGCATGCTCGGGCTCGAAAACTGGTGGACCAGAAGGGCGGCCGTCGCGCCGGTTGAAGTCAAGGGCGCCGTGCATCCGGGCGCGCCTGCAATGCTCAGGATCACGCTTGAAGGCCTGGACAGCCGCACCTGCCGCGTGGCCTTCCAGGAAATAGAGCTGTTATAATGTGCGGTATAGCTGGATTTTTCAGTCCGGATAAAAAAATCATCCCGCAGCGTGACGTTTTTGATGCGGCGCTGGAGAGCATGGCAAGCCGCGGGCCGGATTTCCGGGGCGTGCTGCGGCTTGAGGAGCCGGGGCTTTTGCTTGGCCACAACCGGCTTTCGATCCTTGATCTTTCCTCCGGTGCCAACCAGCCGATGACCGATGCCAATGGCAACGCGCTCGTGTTCAACGGCGAGATTTACAACTTTGCCGTTCTCCGCGCCGGGCTTGAGCGCAGTGGCGTGGTGTTCAAGACCCGCTCCGATACCGAGGTGCTTCTGGCTCTGCATGCCGCACACCGCGATGAGCCGGAAGCGGTGAGTGCCATGCTTGAAGGCATGTTTGCCTATGCCTACTTCGATGCGCGCCGCCGCAGTTTGTTTCTGGCGCGCGACCGCGCCGGCGAAAAACCGCTTTATTATTCCGCCGGAAGCGGCTTCATCGCTTTTGCCTCTACCGCCGAAGCGGCGCGGAGGCTCATGCCGTCGAGCGAGCCTGACCCGGGGGCGGCCCGTCACATGCTCGCCTATGATGTTGTTCCCGCCGGCGGATCGATCTGGAAGGAACTGAAAAAGCTGCTTCCCGGAGAGTGCCTCCGGTATCCGGCAAAGGATGGCCCTTCGGTGAATTGGTACTGGCGCTTTGGCGCGGGAGAGGAGTCCGGCCTTGTCCGTGGCGAGTCGCTTGCCGCGGCGGCCGGCCGACTGGACGGGATATTCACGCGCTGTGTGAAAGACATGTCGGTTGCCGATGTGCCGGTCGGTGTTTTTTTGAGCGGCGGCGTTGATTCAACGCTTGTCACGCGCGCGCTCAGGCCGTTTATCCGGGAACTGCATACTTTCAGCGTGGGGTTTTCGGGCGAAGGTTATGACAACTCCTACGACGAGTCGGAGCACGCGCGCCTGGCCGC
>MEQJ01000035.1:0-540 GCA_001770165.1 Bdellovibrionales bacterium RIFOXYD1_FULL_53_11 | reverse complement strand
TCGGTCTTGATTTTGTGACGTCGCGCCTGGATGCGCTGTTCGAGGGGCTGGACGAGCCGATGGGCGATCCTTCCTATGTCGCCACCTGGCATCTTGCCGAGGCGGCGCGGCGGCACGTGACGGTCGCGCTCGGGGGGGACGGCGCGGACGAGTTGTTCTACGGTTATGTGAGCATGCCGTTTGAGCGCTTCGGGCCGGTGATGTCGTTGCCGTTTTTGAAAATCCCTGCCGTGCTTCTTGAGCGCTTCAGGCCGCTCGCGGCGCGCGAAAAATACATGTCGTTTGCGTACAAGGCGTTTCAGATGTCAAAGGGGCTCGGATGGAACGCCTGGGACCGCAACCAGCGGTGGGCGAGCGCGGCCGACGGGGACCGGTATTTTATCATGCCGGTGCCGGGTGGGGCGGAACCCCATGGCGCCGGCGTCGGCCGCGTGGCGGATGATCATTGGACCGCCATGGAAAGATTTTATTTTGAATTCTATCTGCCGCTTTCGGTGCTTGCAAAATCCGATCGTGCGTCGATGGCGCACAGTCTTGAGG
>MEQJ01000034.1:1119-13980 GCA_001770165.1 Bdellovibrionales bacterium RIFOXYD1_FULL_53_11 | reverse complement strand
TCAAAAATAGCTTAATTTAAGGTCATTTCCATCTTTTTTCTGAAAATTACGCCGGATTTTTTGTCGCGTTTAGGCTAACAATAGGGAGAAAAGTATGAAATTCACAAATGGCTTTAAAAAAACCTTGTTCCTGGCAACAGTGCTGGTGGGTATGTCGTCATGCAGTCATGGACCGGCAATACAGGATTATCCTGATACAGCAAACCCAATTGACGAGGTAAAAAAACTTGATTCTGATATTACAATGGCATCACAAAATCAAATTGATGTTCTTTCTCCTTATAACTTCAGTTTTGCCCAAGAATCATTAAAAGACGCAAAAACAAGTCTAGACAAGCAGCAAAACAGCAAAGAAACCCTGCACAGCGTTGCAACAAGCCGTGCATATCTTGTCAGGGCCAATGAGTTTGCCAAACTTTCTACCGTCAACCTCGAAGAGGTGGTTATCGCGCGAAAACAGGCCATTGCATCCGGCGCCAATAATTTCTTTCCTGCTGACCTTCAAAAAACTGACAACAGTCTGAAAGAAGTAACTTCAGATATTGAAAAAAACGAGCTTAAAAGTGCAAAAGCAAATCGGAGCACACTACAATTGAAATATCTTGATCTCGAACTGCAATCCATAAAAACAACTATGCTTGGACAGGCGCGCACAACAATTGCCCAAGCCATAAAAGAAGGCGCAAAGGATTTTGCCCCGCGAAGTCTGGCCATAGCCGAAAAAAAGCTGAAGGACACGGATGCATTCATTACTGCCAACCGGCACGACAGCGGCCAGATCTTTATCAGCTCTAATAATTCACGCCTAAGTGCTGATCATCTGCTAAAAATAACCCGCGATTCAAAGGCCGGAAAAAAAACATCATCAGAAGAAACAGCACTTAAAATGGAAAACGAGCAGAACAAGGCTGCAGATAAACAGATACAACTGAACGTTAAAACCAACCAGCTTGAAAACAAACAAAACCAACTGGACATCAAACAAGGCCAGTTAATAAAGAGCAAGAACACTCTTGATTCTGAGCGTGCATTCAATGAACGATATGAAATTGCGCGGGCAGCGTTTATTGAGAACGAAGCAGAAGTTTACAAAAAAGGGAATACCCTGACTATACGTTTAAGGGGATTGGAATTTCCAGTTGCACAAGCGGTGCTGAAGGGATCTAATTTTCCACTTCTTGCAAAAGTCCAGAAGGTGATGAAGAGCTTTGGAAACAGCTCGGTAATCGTTGAAGGACATACGGACTCAATGGGTGGAAAGGCCATGAACAACAGATTGTCGATCGCCAGAGCCACAGCTGTTAAAGAGTATTTTATTTCCAATGCCGATGACAATCTCATTAACATTGAAGCCGTGGGATACGGGTATCAAAAACCCCTGGCCAGCAATAAAACCTCGAAGGGCAGAGCCCAGAATCGGCGGGTTGACGTACTGATACAACCTGTGAATTGAGTATCTGGATCAAGATTCAAGAGAAGACAGTCCGGCATTATCAAGGAGGGGGATCATTCCCCCTCTTTTTTTTGCCACCTACTAACAGCTGGCCCCTCAGCCTGTGCATGTTGACTGACAATATTTGAAATAGTCCCATGAAATATCAAACGAACTTAATCTTGACTCGACACTTTCCACGACTGTAAGGTTATCCATGTAGCGGCGGTGGATTCCGCCCTTAACCGTCACCCGTTACAATGCGTGACCAATGACTCCTGCGGGTATTATCCGTGGGCTCGTGGTCATGACACACACGCACACAGACAAATCCCGCTAACAGAACGAGGGGGGCATCTTGTGCTTGACGTTTTTTCACTTGCAGCAGTCTGGGTGGGCTTAGCACTGGTTTCGTCCATTTTGGCATCACGGTTACGCGTCTCTAACGCCCTTGTCGATATCATCATCGGCGTTTTTGCCGCCGCCCTTATCAATCACTTCGTAGGGCCGGAGGCACTGGGACCGAAAGTCCCCTGGATCACGTTTCTAGCCGGAACCGCTGCGGTTGTTTTGACCTTTCTTGCGGGAGCCGAACTTGACCCGCACAGTCTTCGCAAATCCTGGAAAGAAGCGCTGGTTGTGGGAGTTGTCAGCGGCGATGGACTTGGGTACGGTAATCGCCCTGGGGGTTTTATTCGCCCCGCTCAACGCAAAGACCGTGGTCTTCATCGTTGTCTGCGGCGCAACCTTATTCCTGCTTCCAAGAATGACCTCCTGGTTTTTCAAGCGGTTCAGCCGGGACCACCACTACCTCAAACGCCTGAGAACACTGACGCTCGGGTTTCTGACCCCGTTTTACTTTATCCGGGCCGGTTCTTACGTTTCAATACCTGCTCTGATTGCGGCGCCTATGGCCTTTTTCGTACTGTTCAGCGGCAAAGTATCGACAAAGATATTCGGTCTGCTTCCGGTCGTCAGGCGCTTCCGCCCCCACAGCAAGGAGCGTTGGTACTATACGCTCCTCATGTCCACCGGCCTGACCTTTGGTTCGATCTCAGCGATGTTCGGGCTCACACACGGCATTATTTCACGGGGTCAGTACTCACACCTCGTCGCAGTGGTGATCGGTAGCGCCGTGATCCCCACCTTGATCGCGAACGCGGTGTTTCTGCCCAAACATCTTTTGCAACAGGAAGCCGAAGGGCTTCCGCCGGATATCGGCACACCGAAAAAACCTTTAGCAAAGTGAACCCATAATTACTTAAAACAAAAAACCGGAATATCGCATTAATGTTGCGTTTAATTCCTGATAACCAAGGCATTGTTTCCAATATGGTCAGACCTGATTACCGTTGCCGCTTCCTTCTGACTCCGGTATTTTTTAGGTCGTTGCATAACTCTTGCACAAAGTACTGTGTTTTGACCGGTATCTCGCTATCGGGATAGTATTTTTTAATAAGATCAAACACTACATCTGGACTCTTGATCTTGAGAAATTTGATTAAAAAGCGCAAATCATCCGTGTCCTTGGAATCAACTCTTGCGCTCATTGCTTTCATGGCAAGCATATATTGTGGTTCCGGAACCCATGCGCGAAGACCTGGAACGTCAATGATTGTTGTTTGAAGCGCCGGCGTTCCAGGCATGAAGCCCTTTACCCCGTCATTTAACCAATCTTCTGGCAAATCATGCTCTGCTGCTATTTGTTTTACGGCTGCCCTGATTAAAGCCGCAGGCTTGAAGACGGCATCTACATCTCTCGTTGCTTCTCTTGCGGCATATGCCAGGACCATCGCCGCACCTCCAACGATCCCGATTTCCCCGATTACCCCATCTTGGAGAAGTTTATGCCCAAGCTCTTTAAGCAGGCTTTCAATTTGTTTCTTCGTAAAGTTCATCGTCATACCCTTTTCAAAAAGTTTCCAAGCACAAATATATTATTTTTCCTGAAAGCGACTGGCGACTCTTGAATTGCCATTGCATAAAATGACTTCATCCCGGCGACAAACCACGGAGAGTCCAGATAAGCGCTTTTGCAAACCCATCCATGTAAAGGGATGCCCGCTTCAATCAATAACTGAATACAAATCGACTGCAATAGCGCATACATTTTTTTGTCCTTGTTCGGCGGCTCTTGCTTAATCAGGTGATATGAGGGATGGCTTCTGAATCTGTCTACAAAATCCATATACGCTATTCTCCAGTCCTCACCAAACAGTACTTCTAACATTGCGTTATAGGCTGTCTCTTTTACCGAGGACAGGCGTGGTCTACCGCCGAGCCGACCGTTTAATCTTACTGCGTCTGCCTTTTTTTTCGATATGACGGAGCCGCCCAGCTTCCCCAAAGCAACCGCGTGTTGGTTTTTCATAAAGCCCTTATAACCCATTATACCTAATCGCTTAGGTTATTTCAATAGACGCCTCTGTTTTTATTTGGCTTTAGTTGGGAAAAATCCCAGTCATGGTCATTACAATTAATCGATTTAAAGCGGGGATCACAGCAGACACCTTCAAATTTTAAAAGATTTCATGCAGTTGCGCATAAATGGCGGAGGTTGTGACGACCGTGTAATTACAACGACTCACCCCCGCAAGTAGCAAAGGAAGCAGCAAAATCGTAACTACTGTTGATTTCCCTCTTCATCTAATGGTATATTAACCATCAGATGAAAGCTGTTTTGATATTTCACCAGAAAGTAACTCTTAGGAGCCGGACAGGTAAGGAACGCTATTTTTGAGATGATTACATGGAAGGTACCAAGCACCCACGCATATCCCGCTGGAGTAAAATATCGAGCTTGGTTTAGCGAAGCAGGAATCACACTGTTTGGATTTGACAATCATAAACCCAAGGGCCCGCACCTTCATGTCGGTGATCGGGAGTTGGGCTATTTGTTTCGTGGTTATGACGAACTAATGAAAGATATCCGAAAAATGATAGAAGCGGAGGGTTTTGTTTATGAAGATCAATAAGGCATTGCTCATTGTTGAGCCAACCAAGAATGCATTCGACCGGTTTACCGATGTTCTCAAGAACCCATCGAAGTCAACCTACAAGGGCTGCATGATTCTTAGCTTCCCTTCCTTTGAGATATTGGGAAAAGTGATCACCGGTGCTCGTCTTGAACTCTTGTCTATAATCAGAAGGACAAAACCTAAATCCATCCAGGAACTGGCGCGGTTTGCCCATCGTGACTTCAAAAATGTATATCAAGACATTCGGCTCCTTGCTCAATATGGTTTGATTGATTTGAAGGAACAGGGCGCGAGAAAAGCCGCAACACCGATATCCAAGTTTTCTGAGTTTTTGATCGCTGCGTGATGGCGGAGAGAGTGGGATTCGAACCCACGTCAGGTGTTACCCTGAACACGCTTTCCAAGCGTGCTCCTTCAGCCACTCGGACATCTCTCCACTTTTAAAAAGAGGCTGAATATTGAGTGGTTAGCACAATCGAAAATATTGGTCCATTATTTATGACCCGCCATAATCACACCATACTTCTTGATTATTATTGATACACATTATTCAATTGATGGGATGAATCAGCCGGTCGTTCACGTCATGGCAATATTTTTTACTTGTTTATCCTGGAACAACAACGCCGGTGCCGACAACAAATGCGGAAAACTATACACCGGTATCGTCAAAGACCGGCAGGGGGCCGTTCACGAACCGCTCAACCCCGAAGCCGGCATAGACAAATCCAAATCAATTGAGATTTTCAAGAAGATTGCCGCCGATTCCAAACACAATGACCTCAAGGCCCTCTGGGGCAACTGCGTCAATTTCGACGAATTTGCCAAAACCACAATCGTGGAACCCCGGACAATCGACCGAATCCTCTCTGTTTTCGGCGCACCGCCGAGAGACGGGCTTGTCGTACACGCGGCAGCCGAGCATCTTTACGGATATCTTTTCAGCACCATCAAAACTCCATACGGGTTCAAGTGGGAAAGATGGCTGACCCACAATATCGATCTCAGATTCGGACTTCCCGGAGGAGTGATTTCACCGCTGCCCGCCGAAGGATCGATTTTTACAAATCTTACCTATTTTCTTGGCCGGATCGCACTCAGGGATTTTCCTGACAAGATAAGAATTCTTGAAAAGACCGGAAAACATGCGGCGCGCCCGCTTGTTGGATACCCCTTCAAAAACCTCAAAATATCACGAATCACCGAAACAATTGAAATCAGACAATCTAATGGAACGATGCGGACTGTGACATTCAGAAAAGATATTGTTTTTTATCCGGCCGCAAGTGAAACAGATAACTACAAGGCACTGCTTGTATATTCGATCACCGATTCAAGAGATGGATCTGCAAAGTTGATATCCGCCTTCCCGATCAGCGACCAATACATCGCAAACCTGCTCAAGCAGGAAAACTTCGGCAAAGACCTGGCGATCCATTCCGAATACAACGCGCATGTCCAGAACGTAACAGGTGCAACAAAAACGTTTACTGGAACACGAACGTTGAGTCATGGTTTTGACACTCCAAAATAGTCAAATCTCCCAATAATACGACGATAAGCAGATCATGGACATTGTGTGCGGGCATGCGCGCAGATTGAAATACAGGACACTGGCAACAGCCGTTGCCTTTGTTTGCGCACTGCAATCATTAATCCCCCCGCCCGCCGCTGCAGACACCGAAAGCTATCTGACAAGACCGGACGTTCTCAGCGTGCAAGCAAGAAAAAACACACCACTCATGCCGGGATGGGAACAATTCAAGCGCGCAAATCTTGAGGCTGCCGCCCAACTGCTCGAGCTATATCCGGACAGCGAAATATACTTCATCGCCCGCGACAGCGAACACCTCTATGACTATGCGCGGATCGCGGCAAGAAATGACCCGGCCGCACTGAAACGGCTCAAGCTGATAAATGTCTCCAGATCCAACATCAATACGCCCGGATTCAAGGAATACCTCGCGCAAGAAGGCCTAAGCGAGATCACACTGAAGACCGGCAAAAAAGTGGTTTTTGTGGACACGGGCTTCAGTGGCAGCATCCCTAAAACAATCACAGACCACTTTCCGGTCACCATTCACAATCAAATCAAAACACACCTCATGTGTTCCATGAATCCGGCACATCCTTCAAGCAGGGTGTTTCTTACCGCCCTGAACCGCACTGCGCCCGGACTTGAGCCGCGGGTGATGAACGGGGTCATCTCCAAATACGAGTTAATGCCAAGATACTTTGACAGATCACACGCCTATGCGAGGATAAACGGCAGATGGACCGCAATCAGCAACACCGGCACCCAGCTTGACGGACGGGTGTCAAAAACACTCTCACGCAAATACATGGAAGACCTTGCTGCCTATGCGATGCGCCCCGAAAATGCGGCGCTTCTGGAAAAACGACGGGCCCTTTGGCGTAATCTCCATGCACTGGCGCGCGAAGGCAACGCCGACAAAACAAGCCGGGCACTCAAACAAATGCTTGCCAATGCGCCGACAGATCCGTTTGCCGAGGCGATTGTGCGGGATTTTATTGAAGCAGCATATCGAAACCTGCCGGGCATATCGGCGGCAATCCCGCCCCCCGCACGAATCGGACTGGCCGATGCGGCAAAAAACAACAGACAACTGTTGGCCCTTAAGCGCCCGGAATGGGCAACCTTTCTTTCTGATCCGGCCGCCGGTGCTGAAAAACTGGTCAAAAACGGGAACTGGACATTGCTTGGAAAAATCTGTGACGAAATCGTAGACAACGATTTCTACGTTCACATGGCTAAACAACTGCAAATGCAAAACCCGTCGCTGCAAACCCGTAAATTCATCAAATCACTTGTCAGAAAAGGCGATCAGAACGTCCTGCGCGCCATCGCAAAACACGCAATTTCCGGAACCCAGGCCGTCCGGATGAAGGATATCCTCAGGATGCTTATCGAAACCGGTTATCAGGAAGTAATTGCCGATGTTGTCAAACATGTGTTTGTAAAATCCCCCCTGTTTTCGATGAAGGATCTTATCCGCCTTGCAATTGAAACGGGCGGACAGGACGTACTGCGCGCTCTTGCAGGCGAAGTGTTTTCACTCCCGCAAGCAGCCGGCATGAAGGACCTGATAAGACTTGCCGCAATGAAAAGCGGGCAGAACGCGCTTAACTACCTTGTCATGGCAACCTTCTCGAAACCTCATGCCCGGGACATGAAGGACCTTATCAGATTTGCAATCGAAACAGGAAAACAGGACGTACTGCACAGTCTGGCATATGATGTTTTTTCAAAAGAGCACACCGCACACATGAAAGACCTGCTCAGGCTTTTATTGGAGAGAGCCGATTCCAACATCATACAGGCCGTCAACAAATATGCATTGACAGCCCCTCACGCTCTCGGCCCGGAATATGACGTCTTCAGGAATGCCTGTAAAATCGAAGACCGGGCGGAACGTATCAGATTTTTAGAACAGAAATTTCCGGCCGGATCCAAACCGAAATATGATTGTGCAGAAAATGTTATGACAATACTGCAAAACCCCTGAGATCATCCGCCCGGCCAGTCATTATTTTGACACTAATCTGGACTATCAAGCCGACATAAAAAACGGCTACCGCCTTTTGATTGCCTTCGAACAATCCGAATAGTGAATGAGGGATGGTGTATGGACTACCCCTCTATATAATTATGACGTTGAAAAAGACAAAAGGCTTGAGAGCCTTCATAGCCGCCTTCGCGATCGCACTTGCCGTTCCGGCAACAACCACTGCCGGACAGAATCAATACGACTGCCCTCCCGAACTTCTAAAAATACTCCATGCCGGCCCGCATGGACAGTCAATGGCCTGGAAAAAAGTGAAAACCCCGGAAGGCTTTGTATATGTAATCGGCACCGATCTTGCCATGAAAAACGTTGATCCGGGCATTGCGGGCATACACGGGATTGTTGAAACAATTTCCGGCGCATCCAAGGGAGATGTTGTGATTGCCCGCGGAGTGGCCGGCTCATTTGCCAGGCTGAAAGTGGCGAAAGTAGCAAACGATCTTGATGGCGAAGCCGCATTGATACTAAAGGTCCGGGAAGGGAATATCGCAAACCTGAACAATCCGGCGAGCACGGAAATAAAAAAGATAGTCGCTCATTTCAAAGAACACGTTGAAACCGTCCTGCAAAATCATCCTGATTATATCTTTATCGAACTCAAAGCGGGGGAATTCCTTGAGCCGGTCACAAAAGAAGTCAAAGGAATCAAGTGGTGGCTTGATGATGTCAGAAAAGGATACAAAACCATTATCGATGCCAGTGGTACGAGAACGGTCACGCTTGAACAGGTCTTTGCCGATAACGCCAGGATCAAGGTTGACTGGGCCATCCCCGCCCCGGTGAAGGGGCCGGTCGATGGGGCCTACACCGAAGCGTCCATGCTTTACCGCCTTGGAATGAAGGTTGATGACAGCCAGCCAGGACTCCGTCCCGGAAGCAAAGAAGTACTTCCAATCCGGTCTACGACTGTCACTCTCGGCATCGAAGACATGTCTATATTGCTCGAAGCAAGCCGCGGAGCGGAGACGCTTCCGATTGAAATCATCCATCAGAGCTTCATGGGCTCAATCAAAAAAATGCAGCACGGCGACCATCTCAAAATCCTCAAGCGTGTCTACGCGCTTCTGCAGTTTTGGGAAGTCGTGGGTGATTATAATATTCTATTCAAAGCCAGACTGACCGTAAAAAAACTCAACCGGGACATTCTTGCCATATTGCAGGACCCCGTGGTGCTTGAGTTCGGGCAGCTCCGGGCGCAGGCGGAGCTTTTGAATATCCTCAAGGGCCACAACATCACAAAAGCAGAAACGCTGGCAAAAACATGGACAGAGACGGTCAGCAGGAAATACGGAATTAAAAAAACCGGAACCGATGAAATGCTCGCTGCCATCGAAACCCGCCTCAATTCCATCATTGCCGGAAAGCTGACGCACAAACCGCATGTCAGATCCTATGTCAATTATGTGCTCGAAAGAATTCCCTATGCAAAAGGCGAAATGTCAAAAACCCCGCTGTTTGTCGCCATGAAACCAAAGGAGCAATTTATTGCGAGCCTCAAGACCATGCTTGATAAATGGAAGATAAAGTACCCGCATCTCAAGTTCATCAGCCCTGACGACGCCCATATGACAACTCACTTTACCGGAAGGTTGTCGGATACCGGAGCCTCCGCGCTCAAATCGCAAATTCGCGGACAAGGCGAAGGATGGACATTTTCAAACGGAGGATTCCATATCTTCGGCCGCAACAACGACCTTGTTGCCTTGGTTTTTGATGCGGCTCCGGCGCAGGCACGGACCGTTAGCGTAATCAAGGCGCAAGCCGGCAGATTCGGGGCAAGACCGGAAAAAACATTCAGGCATTTCACGCCACACCTCACGCTGGCATCATTTGACAAATCATCCGACATGGCGCGCGCCGAGGCGCGGCAGTTTCTAGCCGAAAACGCCGAAACGCTGAAAACCATACAGATGAACGGAATGGACCTCTATTCAACATCCGGAAGCCAGCATGCCGCCGGAGGAGTGAAATACACGGTGTACGCGCAATGATCATGATCTTTCTAATGATGCTGACTGCAGTCGCGGCACCGCTTGAAAACAATGCAGGCACATTCATACTTAAAAGCCCCATTGCCTTGCCGCCACCAAATGTTAAAGGAGTGGCGCTGAGCCACTGGCACGGAAAAAGTATTATTGAAAAAACATCCGCCTGTCTTGCTGGTTTGCCTTCAAGTGAACGCAACAATCTCATATCTGTCGCTGTGCTCAAACAGCTTGTCCGCCACGATGACGCATTTATTCCGGTTTTTATTGTTGCATACGGAATCAAGAAAGTGGATTGGAGCAGTGCTGCCGCGGAGTATCTGAAAATTTCTGGAGTACCGGGACGGAGTCAAACCATTGACGGAATTATTTACCATGTAGATTTCAATAGCCCCGTACCAGCCCCTCACGGCAAAGAGCACATCATGTGGTCAACTGTCAGCCCAGCCACCAAAACCACCCTCACCGGCTTTCTCGCCGGTATCGAGTGTTTGTATCCGGATTCTGCAATATCCGCCACCAGCGACGGCATCAAACTTACATATCGCGATGGGTCAACCATGCTCGTTTTCAACATCCGCAGCAGATGAACACCTCAACCCTGAAAGCAATACATACGGCCATGACCCGTGCAAAAAAGAACCAGCTCCTGGATTATCAGCGCCTTAAGATGGACAATTAACAAGTATGCGGCTTGCCCGGACCATTAGACATGTTTTTGTTCTTCTCGCGATTCACCTGTTTGCTTTTACGGCCTTTGGCGGGCAAAACCGCGCTGATTGCAAAAACCTTACAAGAAAAATCATTTTCAGCGACCATTCAAACGTCCGTGCTTCGGTCGAAAAAACCACAGACGGCAGTTTTATCATAACTGAAAACAATGAAACAAGATATTTCATCCCGTCTTATCTTCCTTACTCCGAACGCAAGGAACTTGAAAACGCATTTGCCGTTTTTACCGCCCATAGTCCCGAAGAAGCCCTAAGGGCGGCCGGATACAAAAACATAAAAAATGCAAACTGGCATGCTGTCGCTGCAAATGCAGTAAAAGAAGCACGCGACAAATTCATGGTTCTTGCCCGCCGGACCGCCGAAAAGCATCTCCGCGACGCAACCGGGGGCGGCTTTTTTACCCGCGCCAGCCCCGCGAAACAGGCCGAACTGGGCGCGGTTTTTTTACGTTCCGGTGCAACAAAAAAAATCACCGGAAAAGTAAAGCGCGTCGGCGAAGAAGACATTGCCATAAACTTGAATAAATCAACCGACGCCCAGCTTGCTGGGCTCGTTCAGGCCGGCAGGGACGGGCTCAAGGAACTTGTATATTTTACGAGCGGCGCCGGTCTCTGGTCCAGGGGCGGCGGACAAGTAAAGGCGCTGCTGCCTTTCAATCTCAAAGATCTTATGAGCGCGGAAGATTTCAAGCGGCTTGTGAAACTCAGCAACATCCTGACCGCATCAAGTCCTGCGACGATCCTCAAGGCGGCTGGCCGCCAGCTCCGCAGCTGGGAAAACTCCGCAAAAATTGCTGAAAACATCCTCGCTCGCAGCAAGCTCGAACTCGACAAGCTCGTCTCAGCCGTTGAGCGCCTCCCCGAAGCCCTCAATCCCGTCGACCTGAAGCTTGTCAATGTTGCCATACAGAGCGAGAAGGCGGGAACATATATTCCATTAATCATCTGGAGCAGCGAGCAGACGCACGGAAAGATCAAATCCTATCTTGATTTCCTGAAATCCGGCTTCAGAAAAAAGATTTTCGACCCTGATCCCGCCAAAAACGCAAAAATCCACGAGGTACTTGCAAAATATTTCGCGGCCGCAAAAAAGCGCGACGATACCCATCTGTTCGGCTACCAGGTCGGGCTGCATGCCTTTGATCCGAGGACGGGCGTGCCGCTTCAAGGGACGCCCGCCATCGGCGAAGGAGCCGGAATGGCCAAGGCCTATATGGATTCCTCCGGTCTCACTGCAAAACTCCAAAAAGAGGGAAAAACCACCTGGGTATTCGAAAATATCGAAGTAATAACCGATCTTCCTCTTGCAATGGGAGCCCATATCCGCGCCGGCAAACCGGTAAGCGTAATAGTTGTTCCCGAGCTGCCAAAATACAAAGGCGGCAATCCATTTATGATCAAAAAGGGCAATGAATGGAATATGGAGCTGCGCGAGCAGTCCGCCCTGCCGGAGGAATATACAAAGGACAATAAATGGTTCAACTCAAACACCATTTTTCAGCCGCTTTCCATACGTCCGCCGCAAAACGTTGGATATGAGATCAAAAATGCCGGCGCTGGCAAAATCGCCCGCGTCAAGATGAATGCTGGTGATGTCACTCTTGAAAACCGCACCGCGGGCATCGGCGGCAGGATCGGAATTGAATATGAGAATTTCAAAAATTACACCGAATTCGGCGAAAACGGCGAAAAACTGATTACCACCTACAGATCGATCTGGACACGGGATTTGAAACAGGCGTCAGCTATTCCCACGCATCAATGACAACGCGCTCCGGCGCCACGCCATGGCCCTGCTCAAGGCCGGATTTGAAAGAATCGATCATGGCCCTGGGACCGCTCAGATAAAACGTGCAACCGGCCGTGCCACCAAGATCTTTGATAATGGACGCGATCGAAAGGCGCCCGTCAACATCTTCCGCATAATACCGCGCCTTGAACATGGCGGTCGCGCTCATGCACCCGTCCGCAAGCTTTCTGTAAATCAGCAGCCCGGCGCTGCGCGCGCCATAAAAAAGCCATATCCCGTTGGCGGGGATGTTCTGCGAAATCTCCTCCATGAACGAACAAAACGGCGTGATGCCGGTACCGCCCGCCACAAGCACGATCCGGTCCGCCGCATCACGGGGCCTGATCATGAATTCGCCG
>MEQJ01000034.1:0-1089 GCA_001770165.1 Bdellovibrionales bacterium RIFOXYD1_FULL_53_11 | reverse complement strand
CGGACCCGATGCAATTGAAAAAACCCGGCTCTCCGGCCAGTGCGAAGACGGGTCATACTCCTCAAGCGCCAGATGTACGAACTGCCCCGGCTTGAACCTCGGACGCTTGTCGCAATAACGGAGTTCATACGTCACCACATCGGGCGAATGCTTTACAATGCGTGCCACTTCAGCGTTGAAATGAACAGGAAGCGCCATCTGCGTCACCCCTTGCGGTCGAAAAACCTGTCGAACACCCCGATCACATGTTCCATCATCGCAGGCGTGATGCCCGGATAAATGCCGATAAAAAACGTCCCCGAAGTGATCACGTCCGTATTTGCCAGCCCCCCCGCGACCCTGTGTTCCACGCCCTCATAGGCGGGATGACGGAGCACATTGCCACAAAACAGATTGCGCGTCTCGATTTTTGCGTTCTCCAGCTCGCCGACAATCTCCGCTCGCGTAAATCCGGCATCCGGCCTCACCGTAATCACATAGCCGAACCACGACGGATCCGCCTTTCGGGGCGCCACGTGCAAAATGAGTTTGTCCGAATGCCGGGCAAGTGCTTCACCGAGCGTGCGGTGATTGTGTTTGCGCGCCTCGATGAACGAATCCAGCTTTGCAAGCTGGGCAACCCCTATCGCCGCCTGCATGTCGGTAACCTTGAGATTATAGCCGATATGGCTGTAAACATATTTATGGTCATAGCCGTGCGGTAGCGAGCCGAACTGCTGCGAAAAACGTTTTCCGCAGGTATTGTTTTCGCCGCCGGAGCAATAGCAATCCCGGCCCCAGTCACGGATGCTGCGCGCAATGCGGGCAAGCTCTTCGTTGCCGGTGGCCACTGCGCCGCCCTCGCCAAGCGTGATGTGATGGGCGGGATAAAAGCTGAAGGTGCCCAGGTCTCCGAACGTGCCGGTCAGCCGTCCGTCATAGCGCGAACCAAGCGCGTCACAGTTGTCCTCGATAAGCCAGAGCCCCTTTTGCTTGCAAAATTCTTTAAGTTCGCCGACCTCATACGGCACGCCCATGGCATGCGCGATCATTACGGCCCTGGTGCGCGATGAGACAGCAGCTTCGATTATCTCGATTTTCGGAACATAC
>MEQJ01000033.1:5084-13261 GCA_001770165.1 Bdellovibrionales bacterium RIFOXYD1_FULL_53_11 | reverse complement strand
CCGACTTTGTAAAACCCATGCGCCCCGTCACGCGGGCAAAATGCCGGTCCACCACTATACCGGGCCTGCCGAACGCATTGCCAAGCACGACGTTCGCGGTCTTGCGCCCCACCCCGCGAAGCCTGACAAGCTGCTCGATGGTCCGGGGCACTTCGCCGCCATGATCGCGCACGATCGCGATCGATGATTCCTTGATTGAAAGCGATTTGGCCTGGTAAAATCCCGTTGATCTGACCAGCTCCTGGATTTTTCCGATAGGAGCCGCCGCCATCTCGCGCGGTCCTGGATATTTTTTGAAAAGCGCCGGCGTTACAATGTTGACCCTGTCGTCGGTGCACTGGGCCGAAAGAATGGTCGCCACAAGAAGCTCATATGGACTGTTGAAGTTGAGACGGATTTTCGCTTCTGGAAATTCCTTTTTCAGGCCTGCAATCACACGAAGCATCCTGGGCTTCAGCTGCGTCTGAGCCATGCGGCGGTCCTTTCCGGCTCCAGCGCGTTCAAAAGCTGCGCGCGGGGCAACAGCATTTTCCGGGCTACTGTCACGCCGAAATGCGCCTCATGCAATCCGGCTTCGTCGTGAGCGTCGGCATTTATCGCGATCATGCAGCCGGTTTTGCGGACATGCGGCCCATGCCGCCAGTCAAGGTCAAGGCGCGCCGGATTGGCATTGATCTCCACTGCGACACCAGTGCGCGAAGCCTCCGCGATCAGGGCTTCGACATCAACATCATACGGTCTCCGTTCAAGAAGCAGCCGTCCGGTTGGATGGGCCAGGATGCGGGTGAACGGGTTTTTCAGCGCCTTCATCACACGCGCGGTCATTTCTTCGTGCGACATTTTGAACCCGGAATGAACGGACGCAACAACGAAATCCAGTACGGAAAGGATTTCCGGGCCGTAATCAAGGCTGCCATCGGCGCGGATGTCGCTTTCGATCCCGTGAAAGATCCTGATCCCCTTGTGGCGCTTCCGCACGGCTTCGACTTCTTTTGCCTGTTCCAAAACATCAGTGGGCTTCAATCCGCGCGCATAATGCGCCGACTGGCTGTGATCGGCGATGCCGATGTACCGGTAGCCCATGCGCGCGGCGGCCATGACAAGCTCCTCAAGCGCGAGCCGCCCGTCGGACCACGTGGTGTGATTATGAAACGTCCCTTGAACATCCCGTTCGCTGACAATATCCTCAAGCCGGCCCGCGCGGGCATGCTCCACGGCCCCGGCGCCCTCGCGCAGCTCGGGCGCAACAAACGGCACCCCGGCGTTTTTGAACCAATCCTCCTCGGACGCAAAACCGCCGGCCCGAGCGCCAAGCGCCTCCAAAAATTCCGGCGTCCCGGTGGATTTGACGAGCGCGGAACCGAAATCCTTCGTCGCCGCAAAATCCACCCGCACGGGCGCACCGGGCGAGCTGCTTTTCGAATATCCGGATACCGCCGCGAGCGCGGCCTTGCGCGCCTCTTCCTCGTGTTTTCGTCCGGGCGGAAGCTCGACCAGGAAATCAAGCGCCTCGACCGTCTCCAGCCGCCGCCTGAGCGTTCCTGTTTCACAAACCCTGAGCACGCCCGCGGCAGGATGCCTGCCCCGGTTCACGGCTTCCGCTATGGAGCGGATGATCAATCCGGAATGCTCAAGCGCATCAACCAGGCGCATCCGCCCTGCCGATGAAGAAACCAGCGCGATGCCGTCGAGAATGGTTTTTTGTGATTTTTCGCTGAAGCCCTTTACGCGTGCCACGCGGCCTTCGAGACAGGCCGCGGCAAGACCGTCGATCGATTTGATATGCAGTTCGGAGAGCAGGAGACGTGCTTTTTTGGGCCCGAGGCCCGGAATTTTAACCAGCTCAAGCAGCCCCTGCGGAAGATGCGCGATGAGTTCGGAGCGTGCGCGCGAAGTGCCGCTCAGCACGAATTCCGCGAGCACCTCGGCTATCGCCTTCCCCACCCCGGGGATTTCCGTGAAGGTCCCGTCCCGCGCACGGCGCTCCAGCTCCTCACCGGCGGTGGCGGAAATATTTTCCGCGGCGCGCTCGAACGCCCGGGTCTTGAACGGATTTTCGCCGCTGAGTTCAAGGAGCTTTGCCATATCGGCAAGCAGTGCTGCGGCCTCGGCCGGGTCCCTGTTGGGCATTGATTGATACATACCCCCAAAACAGGAAAAAGGAAAAAAATCGTGATATCCAGAAGCCATGTCCAGACAAAATCTCCTCGATTCCATACTCTCCTGTCCCACCGCCCCCTTCAAAGAGATGCATGTCGCGCGCGCCGTCACCGGCGCGCTTGACGCCGCCCATGTGCCGCACTTTGAGGACCCGCACGGCAACATCATAGTCGGCGCCGGTTCGCGCAAGGAGTACCTGCAGATCATCCGCCGACGTTCACACGAGCCGCTCCGGGTTTTCATGGCGCATATGGATCATCCGGGTTTTCATTGTGTCAAATGGCTGCGCAAGGGATCCAGAGTCCAGGCCGAGTGGCATGGCGGCGCGCCCTTCAAAAACATGCGGGGCACGCCGGTCTGGCTTGCAGATGCAACGGGATGGCTCGGCACCGGTCACATTGAAAGCGTCACGCAGGCGGGACACAGGCCGTCGATAGGAATGGCAATGATACTGCCTGACAAGCCGACCGCCAACCGCATCCGGGATCTTGATGCCGGGATCGGCAATGTTTTTGGCGGCTTCAGGTTCCGCAAAACACACTGGTCAAGCGGCAAGCTCATTCATACAAAAGCCGCGGACGATCTTGTCGGTGTTTATGCAATTACGGCGCTCGCGATCAAGCTGGCCCGCAAATTCCGCTTTGCGCAAAAAATGCACGTACCATTTATTGGCCTGGTTACAAGGGCCGAAGAAGTGGGATTTGTCGGGGCGATCGGACATTTTTCGCTTGGCTGGCTGTCCCGGGCCCGCCGTCCGGTTGTATGCATCAGTCTGGAATGCTCGCGCACGCTGCCGGGAGCGCGGATCGGCGAAGGCCCGGTGGTCAGGCTGGGCGATAAATTCACTCCGTTTGACGCCGCGGCAACGCAAATTCTTTCGCAAGCCGCCGCAAAAAACCTTCCGGGCCGGCACCAGCGCAAGCTCATGGACGGCGGCACCTGTGAAGCCACTCCGGCGATGGCCCATGGAATTCCGGCCATCGGCATTTCAATTCCGCTCGGCAACTACCACAACCAGCCGCTCGAAACCACCGGCGCGGCCGCCGCGCCCGAATTCGTGCACAAGGACGACATAAAAGGCATGCTTGATCTTTGCAAGGCGCTGCTTGTGCGCGGACTGCCCTGGGAAAAACCCTGGGACAAGAAGCGCAAAGAGCTTTCCGCGCTATTGAAAAGCTATCTGCCGCTTCTCAAGAAGCGGGCAGCTTGGCCGGAATCCGCGCGCACAGCGCCATCCCGCCAAGCGCAATCACCGCTGCCAGCACAAACACCCACCGGAACCCGCAGGCAACCCAGATATACCCGGACAAAATCGGGATCAGCATCGACACAACGTGATCGATCGTAAGCCCTACCGCCAGTGTGGGCGTGATGTCTGAAGGATGATCGGCGATTTTTTTCAAATAGGTTGTCCGGGCTATCCTGAGCGCAAAAAGCACGCTGTCGAGCACGTACGTCGCATACAGGAGCCACAGATCAAACGGCTTGGGCAGCAGATCGGACGAAAACGCATAAGCGAGACAGACCAGCAGCAGGAAAAACTCCTCGGTCACAAGCACTGCGCGCTCCCCCGCCCAATCAATGATGTCGCCAAGAAGCGGCCTGAATACCACACCGAGAGCGGCGGCCACAAAAAACAAAAGCGCCATCGTGCTCACCGGCACGCCATGGACCTTTATGAGCACCCAGGCGCCGAACACGATGAAGATCTGCTTGCGCACGCCAAAAAGGGCGCTAATCGCGTAAAAAAGGGAGTATTTGCGTTTAAACACGAACCTGCGGCTCCGCCCACCCTGCTCGTCCGCCATCCGGATACGAAAATACAAGACGCCGGCCACTATCGAACATAGCGCGGTTATCGAATAGAAAACGGCATAATTGTCCCCGAATAGTTTTGAAAACGCATAAATGACCGCCACTCCCGCAATCGTACCCAGGTTGCGCGCACCGCCGAACTGCCCGAGCCGGCGGCCTTCCTTTCCGCTCTTTGCCAGCCTGAGTCCGATCGGCCCTTCCACGGTAAATATAATGTGATCACCGACCGAACCGATGATGGTGAATGCCACAAGCCATGCATAAGACGGCGAATGAAACGCGAACCCGAGCGCACCGGCGGCCATGAAAAACATCGCCAGGGCCGCAATGCGCGTCTCCGTCCAGATCACGAGCATTGCGCCGGCTATGAAAAGCATCAAAAAACCAGGCAACTCACGGGGAAATTCCAGCCAGCCCCTGGACGCGGCATCAAGCTGGTGGACATCTGAAAGGAAATTGTTCATCGTCGAGGCAAGAATCCCGCCCGCGGCGCCGAAAAACACCGTTGCCAGAAGAGCATGAAGGAGATTTTTATTGGCTGCAAGCCGCTTCAAAAACAATACCCGAAACTGAACCCGCCCCACGGATCAAGACCGTCACCCCAGATGCCGTACAAGGCAAAACGGAACATGAATCCGGATGCGCTGCGGTTTTCGTACCCCGCACCGAACACCGGCATGACGGGGTAAGAAGGAAAATCAACATTGCCGGTCGCGGCACCCAGGTTCTTCACGCTGCCCGAATTGATCACGAAATCCACGCCAGCCGTGGCATAGATCGACCCCTGGGTCAGCATGAAATAATAATTGTAATAAAGCGGCAACAGATACGCCATCGTGCCGCCATCACCGCCGGTGGCGGTTTTTGTTCCGACCGTACCGAACCCCAACCCCACCGCCATGCTGTCAATCAAAGTGCGGTCGTAATTGACGCTCCACAAAAGCCCGCGCCCCATTGCTTCGAAACTTGCCGCATCGGGCTTGAGCGTCCGGGTGGAATCCGCCGCCATGGCCGATGAACAGAAAAAAAGAATAAACAATACAGGTCTCATCATCTGAGCATCTGCCGCGTCCACTCGTCGGAGTTGATATCGCCCCGGAACACAATCCAGAGAATGGTGGTAACAGCCAGCGTTCCGACCAGGCCCCAGAAATAATATTGAGCTATGCTTCTCTTGCGATGAAAATACCAGGCGATCTCGCCAAGAACAACCGCAAGAGGAATTCCCCAATACGGAAAAAACCGTATAGCAGCGAAAATGGTATGCATCCTATAGATTTTAAAGCACCGGGAAATTATTTCAATGCTTTTAACGCACTCACTTTATCGGTTCGCTCCCAGGTGAACTCGGGCTCGGCCCTGCCAAAGTGGCCGTAAGCGGCTGTCTTGGCGTAAATCGGGCGAAGCAGGTTCAGGGATTCGATTATTCCGGCCGGCCGGAGATGGAAAATCTCACGGGCAGCCGCATCAAGTTTGCGTAATTCGACCTTTTCAGTCCCGAACGCGTTGACCAGCACGCTGACCGGCTCGGCAACGCCAATGGCATAGGCAAGCTGGACCAGACACTTGTCGGCCAGTCCTGCGGCCACAATATTTTTTGCGACATAGCGCGCCATATAGCAGGCTGAGCGGTCGACTTTGGACGGATCCTTACCCGAAAACGCGCCGCCGCCATGGGCTCCATGGCCGCCGTAGGTATCAACAATGATCTTGCGTCCGGTAAGGCCGCAATCGCCCATCGGGCCGCCGACCACGAACCTTCCGGTCGGATTGATATAGAATTTGGTCTTGCTGTCCATCAGATTGGAGGGAACTGCCTTTTTGACCACCTCTTCAATGAGGGCTTCCTGGATCTGCTTGTGCGTGATGTTTTCATCGTGTTGTGAACTGACGACAATCGCATCAACGCGTTTCGGCTTGTCGTTTTCGTATTCGATCGTGACCTGTGTCTTGCCGTCCGGACGAAGCCATTTGAGCGTCCCGTTTTTGCGGACAGCCGTCAGGCGCATGGCCATTTTCTGCGCAAGATCGATCGAAAGCGGCATATGCTCTTCGGATTCATTTACCGCATAACCGAACATGATACCCTGGTCACCGGCGCCTTGTTCCTTCTGGTTGTGGATGCCCTGGCCGGTGGTTACACCCTGAGAAATATCCGGGGACTGGCGGTCAAGCGTTACAACAACTCCGCACGTCTTGTAATCAAAACCCTTTTCTGAAGCATCGTAGCCGATGCGCTTTACGGTCTCGCGGGCAATCTGCGCATAATCCACGCGGGTGTTGGTGGTCACCTCGCCGGCAATTACAATGAGGCCGGTTGTGACAAGCGTCTCGCAAGCCACGCGCGATTTGGGATCCTGCGCGATAAGCGCATCGAGAACCGAGTCGGAAATCTGATCGGCCATCTTGTCGGGATGTCCTTCGGTGACGGATTCGGATGTAAAAAGAAAGTTGTTGGACATGTGTCTCTCCTTTTTTTTGATATTGCCTGTCCTGATATCAGTCCTTGTGGATTGGGAACTTGGGTGTCGTGCCTTTGTTCTGCTCACGGCGTTTCCTCGCTTTGCCCTTGCGCGCTTTTCGGATTTTGCGTGCATTGCGTGTTTTTCCGGTTCTTGATGTCATAATTGGCCTCCAAATTATGTTGAATTGATTTTCTGCCCTCTAACAAGGGGTTTGTAAAGCGAAAAGGCAAAAAGGTGGTCACCACCTTTTGGTTCAGAGTTGCGTCATTTCACAACCTTCTGCCACCTTTTGGTTGGCATCAGTCTTGCTTTGTTCGAATGCATGGCCCGCATACCACTACAAAGAACCAACACACTTCCATATCACATCAATGCAAGAGTGAACAACCGTGAGGAATTTCACCTCCCTCTGAATATTTGCTGGGAATTTATGGGGCTTGAATGTCTTTTTCTAAATATTGTTTATGGGGTTGAGTTCCATGCGCTGGTATTGATGCCAAATCATTTTCATATGATCCTGACTGTTCCAGAGCATGATCTGGGCAAAGTAATGAACGTATTTATCAGCACAATTACTCGCATGTCGAATCTGAAATCCAGACGCTCCGGCCATTTATTCGGCGGTCCATATCACAGATCAGTGATTGACAGTTCACGTTACTTCGGACACGCCCTGAAATATGTTTACCGCAACCCGGTCCGGGCAAAACTTTGCACCCACGTCGAAGATTATCCCTACAGTACACTCCATGGACTTCTGGGATTCTCCCATTTACCATTTCCAATTCACTTTACGAGAACTGGAATGGAATTATCCCTTCCTGCCATCGAAAGTTTTGACTTACTCGATTGGCTTAATACACCATTTCCAAAAGAAGCGGAGGAATTGATCCGACAGGGACTCCGAAAAAGGGCATTTGATACAATAATGAATCGTAAAACACGAAGACCACTCGACCTTCTGAACCAACTCTTATGACGCACATCTCAACCAAAAGGTGGTGACCACCTTTTTTGGCCCTGCATTTGCACACGCTGGCCCCCATGAACGCTTATAAAATAATCCCGCTGTTTATAATTTTAACAACATCCGCCGCTCATCCTGCCGCTCATTCCACCGCACATCACGCCACCTGTCCCTCCTGGAGCGAAGCCGTTGAAAAACCGCCGCTCATGCTCGGCCTTGGCGAGCAGCGGCTGGCAAGAACCGGACGCATCGCAAGATTCTCGGCCGGCGGCGCGGCCATCAGGGCCACGATCCCGTCTGACGGATCGAGCCTGCTCATAAAGGGCGCGGCCCCCGGACAAACGGATCTCTGGGTCTGGAAAACGGACTGCACGGTCGAACGAAGAACGGTGATCGTGGCAAAAAACAGCCAGCAGGAAACCAGTCCCGCCCTTGTAACGGCGCTTTCCAGGCTTGACGAGGCCGAGATCATCACTTCCGGAGCCGGAGTGATAATCCGCGGCAGCATATCCTCGATGAACGAGGCCGCACGGGTGAAAGCCATCGCGCGCGCCTTCCCGTCCGGGGTCCGCGACGAAACCGCCATGACCCCCGCCCTGGTCGATTCAGGCCATGCAAAAATATCCGGATGGCTGCGCTCAAGCAGAAACGCCGGCCGCATCCGCGCCGAACGCGTCGGCGGCAGTTTGCTCGTGCGAGGCGCCCTTGGAGAGCCGCACGAACGCTCGGCGGTCGAGAAAAAAATCCTGTCCATCTTTCCGCCTGCGGAT
>MEQJ01000033.1:0-5076 GCA_001770165.1 Bdellovibrionales bacterium RIFOXYD1_FULL_53_11 | reverse complement strand
CGAATCAATGCCGGACGGCTCGCCCACGGTGCATTTCCAGGTCTTCCTGCTCGAAATTAAAAAAAGCATTTTCAACTCTTTCGGCCTGAGCTGGCCCGCGTCCATCGAGGGGGCGATCAGCGTCTCAGCCAAGGGGGTTTCGCAGGGACTGGCGCTGAGCGCCGGCATCGAGGCGCTGGAAGGCGAAGGCCTGGCGCGCATCCTCTCGCGACCGGAGCTTGTGGTAAAAGCCCCGGGAGAAGCAGAGCTGTTCGCGGGCGGCGAAATCCCGATCAAAGTGAAAACAAAAAACACAACCACCGTCGTCTGGCGCGCGTACGGCCTCACGCTCAAACTCAAGATATTGCAAGCTGCCGGAGTGCGCGTCCGCCTTGAAATCGGCACAGAAGTCAGCCATCTCGATCTTGCAACAGCGGTCGAAGATATTCCGGGCATCAAGTCCAACAAGATGCGCACCATCGTGGACGCCTCGTTCGGCTCGCCGCTCTTGTTGTCCGGCCTGCTGCAGGAAGACACGCGCGAGCAGGCCCGCGGTCTGCCATTGCTCAAACGCCTGCCGGTTCTTGGGGCGCTCTTCGGCTCGGAAGATTATCTGAGCGAACGGTCGGAACTTGTGGCCATCCTTCTGCCGCTTGACCGTCCGCCGAGAACGGACACCTCGGCCTTCAAGCCGCGTTTTGCGCCCGCGGGCCCCATGCCCCCTCCGCGCAACTGGATCGACCCCGAAACCGAGCGCGAGCTCAGAAACTCCCCGGAATACCCATGGAACGCCTTGCGCTGATCGAAAGCCCCGGGCCGGGCGGAGTGCCCGGTCCTGACGACACGCCCGGATGGCTTTGCGCGCTTCTCGAAAATACGCGCGTGACCGACATCTGCATCAACGGCACGTCCGCAATATTCGCTGACAGCGGCGACGGAATGCGGAAAATCCCCACCGGTGCCGTCTGGGACAATGATGCCATGATGCGCTGGACGCTTGCCCGGCTTTCGCTTGCCGGAAAGACCTGGGATGCGCGGCATCCTTTTGCAGACGCGTGCATACCGCCCTGCCACCGTCTTCACGCGGCTTTTCCGCCTGTATCGGGCCCCGGCATGCTGCTTTCGCTCCGCAGACTGCCGGGGCTGGCCCGGAACAACAGCATCGTGCAAAATACTTCTGCGGAGCGGATTGCGAGATGGGGCGCGGGCAACGGGCATTACCAGGCCCTGGTCGAAGCGACCATCCGCGGAGACTCGATAATAATTGCGGGCAGCACCGGAAGCGGCAAAACCACGCTTGCCTGCGACCTGCTCTCCGAAGTTCCGCCCGAAGAGCGGATAATCGCGCTCGAAGACACCCAGGAACTCTCCCCGGTGCATCCCCATTTTTTGAGTCTTGCGAGCCGGCCGCCGAACGCCGACGGCTGCGGCGAAATCACGCTGCGCACCTTGCTTCGCCAGACACTAAGAATGCGCCCGGACCGGATAGTGCTGGGCGAGTGCCGCGGCGCCGAAGTGCTTGATCTTCTGCAGGCCATCAATACCGGCCACCGCGGAGCCATGGCTACACTGCATGCAAGTTCACCCCGGGACGCGCTGCGCAGGATTGAACTCTTGTGCCTGATCGCCTCGGGCGGCTCGATTCCGTCCGCGCTGGCGCGCGAGCTAATTGCATCCGGCATCCAATGGGTCGCGCATATCGGGCGCCATGGCCCCGCACGCATTATCAAGGAGCTCTGGCAGATCGCGGGCCGCGAGGGGGACACCATCCTGATGCGGAAGGTTTAAGCTGGACTCCTGCCTTGTTTGCATGCAAAAGTTTATGTCATATGGAAGACAACCAGCCAGCTTCGACGACACCGGCGGCCAGCCAGGCCGCGGCCCGGCCTTCTTATAGCCGCGCCACACTGCGCTACATCAATTCAATGAAATTTTTTGGCGTTGTTTATATAGCCGTCGGACTTGCGTTCTTCTTTATTCCAAACCAGCTTTTTTATGTCATGAATCTTCCGACAAAACTCGGCCTGCTTGAGCCGATAGCGGAATCCGCAGAACGCTTCTGGCTCGTGATGACCTCAGCCATGATGGCCATGCTGGCGGCGCTCTCCTTCCTTGCCGCGGAATCGCCCGGAATCCGGGGATATGCGCTGGTGCACATCCTTTCAAAAACGGTTTCCATCGCCGGATTTTTATATGCCTTCATCAATCACGGACATTGCCTTGCGTATCTGATCGGTGCCGCAACCGATCTTCCGATAGCGCTTTACGTGACCTGGATCACCATCGCAAACGCACGCACGGGGACACATGAATAACGCGGGAACCGCTCATCCCAACGCCCCCTGGTGGAACACCCTGTCCGCCGAAAGACAAAGCGGGTTCCAGGAAGTCTGGTTCCTCAAACTCAACAGTCCCGTAACCGGCAACGCGCTGTGGATCAGGTTCACGCTCCTTTCGAGTATAAACGGATTCCGCAGGATCGCGGAAACCTGGGCCATACTTTTCAAACGCATCGAAGGCGGCGACACAGCCAAAACCGCAGTAAAAGAAACTTTCGACCTTCAGGCCTTCACCAGCGAAAGAAGTGACGGCGGCCTCACGCTGAAGCTTGGCGGCTGCGAGCTGAGCGACACGCATACAAAAGGCGTCATCAATTCCAAGGGCCGGAGCATCCGGTGGAATCTTTCGATCCGGCCGCGCGCCGACACGGTTTTCGATTTCATCCCCCGGGTTCTTGCCGGGCTTGGCATAGTCAGGAACAAGGCGCTTACCGTCCACGAAGACCTTCTTTTTTCGGGTTCCTGCGAAGTCGGCGGCGAAACCTTCACCTGGACCGACGCCCCCGGAATGCAAGGACATCTTGCCGGACCCCGTAACGGCCACTCCTGGGTGTGGGGCCACTGCAACATGTTCTTCAATGACCGCGGCGAGCCGGCGGACGTCGTTTTTGACGGACTGTGCGGACGTTCGCGCATAACCCCAGCTCTTGCCTCGCCACAACTTGGCACCTTCTTCATCAGACATGGCGGGGTGGATCATCGTTTCAACTCGGTCTGGCACAGCCTCCGTTCGCGCTCATCGCATACCGGCAACGAGTGGCACTTCCAGGCCGACCGCGGCGAGCTGTCGTTCCGCGGACACGCGCGCGCAAAACACCGCGACTTTGCCGGCGTCACCTACGAGGACACCGACGGTTCATATCTGTACTGTTACAACTCCAAGGTGTCGGAAATGAATCTTCTTGTTTACCGTCGCGGAAAGCTTGAGGCCACCTTCAACGCCCCTGGCACGGCCTCGTTTGAAGTGGTGACGCGCACGAAAAACCCGTATGTTCCGCTTTTGATCTAACAGAGCCTTGTGCTGAGCAAAAACGCCGGCATGGTGCAAAATCTGAAATAAGTGATCGACCTTGAAACCACCTTGTCCGTGCCGGCCAGCCTGAGCGTGCCATAGCAGGTTGTGTGCGTGACGGGCAGATTCCAGGGCCAGAGATTGACCTTCTCGCCGGTATACTCGTATTTTTTGCCGTCAACGTCGAACGCAAAAGTATATCTCAGCTTGCGCTCGGTAAAATATTTGAGTTCGAGTTTGCCCTTCATCGGCGCATCCTTGCAAAGCCCCTCGATCGTCACCGTTCCGGAAAGATGGTTGCTCATGAAATCCCGGGACCAGGGGTTGAGCCATTTTGTAATATGCCTTGTTCCCCAGTTGGCGCGGAATTCCATGAACTTCTTCCCGTCCGGACCGTGACCGGGCGCGAACTCATGCTCGCCGGTCATGACTTCGTCCAGCGAAAAACCAAGGCGCCGCTCCCGGACCATTTTTTTAAACGCCGCGCACCTGCCGGGCCGTTTGGGAGCGCCAAGGGCTTCGGGTGTTTTGCCCAAAAACCAATAAGCCACCTTGCTCACGATGCAGGGCACGAACGGAATGAACCGCATGTAATAGCCAACATAGTTGAACACGTTGACCATCTCGATGCGCTTCCCTTTGACCGCGGCCCGGAACACCTTGCGCGCGACGGTCTGCGGTTCGTTGGCGAAAAAATGCATGTATTTTTTCACCATTTTTGCGCCAAAGGTGTCAGTGCTCATGGTGTCGTAAAAATGCGTATTTACAAGATATGGATATACCGTGGTGACCTTGATGCCCAGCGGTGCCAGCTCATAATGAAGTATTTCTGAAAATCCACCCGACGCCAGCTTGGTCACGGTATATGCGCCCCAGGTCGGCAGCCTGAAAAACGCCTGCCCGGACGAAACATTCACGATCTGTCCCTGTCCCTTTTTGATCATCCCGGGCAGAAATGCATAAACATGGTGAAGCGTGCCCCAGACGTTGACGTTAACAAGACTTTCCCAGGTGTCGTAGGATGTTTCGCAAAAATCACCAAGATACCCGATGCCGGCATTGTTGATCAGGATGTCCACGCTGAGATTTTTTTTGTCGATATCGCGGGCCATATGCCCGACCTGGCCCCTGTCCGACACATCAACAACATAAGTCAGCACGTTCGCGCCGAGTTTTTCGCATTTATCAGCGGTTTTTTTAAGATCTTTTTCGTTAACATCCGTAAGAATGAGTTCCGCCCGCGCCCTTGCAAACTCAAGTGCGGTATAATACCCGATGCCGCTTGCCGCCCCTGTAATGAGGACGGTCTTGTATCTGACGTTTTTCATATGTTCTTACAATAGCAAACGGCTAAAACAATTCAAGCTGGTCCGGACATATATCTTCACGAGGCAAATCTTCCTCACCCGCCAGGATTTCCTCCTTTGTGAAGGGGGTTCTGTCGGTGTGGATCACATAAAACGAGTTGAGGGGATGTCTTTTCTTCAAAATCCTCACCGCCTCGATGATGAGCGCGATATTTGCGGGATCATCGTCCGACATGCCGAAGCGGTGCATGGAACTCGGTCCGTATTTTTTCATGGCACTGCCGACGCATTTGATGATCGCCTTTTTC
This sequence comes from Bdellovibrionales bacterium RIFOXYD1_FULL_53_11, assembly GCA_001770165.1. Lineage (GTDB taxonomy): Bacteria > Bdellovibrionota > UBA1018 > UBA1018 > UBA1018 > XYD1-FULL-53-11. The sequence goes on along the minus strand of MEQJ01000033.1, from coordinate 131 downwards.
TTGAGCACGGCTGTTGAAAGACGCTTGCCGCGATCACCGAGGCCGCGGCGCACGGCGCTGTTTGAAACCGGAAAAACATCAAGATAGTTGGGTTCGGCGGGCAGGAATCCTTCTTTTACCAGCAGGGAAAT
>MEQJ01000032.1:22947-31380 GCA_001770165.1 Bdellovibrionales bacterium RIFOXYD1_FULL_53_11 | reverse complement strand
CCGGTCCCGATATCAAGTATCACCGTCCTGGGTTCCCTGCCGCCCACATCCTGGCCTTTGATCATGATTCCATTCTTCCATAAGAACTTCCGGAGCACCGCGAAGTTGCGCTCTCCGATCTTGAACATCCCGGCATCATCAACGGGCGATCCGCCGCCGGCGACCTTGCACAGGATTCTTGATTTATCGGCGCCGGCCCTGAGCATTTCACCAAGCAGGCTCACCATGCCCGTATCAACGAACATGGCCGGATTCGTTTCGGCTTTTGCCGGATCACTGCTTGATGACGGAAGCATGGCATGCAAAAGCCCACCCACCCTTGCGACCGGATCATACAACGACACCCCGACGCATGAGCCGAGCGAATAAGTCACGATCGTCGTGTCGGGATCATTTGAAACCGAAAACCCGGAAATGCCCACCACCACCAGATTGCCGGTTTTTTTCATGATACGGCCCGCTTTCTGTATACTGAGGGGCGAACTGGATCAAAACCGCAGTCATAGCCCGTTATGGCTTCAGAATGACCGAGCATCAACACTCCGCCGGGTTTTACAAGGCGGTGGATTTCGGAAACAAGCCGGCGTCTCACGGTGTCGTCAAAATAGATCATCACATTGCGGCAGAATACGACATCAAAAGGCCCGCTCATGGCAAACGGCGGCGCCGAGAGGTTGATCCTCGAAAATGTTATAAACGAACGCAAAAAAGCAACCGCCCTGTATCTGCCGTCTTGAAGCTTTTCAAAATATTTATGCAAAAAATCGGGCGGCACTCCGGCGACTTCGTCCTTTTCGTAAATGCCGTCCGAAGCCCTGCCAAGAACATTTGTTGAAATATCCGTGGCCAGTATCTTGAACGCGGCCCCGGTACCTGCCAGCGCGTCGTCCGCGGTCATTGCGATGGAATAGGGCTCCTGTCCGGTCGAACAGGCGGCCGACCAGATTGCAAACCTGCCCTGCTTTTGAAGCTGCCAGTGGTTGAGAAGCTGGTGAAACAGCGTGAAATGCGCCGATTCCCTGAAAAAATGCGTAACATTCGTCGATACCACGTCAACAAGATGCACCAGTTCCGGCGAATTCCTGTCGTCGGATACAAAATGAAGATAGTCCTCCGGAGATTCAAGCCCGAGCACGCGCATGCGCTTGCCGACCCTGGCCAGGAGGAGCGCCTCCTTCCCCTCGCGAAGAACTATCCCGCTCCTCCTGTAAACCAGTTCGCTGAGCCGCTTGAATGTCAGCTTGTCCATATCGCACTCAAAAGTTCTTGAGTTCCTCTTCCGTGAGCGGAATCACGTTCTCGGGATTCTTCTTCTGATCGGACTGCTTGTGCTCTTGCTGGTTCTGCTTTTCAACAGGCTTGGATTTGCTCTTGAGCACCTGGCCCGCGACGGCCACCCGTTTTTGCGCGACGGCCTTCTTTTCCAGCCCAAGCTTGAACTCGCCGATCATTCCGGCAAGTTCTTCGGCCTGACCGCTCAATTCCTCGGCCGAGCTTGCGGATTCCTCGGAGAGCGACGCGTTCTGCTGCGTCACCTTGTTCATCTCCAATACGCCGCTGTTGATCTGTTCGATGCCCTTGCTTTGCTCAATTGTCGCGGCATTGACCTCGCCTACGAGCTGCATGACCTTCTCGGCCCCGCCCACGATCTGCTTGAGGATCTCGCCCACCTGCGTGGAGGTGGTCACACCGCCCTCGGCATTTTTCTGCGATTCCTCGATCATGCTTGCCGTGTTCTTGGCCGCTTCAGCGCTCCTTTGCGCGAGATTGCGAACTTCTTCGGCCACGACGGCAAACCCCTTGCCTGCATCGCCCGCGCGGGCCGCCTCGACGGCGGCGTTCAAAGCCAGCAGATTTGTCTGAAAGGCGATCTCGTCGATCGTCTTGATGATCTTGGCCGTCTGGTCGGCGGACGCCTTGATCTTGTTTATCGCATCGCCCATGGCAAGCATGGCGTCATTGCCCTTCACCGCCGATTCACGGGCGCCCTCGGCAAGGGTTTTTGCCTGGCTTGCGTTGCCGGCGTTTTGTTTGACCATCGACGTCATCTCCTCAAGTGAGCTTGAGATTTCTTCAAGCGAGCTTGCCTGCTCGTTCGAGCCCTGGGCAAGGCTCTGGCTCCCGCTTGAGATCTGCTGGCTTGCCGACGCAACCTGCTCTGCCGACTCGGCAACCTGGCTGAGCGCCTTTTGCAGATTCTCAGCCGCAGTGTTGATGCTTGCCTTGATCAGCGCATGATCGCCTTTGTAATCACCCTCGACCCGAACCGTGAGATCGCGCGCGCTCAGTTTGTCGAGCACCTTTGCCGCCTCATTGATCGGGGCCATCACGGCATCAAGGGTCTTGTTGACGCCCTCGACGACCGGCTGCATCTCGAAATTTATCTTTTCGAGATCCGCGCGTACCGAAAGCCGGCCCTCAACCGCCGCCTTGGTGAGCACATCAGCCTCGCCAAGAAGACCGCTGATGATTTGACCGATGTTGCGCGTAATATAAACGGCAAAGACGATCACAAGGGCCGCGGCCAGCGCGATCACCAGAATTACAAGAATATTCGTGAATCTGACCGTACCGGCGGTGTTCACTTCGTATTCCTTGACGTACTCTCCGACCTGTTTTTCAAGCGTTTCAAACCTGCCGATCGCATTATGCGTCCTGACGGGAACTTCAGTGCCGAAAAACGAAATCGCCGATTTCCTGTTTCCAGACAGCAGCATCCGCTCGATCTCCTCGGCCGATTCATGGAACTTTGCATGTGCGGTTTCAAGCTCGCTAAAAACAGGCGCGAGCTTGGGCATCTCACTTTTCACTTTTGCCGATTCGTCGCTATAATACCATTTGCCGAAGGCGCAGTTGTGGGGATTCTTTTCAGCCGTGACCCTGGTCATTTTTTCGTCTCTTTGGAACGATCCCAGCTTCAACCGCCAGTCCAGATGGGCCATCTGCATCCTCACAAAGAATTCATTCAACTTCGCCGCCTTGTACATCTGATGATTGATGTGGTTCACTTCGTCCACCGAAAAAAGCCCGATCACCCCGACAACCACCGATATCACCAGCGAGAAAACCATCACCATCAGGACTTTTTTTGCAAGCTTCATGTTCTTGAACATTTTCAATTCTCCTTTATTTTGTTTCTGCAACGGTCAGTATCTGCGCCGTCTCCGCAGTAGTTAAAACCTTGTCGATATCAAGAAGGATCACCACCTTCTCGCCCACCTTGCCCATTCCGAGCATAAACTCGGTGTTGATCTGCGTGCCGAACGCCGGCGGAGGATCGACCTGGCTCTGCTGGATGTCCAGCACCTCGGACACGTTGTCCACGATCACGCCGATCGTGAGCCGCGCACTGCCGTCCCCGTCCACCTGCACAACGATAATGCAGGTTTTTTGAGTATCATCGATCTTCGGCAGTCCGAACTTGAGGCGCATGTCTATCACCGGAATCAACTTGCCCCGGAGATTGATCACCCCCCGCACGAACGGCGGCATCTTGGGAACCTTTGTCACGTTCATGATGCCGTTTATCTCCTGCACCTTCAATATTTCGAGCCCGTACTCCTCGCTCGCGAGCCTGAAGGTGAGATATTTGCCGGCGAGCGCCTTGATCGCCTCCGGTTGCCGGACCTCTTCTTTCTTTTTTTCAACTTCCACAGCTCCTCCCTTGGTTACACTGCGTTAACTGCCGCTTTCGATCCAAATTGCACGAGCAATGATCCCACATCCAGAATGAGCCCCACCGTTCCGTCGGGCATGATCGTCCCACCCGACACCCCGGGCACGCCCCTCATGAAATCCCCGAGCGGCTTGATGACAAACTGCTGCTGCCTGAGTATGCCGTCAACCATGAGACCTACCCGCCGTCCGTCCTCCTCGACAATGAGCACGATCGATTTGTCGATCTCTTCGCTGGCGGCCGATATGTTGTAAAATCTCGAAAGCCTGAAAAGAGGCAGCAACCTTCCTTGATAGCGGATCATCTCGGCGCGCGCGCCGGACGCGGTCGCGATATCGGCTTTGGACGGCTTCACGGAGCTGAGAATCGAATAGGTGGGGATCACATAGATATCCTCACCTACCGTGATCACCATGCCCTCGATGATCGCAAGCGTATGCGGAATCCGGAGGCAGAACACGGAACCCCTTCCCTTTTCACTGCGTATCTCGACCTGCCCGTGAATCTCTTCGATGTTCTTTTTTACGACGTCCATGCCTACGCCGCGACCCGAAACGTCAGTCACTTTTTCGGCCGTCGAAAACCCCGAGTGAAACACCAGACTGAAAATCTCGCGGTCGCTCATCCCGTCGGCGGTCTGGATTATTCCTTTTTCAATTGCTTTTTCGATGAGCCTTCCGCGGTCAAGACCGCGGCCATCGTCCTCGATCTCTATGCAAACGCTTCCGCCCTTGTGGAAAGCCCGGAGCTGCACCGTGCCTTGCGGGGATTTTCCGCGCAATGTGCGTTCGTCGGCGGTTTTTTCAATTCCGTGATCTACGGCGTTGCGCACCATGTGCACGAGCGGATCGCCGATCCTGTCGGCAACCGTCTTGTCGAGTTCCGTGTCGTCCCCGGTTATTTTAAGTTCCACGTCCTTGCCGAGTTTTTTGGAAAGATCCCGGACGATGCGGACCATCTTGCGGAACGTGTGGCGGATCGGCACCATCCTGAGCGCCATGCCGATCTCCTGCAGATTGCGCGTTATCTTGTTGAGATGATCAAGATGCTTGTGCAAAATGAGCGCACCCTGCAGCTCCATTATCTCTTTTGACTGCGCCACCATCGCCTCGGCGATCACCAGTTCGCCGATGGTATCAACAAGCCTGTCGAGCCTGTCGGCATCGACCTTGATGCCCTCGCGTATTGCCGCCCCCGTGATGGTTTTTACCGCGCCCTCGACGGTCGGCACCGCGGCTTCAGGGACATGGACACGGCACTCGCCGCGAAGCCGCACCAGAAGCGCCGACATTTCCGGCGTGCCGGAACAAAGCGGCCCGCATTCCCCATCCTTCGCCCATGCGGACATGGCGCGGATGATCGATACGGCATCAAGGCAGACGGAAGCGGCATGTTTTGTGAATTCACCGGCGCCGTCACGCATCTTTTCGAGCAGACTTTCCACCTCGTGGGCAAGCCCTTCAAGCGCCGGAAAACCGAGTATCCCCGATGCGCTTTTCATCGTATGGAAGGACCGCAGAAGAGATTCGACCGCCTCACGGTTTGCCGGTTCCTTTTCGAGCGTGACGAGATTGCCGTCCATCGCCTCCAGATTTTCGGTCACATCGGCCATGAAATCCTGCAAAAGCTGCGAATCAATCGACGGCGCCGTCGGCGCCGTCGGCGGCGGTCCGGACGGGGCGGCCGCAGCGCCCATGATTTTTTCAATATTCCGCACCACGTCTTCCGTATCCACGCTTGCGGAGAAATCGCGCCCAAGCGCCGAAATGAATTTCGACATCCTGTCATTGCATGAAAGAAGCACGTCAACGATTGCGCCATCAAGCCTGACTGTTTTCGACCGGACGGCAACCAGGAGATTTTCCACCTTGTGACTGAACGCCGACAACCCTTCGAACCCGACTGCCGCCGCCGATCCCTTCATGTTGTGAAAAAGCCGGAGAATTTTTTCGAACTCCGGGCCGTCGGACGGATTCTGCTCCATGCGGATGAAGCTGTCTTCAACGGCCGCAAGAAGATCGCTCGCCTCCTGCAAAAAAGCATGTTGGAGCTCGAGTAAAAACTCGCTCTCTGCCGGCATCATTCCCGTTCCCCCTGATCAATGCTGCAATAATTGATTATGTCAGCGAATCGGACGAATGGCGCAAAAACATCGGCACAACATGCGTTGTCATGCCGGATTTATTGGTTTGATGATTGTTGTTTGATGTTTTTTACACAATCCGTGGACTCGGCAGAAAAAATATATCCCGCCCCATAGATGGACTTGATGACATAGCCGGCCCCTTCAATCTTCTTGCGAAGGGTGGAGACATGGGTATCAACCGTGCGGGGAGTGACAACTGTGTTCTTCCAGAAGGAATCAAGAAGCTGACGCCTCGAAAAAACCCGTCCTGGATTGTTGATGAAGTGCTTGAGCAGCTTGAATTCGAGAACGCTTGAATCGATATTTTTACCGCAGATCTTCACTTCGAATCTGTCCTCGTTGAGTTCAATACCGCCGCAACTGATGGCGGGAGACCCCTTGCGCGCCTGGCGATGCATCGGCGGACGTGTTTCATCAACGCGCCTCAATTTTGCGGATATCCTTGCCTGCAGCTCCCGGTTGTCCGCTGACTTTGAAACATAATCATCGGCTCCGCGCATGAATGCATCCACCTTGGAATCAACCTCCGAAGATGCCGAAAGCATGATGACGGGAATATTCTTGGTGGAATCATTTGAACGGAGCAACCGGCAGGTCTCGATGCCGCCGAGTTTCGGCATGTTGATATCAAGTACGATGAGGGAGGGATTGATTTCCTGCGCAAGCCTGATCCCATCCAATCCGTTTTCAGCCGAATAAACCGTTATATCCGGCGGAACAAGCTGCTTGATCAAAAAAGCGCTGTCAGAATCATCGTCCACAACCAGAATACATTTTGACTTTTCTGTCCGTTCAGTGTGCATAAGCCTTTCCATAGATAAAGAAGGATAACGGAGCAATTGTCAAAAAAAATACAATTTTTCATAAAAAATCATAAAAGTCGCAATGTCTAAATCTTTTATGTTGAATCATAAGTCGCCGCGTCATAACATAAGAGAATGGGTACCAATCAGGACGAACGCGGTTTTCTTCACGAATTGATGAACCCGCTTTGTGCGGCGAAAGGGCTGATACAGCTGCTAAGCGACGGGCAGATCACGGCTGAAAAGGAAAACAAGGAGATAACAACCCGCTGTCTGGCGGCAATAACGCGGGCAACAAACCTTGTTACCTCCCGCCAGAACGTTTTGCGCGAGCTCGATGCGGCTGAAGAATCAGCCGCTGCTCCTCACGATCCTTCTTCTCCCGCGCGGTAAACAACGGCCTTCCGGACTCGGGATCGATACCGCTCCAGAACAAAGCGGTGGCCCGTGTCATGGGTGTCGGTATGAAAAGCTGCACCTGCTGGAGACGCCAGTTCTTCCGCCCCAGCCACTCCCGGACCCGGCGCATCGCCTCGGGGGTTGATCCCGGAAAGGCGGAAATAAAATACGGAACCACGAACTGCGCCTTGCCGGCATCCTTTGAAATGCGTTCGAACTCCGAAAGAAATTTTTCAAAAAGCGCAAACCCGGGCTTGCGCATCAGGGCAAGCACGCGGTCGTCGGCATGTTCCGGCGCCACCTTGAGATGCCCGCCCACATGATGCCGTACAAGTTCTTCCAGAAATTCCGGGTCAAGCAGCGCAAGATCAAATCTCACGCCGCTTGCCACCAGCACTTTGCGTATTCCGGGCAGCGCCCTCGCCTTTTTTAAAAGCGCAGTCAAACGCCGTTGCGAAGTTATCAGCCTCGGACACGGCTTTGGATACAGGCATGACGGCCGCCGGCAGGCCGCGCGCGCCTGTTCGTCGCCGCAGCCAAGCGCATACATGTTTGCCGTCGGGCCTCCGACATCCGATACTATTCCATTGAAACCATCGAGCCTTGCGAGCCCCTTGATTTCCTCAAGTACCGACCGCTCGCTCCGGGACTGCACGATGCGACCCTGATGAAGCGCGAGCGAACAGAACGAGCAGCCGCCGAAACAACCGCGGTTCACCGTCACCGAATATTTGATCATCTCATGGGCCGTGATCTTTTCTTTATACGAAGGATGCGGACGGCGAGTGAAAGGCAGCTCATGGATCGCGTCAAGCTCCTGTTCGCTCATTGGCAGCACCGGCGGATTGATCACCACCATGCGCGAACCATGGCGCTGCACAAGGGCTTTTGCGTTGTATGGATTTGTCTCGGCCTCCACAAGCATCGTGGAGCGCAAAAATTTGCGTTTATCGTCCCGGACTTCTTCAAACGAAGGCAAGCGCAGATATTTGAACGGCGGCTCCACACGCTTGTCGTCCGAAAGCCAGGCCACGCCGCGCTCCTGCCTTAGCGCCTCTTGCAGCGCCTCGCGCCCCGGCACTGCCGCATCACGGAGCGCCTTTGCCAGCGCCACGATCTGCCTTTCGGCCATGCCAAAAACAAGCGCATCCGCTCCGGACTCCACCAGCACGGACGGTCGCACCCGGCCCAGCCAGAAATCATAATGGGCGAGCCTCCGGAGCGAGGCTTCAACCCCGCCGACAACCACCGGCACATCCACAAACGCCCTTTTAACAAATTTTGTATAAACAACAGTCGCGTAATCCGGCCTCATCCCGGAGCGCCCCCCCGGCGAATACATGTCATCGGACCGCGGCTTTTTGCTTGCGGTATAATTATTGAGCATTGAATCAACCGCGCCGGCGCCG